>CADCNV010000025.1:0-35748 GCA_902802825.1 uncultured bacterium | reverse complement strand
TATGCCGCAATAGCTCAGTTGGTAGAGCAAGGGACTGAAAATCCCTGTGTCCTTGGTTCAATTCCGAGTTGCGGCATATTTTTTTGTCGAATATAGACAAGACTTCAAACCTTGTATATGCCTTCACTCGGATGTTGTGTCAAGCACAACCCTCTCGGAAAACCTGACATTTAGTCAGCTTTTCCTGCGGCAGAGTGAGTTGCGGCATATTTTTTTGTCCTTATATAACAGTTATGTAGGTTGGGTGGAGCAAAAGTAACCTATGAATAAAATGTTTTTTGATACATGCGAAACCCAACAATATATTTATGTCGGGTTGCTAACTGTTGGGTTGCATCCAACCTACAGACTACAGACTACAGACTTAAAAAAGTACCGCAAAAAGGTTTTTTTAATGCTAAACTTGTTCAGACGGATTGCGTGATTCAAATATTTGCTCTGCTTTATCCAATATTTCAGGCATATTTATAACATTTCTTCTCATATCAGGAGTCCGGATTAGCTGGCTGAATACTTTGCCGTGAACAGATTTTTCTTCATATATCGTTCCTGCAGGCATTTCAAATTCTTCGCCGTTAATTTCCATACTCCCACCATCAGTGAAAGAAACATATTTTATTTTTGAACCATCTTCAAAATTTATTTCATATTTTTTACTTCCATTATCAGTTACGTTGCGCTGAATTGTTACCTGCTCTCTTTTGTAAGTTGCCGTAACAGTATCATCTGAAAGTAGAGTTAATTCAGAATCTTTTAATTCCGGATTCTTATATGCCGTATACAATTGTAAAAGATTGCAATCATTATCCGGTTCTGCACAATAATTTGTAACTGCCACTATTCTTAACTCATTCCCGCCGTTAAATTTCGTGACGGCAGCTTTTAAACGCTCACTTGTCGGACGTGGTTCAGAACCTGATGACGTAAATTCATCATTTTCTTCTTTCCCTTTGTGCTTATTGCTTAAATTATTTGGCAATCTCTTTACAGCTAATTTAAAGTTGCTCAAAGCAGAGTTTACTATGGGTGAAATCGTAATGTTTTTTGAATCAACCATTGCTTTGTCTCCTTTTTGCTTTAAGCACTATATATTAAATAAAAAACAATTTTATATATATTTTTGATATATATAATATATATTGTTACATAAGTTTACAAAATTAAGGAGTTGTTATATTTTTAACACCGGATTTTTCTTGATATTCTCTTTTATGCTATTTATCATATTTATGGGCATATACATTCTTTGCCACCCCCAAAAATCTGCCATGACTTTTTCGCCTTTTGCAAGATTTTTTGTAAGATATTCAAGGTAAATGTTGATACCTTCATTTATAAAACGTTTTCCTCGCAAGAAGTGCTGAATGTAGGTATCTCTTGCTGCAACAGAGTGGATGTAGGGCTTATCAATCCCTCTTTTTAAGCAATGCTCGACTTCAATTTGATCGGCTAAATAGCCAAAGTGTTTATATAATTTTGGTTCTTCGTTTTTTATATAATGCACCTTTGCACCGTTTTTAGTATCGATTAAATCTACGTATCCGACAAACATTTTTTGTTTATCATCAAAAACATTGTACCTTGTAATGTCCGGGAACCCGTCATTGATTGGTATTATTTGTTTGGCTATCGTTACCGGAATTTCTTTGTGCTGTGATATTGAATAAATCATATTGTTTTAAAAACATAGAAAATTTTTTTTGCTATTATACGTGTGGGTAGGTAGCAATTTAGTTAATTGCGTTTTCAAAATTATCCCATTTAAAATTTAATGTCGAAATTTTATTCTCTGCTTCTGACAAATTTTGATTTTTAAGTAATTCAAATTGATTATTAAATTCTTTCTTTAAATCAACAGTCGGGAGTCCAAATTCTTTAGCAAGCTTTTCTACTTTTATGTCGTAATTTATTGCCAATGTTTTTGTTTTTGCCAAAAGCCCTATTATGATTGCATGAAAACGCATTGAAATTAGGTATTGAGCCAAAGAAATATTTTCTATAATTTGGGTATTGGTCAGACCGGAGTATAATGTTGTATTAATTTCGGGGGCAAGTATTTTCAGTTTCTGTTCAAAGGTTTGGCAAATTTCTAAATCTATCGAGTCCTGAAATGAATATATTTCGATTTTATAATCATTAAAATTTCTGCATACTTCATCTGCTAATCTGTCTAAAAAGTCCATATTTAACCCTTTACAGTTTCTTAATTGAATCGCAAGAGTTTTAGTTTTTCTATTTTGTGGGACTTCAACAGAAAAAATAGGGTCGCATACAAGGTCGGATTTTATTCCCCATTTATTCATTAACTCTTGGCTTTTTGAATCTCTTACGCTTACATAAGAACAGTTTCTCAGCAGTAATTTTGTAAGGAATTGTCCTATTGTGGAATTTATTGGCCCGATTCCCTGCGCGAAAATTATTACTTTTTTTCTTAAAATTAATCCTATAAATATGATAAGCAGGTAATAAATGATGCTTTTTATGCTTGTTACGTCCTGTAAAAGACTTCCCCCTCCGGAAATCAAAATGTCAGATTTGTATATAGATCCGATTATCTTACGGAAGTCAAATGTTTTTATTGATCTGATATTAGAGTGTAGAGATCTTGTATATTCCGGGTCTGATGAGATTACTGTGATTATATTCTTGTCTTGTTGTAATTTTTTTATCAACACTGACAAAATTGCTTCATCTCCGAAGTTTTTAAAACCATAATATCCCGATAGTACAATTCTTTTTTTCATATTATTTTAAACTGTCCAAAAGTTGTCTGGTTCTTTGAGTAATTTCTTCACAGCTAAAACCGGCTGTAAGGTTTCGCCCGATTCCAACCGCAGTTGCGCCTGCGTTAATATATGCTTTTACTTCGTTTAATTTTACATCGCCCTGAGGAATAACGTTTAAAAACTTCATAGGACGTAACATATTTTCAATATATTCAACTCCGCCCATTGCGGTTACCGGAAATATTTTTACAATAGGTATTCTTGCTTGCCATGCTCTGTATGCTTCATTTGCAGTTGAAGTCCCGGCGATAAAAGGTATATGTCTGTCTTTTGAAATTTTTACTAAGCTTGTTGAAAATACCGGAGATGAAATCATTTTTACTCCGCAATCAATTGCGACTTGGGCTTGTACGGTTGTTATTACTCCTCCTGCACATATAATTGCTTTTGATGATAATTCTTCTATTGCATTATAAATTTTTGAATTACCAACGGTAATCTCTATAACATCCAGTCCGCCTTTAATTATTGCCTGTGCGGTTCTTTTAATTTCTTCGGGATCGGTGCTCCTAATAATAGGATATACTTTATTCTTTTTTAGTTTTTCAATTAAATTTATGTTCATAATCTATCCTTTTTTCGGAATTTATTATATCATAAAATATATTAAGGGGCTTTAATATATGAAAAGATTAAAAAATAATTATTTCTACTTATATTCTTTTTTATTATATGTTGTTTTAGTTTTTGTTTTTTTATTGTTGGCAAATAAATTTATTAAACCGGCAGCTGACGGTTTTGTTCTTTCAAAAATTACATCTCATGCACGTCCGTCTGATGAAATTATAGAAGTTGTGGTGGATGACGAAACGGTTCAGAGATATAATTGGAGAAATGACTCGACAAAGGATATTTCTGCAGATATTTTGGATTATTTCTATTCTTATGCTAAACCAAAGCTTGTCGGGCTTGATGTATCTTATTCTTCATTAAGAGATGATATGTATCCGAAAGTTAAGCGTTTTATAGAGCAGATAAAAAAAATGAATAATCTTGTCTGCGCTTTTATTCCTGAGTATAACATTGGAGGCGAAGATAAGAGGTTTATGGATGATTTCGCAAAAGTCCATTCGCTGGATGTAAAATTATCAACTTCAGCGCCGTTAAAATCTAAGTTTGCAGGAATTATTGATTATTCTGATATTTTGTTAAAAGCGACTAAAAATTACGGATCAGTGCTTGTTAAAAAAGATAAAAATTCTGATTATGTTTTCAATTGGGTTAATGTCGTTAAGATAAATGATAAATTTTATCCTTCTTTATCCTTAAAAATGTATCTTATGAAGAATAACACTAATACAATTGAAATTTTTGATGATTATATTTTAGTCCCCGCAACCGGTTTGAAAATTCAATATAAATACTCTGACGGGCTTTTTGAAACTCCTGTAAGATTTTATAAGCAAATAAAATATGGAGATGTAAATTTATCATATTCGCATAATAGTGTTTCTGCTTTTAGAATTTTGGATACATATAAAGCTTTAAAGAAAGGAATTACTCCTAAATCAAATCCGGAATTATATAATGCGCAGAGTGTGGATGGGCTTATTGACCCTGAGTTATTTAGAGATAAAGTAATTTTTATCGGTGCAAATATTTCAGGACCGAGTGCCGATGTTTTGCATACTCCGATTGATCACAGACATCCGGGAACTGATATTGTTGCAACCGTATATGATAATTTAGATTCTCGTATGTCTGTGCAAAACGCCGGTTTTCAGGTAAACTTTTTATTATATTTACTGCTGTGTGTTCCTGCATTTTTGATAATATTAAGGGCTAAATTTATACGCGGAATTTTGGCTCTTATCGGCCTTGATTTCATTTATTTGTCTGCTGTTATGTTATTTGCTTTGTTTGGGTATTTGACAAATTATTCTTCCCCTTTAGTATGTCAGTTTGTAACTATTGTATTTGCATATAGTTTTAAATTTCTCAGCGAAAACAGAAATAAAGAACAGATAAAAAGCGCAATGGGTAAATACATATCAAAAGATGTCATGAATAATGTAGTAAAAAATATTGATAATCTCGGATTAGGCGGGAAAAGAGCGATTGTTACAGTTCTGTTTTCTGATATTAGAGGGTTTACCAGCATGAGTGAAAAAATGAGCGCAGAAGATGTATCTATGATTTTGAATGAATATTTTGCGCAAATGGAGCCGATTATCAATAAATATAATGGTGTAATTAATAAATTTATCGGTGACGCTATAATGGTAATTTTTGGCGAGCCGATTCAGGATATTAATCATCCGAGAAATGCTGTAAAATGTGCTTATGAAATGCTTAAGAAAGTAAGCTATTTAAGAGAGAAGTGGCTTGAAGAAGGACGACCGAAATTTGAAATTGGGGTTGGAATAAATACAGGTGAAGTGTTTATCGGAAATATTGGGACAGAAAACCGCATGGAATATACAGTCATTGGTGACAGTGTAAACCTGGCGAGTCGTATTGAAGGTTATAACAAGGTTTATAAAACAAATTTACTTATAAGTAGTTCAACATATAACTCTGTTTCTGATTGTGCGGATGTTATAAAGATTAAAGAAGTTCAGATTCGTGGTAAATCAAAAAAAATGGATATTTATGAGGTTCTGCGTATAGATTTGGATAAATAAAAACGAGGTGCCATTCAGTGCACCTCGTTATATTTAGTTTATTTAAGTCCTGTAATTTCGCGATACATATTCATATATTGAGCAGCACTGCGTTTCCAGGAGAAATCTGCTTCCATTGCGGATTTGCGCATCGCATTGAATACGTATTTATCCTGATATACCCACAGGGCACATTTTATGGCATTTAGCATATCCCAGCCGTTATAATTCCAGAATTTAAAACCGTTAGAATTATCAAGCGGATAACCTGTAATTGTATCTTCCAGCCCGCCTGTTGCTCTTACTATCGGTAATGAACCGTATCTCATTGCAATTAATTGACTTAATCCGCATGGCTCAAATTTTGATGGCATAAGGAAAAAGTCGCTGCCGGCATAAATTAAATTTGCAAGTTTTCCATCATACCCAACGTAAGTGCGAATATTTGCGGTATTGTTTGAAAGCCAGATAAAAAGATTTTCATAAGAGTTATCCCCACTGCCTAAGAATACAAAGTCCGCCTCAAGATTTTGTAATTCATATTGCATATCTCTTATAAGATCAATCCCTTTTTGCCCTACAAGACGTGATATTAAAGCAATCAACGGACGATTAGGGTTATATTTCAGCCCGAAATATTCGCATACTGCTTTTTTATTTTCTTCTTTTAGTTCTATTGATTTTGCATCATAATTTTTTACAAGTGCTTTATCTTTTGAAGGGTCAAATACTGTATAGTCAATTCCGTTGAGGATTCCTCTGAGTTTCCCCTGTGACATTCTCAATGTGTAATCAAGTCCTTCTCCGTATTCTCCGCCCAAAATTTCTCTTGAATAAGTCGGGGAAACCGCAACAACCCTTTCTGAGTAATTTATGGCCCCTTTCATCCAATTCACCATACCATAGTGTTCACAGCCCCATTGGTTGTATACAATGTCTTTGCGCATATTTGCATAATCAATTACATTTTCAAACCAAACTCCCTGATATGCAAGGTTGTGAATTTCAAACACACATTTTGTATTTGCCCAAAACGGGTCGAATTTATAATTCGAATGTAAATACATTGGCAGCATTGCAGTGTGCCAGTCATTTGCGTGAATGACGTCAGCTCTGAAGTTTAGCTGTTTTGCGTATTCCATAACCGCTAAACAAAAAGAAATATATCTTTCGTGTTCATAGCGGGGATCAAGATATTTTGGGTAAACTTCCTTAAAAGGTGTAAAGTACCAGTCATTTTTTACAAAAAATACATTGATATTTGTACCGGGCAGCTTTGTTATAAAGAGATTGAATTTTTGCGGCTGTGAACCCATTGTAAGCCACATTTCAGAATTTTCAAGCTCCTTAATATTCCATTTTTCTTTATCAATAAGACCGTGCAGAGGTGTAAATATTGCAATTTCAGCTTCATTTTCAAGCTCTTTTGGCAAACTGCCGACTACATCTGCAAGACCTCCCGCTTTTGAAAACGGAGCAACTTCAGCTGCTGCAAATAATATTTTCATTTTCCCTCTCTTTCTGTAACACTTATATCAACGGATTATGTAATTCTACGCTTCATCCTCTTGATTTGATGTGGAATCTTCTTGTTTTTCCTGTTCAGGTAACCCTGTCAAATCAATGTTATTATCTGCGAGAAATTTTTCTATATCAATATCTGTATTGAAATTTAAGTTATATTTTTTTACGATATATTTCGCCTGAGCAAGGCAAATGTCAGCTTTATCTTCAATTTTTAAACATTTCATTAATTTATACATGTTGAATTTGATCAATAGCGTCAGGAAGTCACTTATTCCGCCAAGTTTTTCCATTTGTATCGAGCAATTATTAATCATACCATATGCAATATCAAATCTGCCCTGTTTCATATTCATTATGCTTAATACATACAATGCCATAAATGTAATTGAATTTAAGCCCTTATCTTTTGATGTTTTAACAACTTCATACAATATATTAGACGCTTTGTAATATGATTTAAGCTCTGCGTATGAATAACCGATAACTAAATCTCCAAAAAGTTCAAAAGGATAAGCAAGTGCTTCTTTGGCAACAAGTTTTGATTTATATATTTCCTTTGCCATTTCTTTAGGATTATCCCTGTGTTCTGTGAATGCTTTTATTATGTGGTAAACGATTTCACTAAACGGGTTGTGTCCTTTGTCTTTTTCTACAGCTGAAACTTCTTTGCCTTTAATTAAACCCTGTAATTTATAGAATATAGAATATTCTTGCGGAATAAAGTCATACAGTTTATTGATAATTCCCAAAAATTCATTTACATCTTCACGCATTGTAAGGATATCTGAAATCGCGACATAAGCAACGCTTTCTGTTATCAAATATTTTAAATCTTCTTTTGAAACGATTGTATATTCAATATTCTCAAGTTTAGAGGACTCTAATGCATTAAATACGTTGTAGCCAATGTCAATACAATCATTATATGCCCCTATGCCGAATAATATTTTAATATGGATTATAGACATAAGAAGAAATTTTAAATCGAAATTTTTTGCAGCGGGATCAATAGATGCATCATTCATTGCCGTGAGAATTTTATGTGTCAAACTTAAAGCGTACAGGTATTCTCCGTGATTTAAAGCTCCCTGGATCATTTTTGTACACAGATCCGTAAAGTTTTTGCTGTCCTGAGAATTTTGCAAATCTTCGAGCGTTTTATCCGCTATTTCTCTGGTTTGTTCAGGATCATACTCAAACATATTGTTTGAAATATTTTCATAAATTGTTGATTTGTAGGTTTCAAGTTCTTCTTTCTGCCATTCATCCTGATATTTATCTAATGCCTTAATCAGTTGTCCGGAACAATTTAGATATGAAGAAAAATCTCCCATCGACAAATCTAAATTAGCAAGGTTTTCCCATTCGGATATAACTTTCTGCGGTTCCCCTAATATTTTGTAGATTGTTGCTTTTTCAGGTGACGGCATTTTGTCTGTATATATTTTTTCTAATAACTCTGTTGCAATCTCATTTTTCTTTTCATTATCATATATTTCAGTAACATTTTCTTTAAGAATATTGTAATTCGGGAAATATATGTTGCCGTTAAAGAAGTATAAAAATCCTCTTTTAGAAAGATTTTCTGATAGTGTTTCCCACTCGTCGATCTCAAGAGAAGCAACCGTTTTTGAATCGACCCTCGGCCCGATTAATGTGCACATTGTCAGTAATTTAAGGGTGTTTTCATCGTCCTTCATCAGATTTAATCTTCTTTGCATCATAAGTTTCAAATTTGAAGGTATCATTGTCGTTTTAGGGTTTATAAGCTCAATTTTGTTATTTTCAAATGCATATATCTCAGATTCAATAAGATACTGAATTGCATAATCAATAAACAGAGTGCTGCCTGCAGCGTATTTTGATATACGCTTAAAGAAGAAATCGTTTTTAATGTTTGTATAGTAATCTCCCGCTGCCTCAACTATATGCGCAAAAGTCGTCGGAATGAGTGTTATTTCAGTATAGTACGGCCTTGATAGCAAAAAGTGATTGTATTTATGAAGAGAAAAATCTTTATCGTAAGATAATATGCAGCTAATTTTCATTTCTTCAAAATGTTCAAAAAGTAGTCCCAGTACGTACATGGAGCTGGAATCAATTTTCTCAAAATCCTCGACATAAATTAGTGTTTCCGGTATGGATTGTAATAAAGATAAAAATACTTCAAAATATTTTTGTCTTGTATCTTCGAGATTTTCCATTTCTCTTTGTTTAAGATTTATCAGGTCTTTTATAAGATTATCCGTATCAAAAGCAGAAAATGAAGAAAAATCATTTGTATCAAACAATTTTTGAGATACTGTAAAATTAAAAACAGATGAAACAAGTTCTCGGAAAAATGAATAAGGGGAATATTTCATATTATCATGGCATGTTATCGGTATAATATTCTGATAAATCCCTAATTGATTAACAGCAGAAAGAACACTTATTGTGTACGGTTGATACATATTAGAGCCCTTAATTCCGATAATTCCGTTCGGAACATCATGAAGAACATCAGTTATATTATCAAGTACATTTACGTTTTCTGTTGTATAAAATGCGCAGTTTATTTCATCAAAATTGATAAGTTCAACAGCGTACAAATCTTCACCTGCGATTTCATTAATTTCTTCGATTGTTCTTTCGGCAATTTTGTCCTGAGCAAGCATGCCTTCGTTTATGAAATTCGGTACTTCGGGATTTGCTTCTTCTTCCTCGGCCATTAACTCTTTAATAAATTCATCAATATTAATAAATTCTTTAATGTTAATTTCGAAAAACCTTTTCATTTTCCCGTTTACAAGTGCGGAATCAAGGGATTCCATTTTGTATGTTTTTGAATAAAATTCTTCAAAATCATCATCTGTCGTTACCTGACAAGCGTCAAGAGCTTTCTCAGCTTTATCGTTACTTTGATTCAGCATGTTTGCCTGAAAACCGGTTTCAATGTCATAAGGGTCTTTATCGGCGTCACGCTTCATTATAGTAAAATTAGCTTTCAGAAATATATTTTTTTTGTTTATCAACTTTACATTCAATTTTGTAATGGAATTTGCCAGAGCGATAACTCCTTCCATAGCAGAATTTGCTGATGAAGACAAAGTATAAGCTTTATTAAAACGCAGCAGATAAATATCATTTTTGATTATTTGTCGTCTTACACTGTGAGTTACTGCGTAGCCATTAATTATTTTATCAATATTAGCTTTGAATTTGGTAAATAGTTGATTTGAGCCCAATGCCGTTTTAATAACATCATAATTAGGGAATTCAATTTTTACTACGGCAAATGTTTCGGCATTTGATTCAGACTGTACTGCGCTAATTTCTGTCGAATGACCGCATTTGATACATTTTTGGTTCTTCATCATGTTGATTTTGCCGCAATTTGAGCATTTTACAACAAGGATTTCTCCGCATTTTTTGCATATATTTTTTTCGTTAACAGTACGACAAACAGGGCAAACAATTTTGAGTACCTTTTTACAATTAGGGCACACCATTGCGCTTTTATCTATCTCTGCTCCGCATTTTGGACATTCCATAGTAAAATTATAGCATATTTCGCAAAAATAATAAATATAATTTTATCATTTAATTTGTGTTAGTATGATTTTATGAGTACTGAGTTAAATCAAAAGCTGGAGCAAGTTCGTCAAAAATGTCTTACATGTGATAAGTGCTCTTTGTGTAAAACAAAAACGAATACTGTTTTTAGTGCGGGAGTTGCTAATTCGAGAATAATGTTAATTGGCGAAGCTCCCGGATATTATGAAGATATGCAGGGCGAGCCGTTTGTTGGTAAAGCAGGTCAGTTGCTTGATAAGATTTTGGGCTGTGTCGGTTTCTCAAGAAAAGAAAATATTTATATTTGTAATACTCTAAAATGCAGGCCTCCGGATAACAGAGATCCTTTACCCGAAGAAAAAGCCGCTTGTCGTGAATATTTGGATGCACAAATAGAAATATTAAAGCCCCGAATAATTTTGTTGTGCGGAAAGGTCGCTGCGTATTCATTTATTGATACTAAATTGGGAATTACAAAATTAAGGGGAAAATGGTTTGAGGGACCTAATTTTTCCAAGATGATGCCGATTTTTCACCCGTCATATCTGCTAAGGAACGATTCAAGAGAAAAGGGCTCTCCAAAGTGGTTAATGTGGCAGGATATGAAAGAAATCCGCAAAGTCTATGACCAAATGAATTAATTTATTTAATATTTTGCAAAATCATCATAATAAGTGCGGTAAATTTATCTTTTACTTCATTTGCAGTTCTTAGTACTTCTTCGTGGTTTAATTTTTTACTTGAAACTCCTGCTGCGTAATTAGTCAGGCAGCTAAGTCCGATAATTTTGATTCCGCAGTGATTTGCAACAATTGCTTCCGGTACTGTTGACATTCCTACGGCATCTGCTCCCATTGTACGAGCCATTTTAATCTCTGCAGGAGTTTCGTAACTTGGCCCGCTTGTAGCCATATAAACACCATGTCTTAGATTTATATTTAATAATCTCCCCGCAGCGTCAACGATTTTAATTAAGCTTTTATCGTAAACTTCTGACATATCAGGGAATCTTGTTCCATATTTGCTATTATTTCTTCCTATGAGCGGGTTCGTGCCCATAAAATTAATATGATCCGTTATAACCATCAAATCTCCGGGACGGAAGCTTTTATTTACTATACCTGATGCATTGGTTATTATAAGAGTTTTAACTCCAAGTTCTTTCATTACTCTGATCGGATAGGTAACTTGTTCCATCGAGTAACCTTCATAATAGTGCATACGCCCCTGCATCATAACAACTTTTCGCCCTGCAACATTGCCAAAAACTAACTGACCTTTGTGACCTTCTACACCTGCTAAGTGCGGGAATTTCGGTATCTGCTTGTACGGAATTGCAAATTCCTGATATTTGTCCGCAAGTTCTCCTAAGCCGGATCCCAAAATTATGCCGATTTCCGGCTCAAAATCTTCCGTATAAGTCTTGATATAGTCTAATGTATATCGCATATAAAACTCCCCAAAATACATAAAAATACACGGGAAGCATATTTATCCCGTGTATTTTTTTTACTAACCTACCAATCTGTTGTCATCTGCTTCTGATGCTTTTACCATCAATGCGTGTTCAACAGGATTTTCTCTTGTATATGCGCCTTCGTGAGTATCTTCATAACCAAAGCTTTCTCTTGCTTTTCTTGCCTGGCTTTCATCAACTAATTTCTTTGCAAGTTCTGCAATTTCATATACAAGTTTATATCTGTTTTCTGAATTTTCGTTTAATTCCCATGCTACTTTAATTATTTGATTCATTGGTAAACCTCACTTTTATCTGATATAAATTTATCATATAACAGATTTTTTTAAAACACAAGAGCAAGTTTTATTTCTTTTGACAACCGGCATCTAAGGAATCTGTTTTCCCGTCAAAGTTATTATCAACTCCGTCAGAGCAAGACCCGATGGATTCAAAACTTTCTGCGCGTGGTGCGTATTTCAAGTATTTGTCAGGTATAATTTTCCACAAATACAGGAAAAATTCTTTATAATTTTTTGCCAGTAAATTGTTTTTAATTACAAGTATATTTTCATCATTTTTATTTTCTCCGCTGTTCGAAAGATTCATTGAGCCGGTAATTACGTATTCATCATCAATTACTATTGATTTGGAATGGAGTTTGCCTGCATAATTTTCTGCTTTTACGGGAATTGAATTTTCTTTTAGAAACAAATGCTTCGTATTTCTCGTATTTACGCTGTTTGTATCAATAATTATTTTTACGTCTGCTCCGCGCCTTTTTGCTCTTATTATTGCATCGCTTATTTCTTTGTGAGTTATTAAAAATGTCGGAATATATACATATCTTTTTGCGTTGTTTATCAATTCTATTATTCTTGCAGATGATTTATCCTGAGGTGAAAAATACACTTCCAGCTGCGTAGATCCGATAATAAATTTGTTGGGTAGATTATGTTTTGATTTTTTGTTATGGAATTTACCATCAAGCATCTGTTCAAATTCTGCACTGTAAAGTTTTGAAACTTCCGGAGAGTTTATAACTATTACGTCATTGATGTCGTATCCGCTCAATCCTGTAGGTGAATAATTCATAGAGCCGGTTAAAACAGTGTTATTATCAAAAATGATGAATTTATTAAGCATT
This sequence comes from uncultured bacterium, assembly GCA_902802825.1. Classification (GTDB taxonomy): domain Bacteria; phylum Cyanobacteriota; class Vampirovibrionia; order Gastranaerophilales; family Gastranaerophilaceae; genus Zag111. The sequence continues at coordinate 22,674 of CADCNV010000025.1, read as the reverse complement.
ATTTTGCCTGCTTCATTTGTGGATTTGTCACTTTTATACTTCTCTGAAATATTTTTAATCAAACTGTTATCCCTGTAGAATGTATTGTTATCCGGAGCTTCATCATAAACATAGCGAATTTTTACTCCTCTTGTTTTTGCTTTATTTAGTGCGTTGGTAATTGATGGAATATTGTCATATCCGTATATTGCTATATCAATGTTATTTTTTGTCTTATTAATTTTTTCAACAATCATTTTACAAACTTCTGTTTCGCAATTCGAATCCGGTTTTAAGTGTTTTGTATAGTCAAATCTGTAAAATAAAATATCCCCTGCCAGAACTTTTAATGCGGGTGATGTTCCGATTTGAACAATTTTAGTTTTATGTTTTGAATATTTCTTGTTATTAATTTTGTGACAAAAATGGCAGGGAGTCATGTCTTTTGGTAACTGACTGAGCGGAATGATAATTTTATCGTGTGCCATATTTCCGTATTCGCAATCAAGCGTATGGTATTTGTTCGAATGATGGTTTAATACAACAAGGTTCAGTTTTCGTGATTTTTCGATATTTTGTTTAAGGATCTTTTCATCTGCGGTTTTGTTATTTATAAACCCAAAACCGACATAATATACCAAATCTTTGTAATTAACTCCGTCTATAAATATGTCTGCGGTTTTACAGTATGTTTGTTCATTGTTATGTTTTAGCTTCAGAGTAATCTTTTTGTTTAATAGTGTTTTGGCACCATATTCTCTGCCCAAGTACCAAAGACTTATAAAATCATATTTGTTCAGTTTGTATTTGACGGAATATTTTTTGAAAAATTTGTCATCAGTTTCGTATTCAAAACTTTCTATTCCTTTTACACAAACTGTTTCTTCAGGATCTGCTATGCCGTTATGATTAAAATCGACAGTGATTTTATCGGCCGACAATACATCTAAAACTTCGTATTTATTTTTGTATAAGGATACAAACAAAATAAAAATAAATAATAAAGTAATTAAAAATATTATTGTCAGAATTTTATTTTTCATAACATTTTGAATAATAATAAAAAACTATTTTGATTAAAACCCTGTAACTTTACAATGCTTAATATTTCCTTATTATTATTGCTGATTGTAAACCTGAAATATAGTTCAATATATATATTAATATTTGTCCGTATGTATTTGATAATTTTTTTATTTTTTAAAATGAAAAGTGTTGATATGACACGCTTATAACTTATTTTTAAATGTAAAGTTTTGTTAAAATTAAAATTCAACTTCTAAAGAAAATATAAAAATAAGTCGTTTCATGATGTATAATATATATATAAGATATACTTATTTTCTGCCCCATTTAAAAAAATTGGTATAATCTTATCAGAAAGGTGGCATATATGAGCAACCTGCAATTACAAAACGATATAGAGAAGTTATTAGAAATTTTACCGGAGAAAATTAACAAGTGTGTTTCTGCCCAAATGTTGGATGATGCTATTGAAATAGTTTTAGATTTAGGCAGAGTCCCTGAGATTCGGAATTCTGACGGGTCTATTGTTTATTTGCAAACGGATATTGTTGAAGATAAAGATATAGAATACATTACTTCGCGTGTACAGGAATTTACGACAGATAATCGCTCAGGTATTGCAGGTACATTGCACCGAATCAGTGCTATTAGAAACAGACAAGGTAAGGTTGTTGGCTTAACCTGCCGTATAGGTCGTGTTGTAACCGGTACTATTTCTTGCATAAAGGATATATGTTTGCAAAATAAAAGTATTTTGTTTCTTGGCCGACCGGGGGTCGGTAAAACGACAAAATTAAGAGAAATATCACGTCTTGTAGCTGATGAGCTTGCAAAACGTGTTGTAATAGTTGATACATCAAATGAAATTGCGGGTGATGGTGATGTGCCTCATCCTGCTGTAGGACATGCAAGAAGAATGCAGGTACGTCAGCCGGAATACCAAAAAGATATTATGATAGAGGCGGTCGAAAATCATACTCCTGAAGTTATAATTGTTGATGAAATAGGAACAGAAGAAGAAGCGCAGGCCGCCAGAACAATTGCAGAACGTGGTGTTATGCTTATTGCGACTGCTCATGGTAATACTTTGGAAAACCTGATTAAAAACCCTACTTTATCGGATTTGGTCGGAGGAATTCAATCTGTAACTTTGGGTGATGATGAGGCAAAACGTCGTTCTTCTCAAAAAACTGTCTTAGAACGTGAAAAACAACCAACTTTTGATATTGTAATAGAAATATTGGACAGAAATACATTAGCCGTGTATAAAGATACAGCAGAAGCGGTAGATTATATTTTAAGAGGATGGCCTATCAAGCCGGAGATTAGAAAAGTTGATAAAACTTATGAATTTACCGCTCCTGCACCTGTTTCTGTTCCTAAAACTCCAAATGTACTTGATAAAATCAATATACTTGATAAAACAATAGAGCATCCTGAAAGTTTGAAATTCTCATTCTCAAGGCAAAAATATGTTGAAGATGTTAAAAATTATAAGAAGATTTATTTGTATGCAGTTTCAAGAAGTATTGCTGAAAAGGTAATAGAACGTCTTGATTTGAATGCCGAAATTACAAGAAATATTGATGATGCAGATATAGTTATTGCACATAAAAACTTTGTAAAAGGCGGTGCAAAAGTTCTCTCGACAGCAGAAAAAGACAGATTGCAGATATTCTATGTAAAAACAAATTCAATGGCGCAAATTCAGAAAATTATTAAGCAGGCGCTTGATATTGCTGAAATGAATGAAAAACAATCATTCTATGATGTAACCGAAAGCGCTCTTGATGAAGCAAAAGAAGCAATAGAAAAGATTTTGGCTGGGGTTGTGAAAGATATTGAATTGAAACCGCAAAATCAGCAAATCAGGAAACTTCAACATGAACTTGCTGAGCAACATAATCTTGATTCAACTTCAGTAGGTGAAGGTGAAAATCGCCATTTACGTCTTAGAGTTGTCGGCGGAACAGATTTTGGACAAAAACAAGAATCATAAAAATAATGTAAATATTTACCCCAAGTTTGAGCCCCTTTAATCCAAACATAAGAAAATACGTCATTCTAAAGTTTATTAAAGGGGCTCCCGTATTTATTGACTTTACTTTACTTTTCAGATATCCTCAGGATATACAAGGAGTAATGTTATGCAAGTTAATTCTATAAATAATTATCAGCCGTCATTTAATGGACGCTTAGGTAAAAATATACAAACTTATGTTAATTATACTGTTGAAAAAGAAGTCGGCTCAATAGTAAGCCATGCAAATTATAGAATGAAATCAGTAGACGTCGATGAAGTCAAGAAAATTAAGCTTTTGGGCGATGAGGTCTTGCGAAAATTTACAGAGTATGTTTCTCCGATGCATAAAAACACTGTATTTGATATGACTGATGATTTGGAATCCTCTTTTATAAGATGTGGTTTTAAAAATATTATTGATCCCGGTAAGAGTATAAACATTTACAGCTTTTCGCTGCGCGATAAAACATATTTTTATAAAGGTGATATATGTATGCCTATACTTATAGATGTTAATAAATTGTCAAATTCATCCGTAAAAGATTTAAAAACACTTAATTCTGTTGCAGACGAATTAGTAAAAATTCCGGCTAAAAAAATTGAAAAGATATTTTATACCGATGGAGAATTAAAATTAAAAGATGTGGCACTTAAAACCACCGGTTTTATTTCAAAATTTATTGTCAGAAAATGGGCAAAAGCCCTTGATAAGTTTGCTCAAAGCATTGGTATCGAAGGCACAAACAAAGTAAGAGCAGAAGAATATCTAAGAAGTGCAAAAGAGGCAAAAGAGCTTGCAAAATCAAACGAAAAACTTCGTAATAAAATAACAAAAGAAAATCAGAAAAAAGCAGAAGAAATATTAAAGGGCTAAAATTATATTTGTAATATTTTCATCCGAAATATTCTCTAAGGCAAAGTTTTTGTCAGATGATGATAATTTCCCCAATTTTTTAAGTATTTCAACAGATTTTAATACCAATGTCTGATTACTTGATGTAAGCAGGTTGCGAACTTTATCCGAATTTGAGGTATATTCTAGTGCTGTAAATACATAAGGGCTATTTTGATTGAGTTCTTTGTCTGATAGTTCTTTTAATTCTTCTCTGTTTAAAACCGATAATAATTTTTTAATGTCGAAAATTTCCTGTTTAGTTTCCTTTGATTCATCAAACAGGTATTCGTCATTTTCGGTTAGGGTATCAAATTTATCTGCGGCATTAAGTAAAACAACTGCTGTTTCAGGTGTTAAATCTGAGTTTAATATTTCTTCGAAGATATTATAAAGCTCAAAATCAAAAGATTAATATGTATAATTTTTCTTTTGGATTTAATTCATTTAGCGGAACCAGATATGGCAACTCTGATGCAATATGCTCTGCTAATGATGAGTTTTCAACGGCTTTTATTATATCTGAAACGCAAGTCCTGTCCCCATAAGAAACAAGGAATTTTACCCCTGATAATTGTTCAAATTCATCATCAGAATTCAATTTTACCAATGCCTGATTATACAAATCCTTATCCCCAAATGCTTTTAGTGCATATATGCAATTTGTGCTTAATGATGGATTTTCACAAAAAGCATACTTCTTTAATAAATCTAATGCCAGCGGATCATTTATATATTCAAAATATTTTGCGCAGTAAGTTTTTTCACTGTCGTTCCCGTTTTCTAACAATTCTAGCATTTGATCCGTAAGATCTTCATTAGCATATTTTACAAGATTTGAAACTATAAAATCTTCATATGACGGAGAATAAAACTTCAGTAATTTAATAAGATTCGGATAATTATTTTTATTACAAGCTTTTTCTAGCCGTTTGGCAACATTATTTTTGACAAAATCAAACAAAAAATCGTCCTTGTCAATTAATTCTTTAAATAAATCGACATCAGGCGTATTCATAAGACTATAAGCCACAGGTTCAAAATCTTTTGGATTTTTACCTGTCAATTGTTTTAATTTATCAGACATAAAAACCTTGTAATTTAAAATTAGTCTAAATAAAATACAGTGATAACTTTATGGCCTTCTTCGGCATATCTTACTGCATTATATAAAGTTTTACTTGTATGAGACAAGAAGCAAATTAATTGATTACATTCATCAATAATTTCTCGGTTGCAAACTCTTGATGCATCCGCAAGTGTCATCATTGCTCTGTCTGCGTGTTCAATAATGTTGGGAACTCCGATAAGCTGGTCCTGAACGTCGCTTGGCTGTTGTCCGATAGTTTGCGGAAGAATAACACTCAATTTATCAGGATTTGCTTTCATTGCGCCGCGGATAGCAGCCGCATTTGTACCTGATGAACCCCCTGATGTAATTATTGTATTCCCTTGCATAACAAGTGCGGTTGCAAGAGTTTCTATCATTTGTTGGTGTGTAATAGGAAGATTACGGCTTCCGATGATTGCAATTTTCTTTGCGGATTGTTTTATTGTTGCCAATTCCATAGCAAGTTCATCTACGGTGTTCGGAGAATCAGCTTTTACAGTATCCATATCATCATCAATCGGTACTACAATTGAACTTTCCTGATTTTCTTTTTTCTCATCCGAACTCATTAAAATTCCTATCTCACTTTCTGTCATTTTTTACTTCACCTTTTCATTGATTAATATTCATTTTTCAAATATGCTATAAGTATAGCATATTTTTTTTGATTTGGGAAGAGGGCATGGATAATCTGCTTGAAAAGCTTAATAAAGAACAAACTGATGCGGTTCAGACTATGCAGGGCGCAATGCTTATTTTGGCCGGTGCCGGCTCAGGCAAAACAAAGGTTCTTACTACTCGTATTGCATATATGATTGAAAACGGTATAAAGCCGTGGAATATTCTGGCGGTTACTTTTACAAACAAAGCTGCAAAAGAAATGAAAGAACGTATAGGTAATATTATCGGGGAAGACAAGGTTAAGTCAATGTGGGTTGGTACTTTTCACGGAATCTGCGGCAGGATTTTAAGAGAAAATATTGACAAATACAATACAGTGACGGGTAAAAAACTCGATAAAAACTTCACCATATATGATGATAGTGACACAAATCAGATAATTACGCGAATAATCAAAAAATTAAATCTTGATGAAAAAATATATGCAACAAAATTAGTAAAAGCTGTTATCTCAAACGCTAAAAACAAAATGCAGGATGCAGATATGCTTTATCGCACCGCAAGAGATTATAAAGGGCAAAAAATTGCATCAATATACGAAGAATATGATAAAACACTTACATCAAATAATGCAATTGATTTTGATGATATGTTGATGCTGACTGTTCGCCTGCTTGAACAAAATGAAGAAGTACGTAAAAAATATTTTGATAAATTTTCTCATATTCTTGTTGATGAGTATCAGGATACTAACCTTGCACAGTATAAGCTTGTAAATATGCTTTATACGAATATGCAATCTAATGTTCCCCCTGAACGTTCTCTTTGTGTTGTCGGTGATGTCGATCAGTCTATATACTCGTGGCGCGGAGCTGATTTTAAAATCATAATGAATTTCCAAAATGATTATAAAGATGTAAAAGTAGTTAAATTAGAGCAAAATTATCGTTCAACAGCAAATATTCTTAATGCTGCAAATGCTGTCATTGAAAATAATGAGCAAAGGGTTGATAAGGTTTTGTATTCAAATCTTGGGGAAGGCGAAAAGTTAAGCTATTATATTGCAGCAGATGAAAGTGATGAAGCAAATTATATAGCAAGAAATATCAAGAAAAATTCATACGGGAATTATAATCAATTTGCTGTTCTTTATCGTACTAATAATCAGTCAAGAGCTTTGGAAGAAGCTTGCATGGGAATGGGTGTTCCGTATAAAATATACGGCGGCATAAAATTCTATGACAGAGCCGAAGTAAAAGATATTTTGGCATATTTAAAGCTTATTAACAATACAGAAGATTCTCAGTGTCTGCGTCGTATAATAAATGTTCCAAAACGCGGAATTGGTGATACCACAATGAAGCATTTGACTGATTTTGCCAATGAACGTGATATAAGTTTGTATGAGGCAATCAAAATAAGCGATGAATGTGAAAATTTAAACGCAAAAACATGTGCCAAACTGAAAGACTTCGCAACGCTGATATATAAATTTTCTCAGGCGGTGAACTCGTATTCTCTTAAAGAATTTATGTCACTTCTTATCGAAAAAATTGATTATTTATCATATTTGCAGGATACCTATAAAGATCCTGATGAATATAATGATCATAAGGGTAATTTACAGGAATTAGTAAATGTTGCCGAAGAATTTCAACCCGAAGATGAATTTGATATGCTATCAGAATTCTTGCAGCAGGTTGCTCTTGTGTCTGATCTTGATTCTATGAATGAAGAGGCAAATTTTGTGACGCTAATGACTTTACATTCCGCAAAAGGTTTGGAATTTCCTACGGTGTTTATTGCAGGGATGGATGAAGGTATTTTCCCGTCTCAAAGAACTCTCCAATCCCCGTCCGAAATTGAAGAAGAACGCCGACTTATGTATGTTGGCATAACAAGAGCGAAAGAAAAATTGTATCTTGTGTCTTCAAAACGAAGACAAACTTGGGGAGAATACAGATATTACAATCCCTCAAGATTTATTGATGAAATACCTAAAAATCTTATTGAATCATTTGAATCTGATGAATACAGCGCAGGTACTTCAACCTTTAGAAGTGCTGTTTCAAAGGCAAAATCTTCTTATTCAACTTCTTCAATTTCAACAAGTCCTGATGGTTATGTAAGACCTTCCACAGGATTTGGTGCAAATTTTGTAGCTCCACAAAAACGCGGATTATCGAGTTATAAACAGCAATCAAATCGCACTCCGCAAAAGTCAATTATTGTGAAATCAGCCATAAACAAGCAGCGTGAAGAAGAAAAATTAAAAGCATTTTTTGCAGATAATAAGATAAAACGTATGGCAGATGAACGCAGAGCAAGACTTGCAAAAGAGGAACAGGAAGCAAAACAACGTGAACAGGAACGTATAAATGCCCAAACCGTAACAGAGGTTTTTGATGTCGGTCAGCGGGTTTTTCATGAACAGATGGGAATAGGGCATATTACAAATGTTATGAACCTTGGTGAAAGCGTTATGTATACCGTTGATTTTGGAAAATCCGGCAAAAAAGCCATGGATGCATCTTATGCTAAATTGAAAAAGTTTTAGTTAAAATATTTTGTAAGGATTTAGTATATTATTAGGGTCAAAAATCTTTTTTATTTCTCTCATATAGTTTAGAGCGCCTGCTTCAACAACTTTATTTATATACGGCTTTTTCTCAATTCCTATACCGTGTTCTCCTGATATTGTTCCGTCCAGTGAAATCGCAAGGTCATACATTTCGGCTTTAGCAAGTTTGTATTCTTTGTACTCTTTTTCATCAGAAAAATCAATAGGGATTTGCGGGTGTATGCTTCCATCACCTACATGCCCTACAAGACAGGAAGATAATCCGTGGTCTTTGCATATTTGTTGAACTCCTTTAATAAGTTTAGCAAGATTACCTCTCGGGACAATTATATCGTCTGTTGTAACATTCGGTTTTAGTTTTGCACAAGCAGCCATTGAAGAACGTCTTGCTTTCCATATTTCTTCCGCTTCCTGTTCGTTTTTTGAATATTGTATATTAGCGGCATTGTTTAAATTGAGAATTTGACAGATATTGTATTTTGCTTTTAATACACTTTCGTAATCGCCATCTATCTCAATCAGCAGTGCCGAATCCTTATCGGTTAAAAGTCCGGTGTGATAAAATTGTTCGACGGTATTAAGTGCATTTTTATCCATAAAATCGATTGTAGACGGGTAAATTCTCTGTGCGATAATCTGATTAACACATTCAACAGTGTCGTTTATATTGTCAAAATATGCCATTAAAACTTGTGTTTCTTGTGGTTTGGGTATAAGTTTTAACGTTGCTTCAACAATAATGCCTAACGTACCCTCAGAACCTGTAAATAAAGAATTTAAGTCGTAGCCGACTGCATTTTTTACGGTATTTGAACCGGTTCTGATAAGTTTTCCTGCAGCCGTAACAACAAGCATATCTATAATATAATTTTTAGTTGAACCGTATTTAAAACATCTTGCTCCTGCGGAATTTTGTGCAATACTTCCTCCGATTGTTGAAACTTTCATATTCGACGGATCAGGAGGATAAAATAAATTATTTTTTTGCGCGGCTTTTTGTATTTCTTCAATTGTTACTCCCGGCTGAACTTTTATAGTCATATTTTGAACATCTAAATTCAGTATCTTATTCATTTGAGAGAAATTTAATATAATTCCGCCGTTAACTGGGACACAGCTGCCGACAGTGTTTGTACCTGCACCTCTGCATATTATAGGGACTTTATATCTATTGGCAATTTTTACTACTTCTAATACTTCATCAGTATTTTGTACAAATACTACTGCATCTGCAATATTTGAATTGGCGCTTTGACGTTCTGAAGCATCAAAAGAATATGCATATCTTTCTTCAATATTTGTAAGAACCTGCCCGCGGGGTAACGTATTATTCAATTCTTTTGTCAGCTTAGTCAACATAAGATGCCAATTTTTCTATATTTGTTCCTAATTTTGATATTTGTTTTTCGATTTTATCTATTTTTCTTGAAACTCCCGGATCTTCAAGATTTTCAATTAAATCTAAAATTTTATCTATATTTTTTTCTAATCTGTCAATGCGATCTTGTTGTTCGGTCAGTTGAGATTCAAGATTTTCCATTTTAGAGAATTTATTTTCTAATGATTTTATTTGTTCGCTCCAATTGTCAATTTTTTGTTCAATGGTGTCATTAGTGTTTAAAGATATAGTACTTTTTAAATCCTCTATTTCTTTTATTACGTTATTAATATTACTGATTTCTTCGGAATTAGAAGAAATTTTATTAATGCTTTGGCTTGCAGAATCTATCCATTCGCCCATATATATAAGTGCCTGCTTAATAACTTTATCTGACTGTGCGGAGTTTTCAAGCATTTTTGATAATTTGTCAACTTTATCTGATAGATTTTCATTTAATTTTTCTCCAAAACCTTCAATCCCTGTATTTATTGCATCATAAGATTTATCTGATGTTGCAATGAGGAACTGAGTTTGTTCTTTTAATTCGGAAATTTCTGATTTTAATTCTTTAATTTCATCCTGAGTCAGCAAATCAACAGATGAATTAATAGAATGTAATTTTTCGGTAATTTCAGAAAAATCGACGACTTTTTCCGGTTCTTTATTATCCTGTAATTCCTTTAATGCAAGTCTTAATTTTGCAAGATCTGTTTCAATATCTTGCATTGTGTAGGTATAATTTTGTGTTTCCCCGGAAGATGAAAGTTGTTTCAGTTGTTGAGTAATCAATGCGATATTTTGATTAATTTCATCTGTTCGTTCTTCCACAAAATCTTTAATATCTTCGCTTTCTTCAACAAAAGAAACCTGATCAAAAATGGTTATAACAGCACTCATCAGGGATTCTTTCATTTCCTTGATTGTTTTATCAAGTTTCGCATTATCGGCATTAGAGTCTGTTGCTAATGCGTTTACTTCAAATGAAATTTCATCTAAACATTTTTTGAATGCTTCAAGTTTTTCACTTGGTTCAAGTTTTTCAATATAATTTTTTTGTTCCCCGATTAAAGATTTAATATCATTTAATTCTTCGGAATTTGTTCCGTTCCCGATTAAACCTATTTTTTGATTTAATTCTTCAAGCATTGTTGAAAGTTTTTTATCTGATTCTGTTAGTTTTTCTTCGATAACCGGAGTAATTTCTTCTAATCTTGGAACAATTTCATCAAGTCGTGGTGTAATCCCCGCTACTGAATCGGTAATTTCATTTAATGTATCAGATACATCATTTAATATATCCGTGTTTGTTGAATCAGATACAAAAATATCAAGTTTAGATTCTATGGAATTAAGCTTTTCATCCATTGATATTTTGCTTGTTTCAATGTATTTTTGAACATCTTTCAGCCAGTCACTATTTAATGATTTCAATACTTCATCTAATTTTGAATTGACACTCATCATTACGCCGCTGTTATTTATAGATGGGATTTTCAAAGAATTCTTATCATCAGTATCATTTTTAACTTCATCAATTGAATCTTTCAACTCGCTTATGTCGTGTTGAAGAATGTCAAATGCCTGAACAATATCAAATTTGTCATTCCCAAAGATGTCTTCATCCGAGATTTCAAAATCATCATCTGTTATTTCGCTGCCTTCTGAGATTTTTTCATTTGAATTATTTAATGGCGCTTTGTCTATGCGTTCGCCTATATTTGTCAGAATTTCTTTAATTTGAGTATTATCATCTGATAATTTTTCAATTATTTTGGTATATTTTTCAAATTCTTCTTTTAATTCTGCAGTTAAATCTTCATTGTATACGGCTTCTTCAGTACTTTCTGTTTTTGATTTTGCTTTAGTTTTTGCGGATTTGAAACTCTTTTTGAGGTCTTCAATTGCCGCAATAATTGCATCATGATTATTTGCAACAGTAATTAATGATTTGATTTCATCGCTTTGAGTTATAATTTCTTGTTTTATTTCTTCGGCTGTTAAGCTTAATAATTGTGCCTGACTTTCTTTAAAATCGTTAATATTTTTGATAAATTCATTGAGCTCTTTCATATTATCTGTATCAGGCGGAACAAAAGAATCCAATGTTTTTTCAACATAATCTCTTAAATTGTCGAGCTTTATAATAATAGAATCGGTATCAGTAAGTACAAAATCTTTTATATTATTCTCGTTTTCGGTAAATTTTTCAGTTAATCTTCCGTATAAATCTTCTATATCAGTTCTTATTTCAGATAGTTCCGGAGCGCTTACTAATGTATCGTTAAATTCTTCGACTTCTTTTTTTAATCCGTCCGAACTGATATTTTTGCTTATGTTGCCAATCATTTCTTTAATAGGCATAATTTCATTCAGAATATCAGACGTATTTTTTGCAATCCCGTCTGAAATATCCGTAGATGCGAATTGCAATTCCTGCCTGAAATCATCCAAAATATTTCCGGCGCCTGATAATTTGTTATCCAAATCGGCGGATATATTTTTTTCTGAACTTAATTGTTCTATAAATTCCTGTAATTTTGCTGTTTTTTGTTCAAGTAAATCTGCCTGATATGTAAAGCCCTGTTCAAGTTTTTCTCCGACACAATTTGTAATCTGAGTAAGATTGTTATTTATATCAGATAATTTATCAGAAATAAATTCTTCAATCCTTGAAGAATAAATATCTTGCGTATTGTCTGATGACCCGCTGAAGTTATTATCAAACTGTTTTTGCAAGCTATCAATTTGGCTACGCATAGAAATTAATTCATTGATGGCATTTCCTATTTGGTTATCTGTATCAGAATTTGATGAGTATTTAAAATTATTTATTTTTTCCAATATTTGTGAAAATGCGGATTCATTGAATGTGTGATTATTTACGATAGAATCTTCAATGCTAAGAAGTTTGCTGTACAAATCTCCGTTCGAATTAAGGCTTATTAATTCTTTGATTTGATCTAAATAGTCTTTGATTGAAGTAATATCAGGATCTTCAATATTATCAATGTCCTGAACATTTGCTTCTATCATTGATTTTATTTCATCAAGTTCATTTTTTACATATTGTTCATCTGCCGGAGAATTATTTTTTAAAAATTCACTGATTGAAGCAATGTTATTTTCGACATCACTATTGTTGCGTAATATTTTTTCTCCGAAACCTTTTACATCTTCAATATCATCTCTCATACTGTCAAGTTTTTTATGCAGTCTTTCAAATGCTGATGAGTCTTCAGAGTACGGAGCGGTATTTTCAATTTTTATATCTGAACCGGATTTTTTGAGCCAATTTTCGATAGAATTTGTTTTATTATATATCGTTGATATTTCTTCTCTTATGTCAACATTCGGTAGCTTGTGAACGAGGTCTTCCACATTTTCCTTAATGGCTGGTAAGATATCAAGTTGTTTTGATATATAATTTGTTTTTTCGTTGATTTCATTTAAAGTTTGGTTTTCTGACAAAATTTGTGAAATTTCGTCAGGTTGAGGAAATTTCTCAGACAAATCAAGAATAATCTGCTTAAAATCAGACGTATCAAATGATGCAGATTCAGCCATATTAGCGACCTTACCGGATATAACTTCATTGAAATCAATAATTATATTTTTTATCGTATCAAACTCTTCTTTAAGAATTCTTATACCATCAGCCATTGCAGCAATATCAGCAGTATTATCTGCAGTATTAATGTCTCTGCCGAGAATCTCTATTTGTTCATGTAATTTAATTAAGCCGCTGCTTAATTCTGATGCGTCAGGGATATTATCAATGTGTTGCGCAACTTTACTAAGGGTTTGTTTTATTTCCTCAGCTTGATTTTGTATATTTTCTGTCTGCTCACTAATATTGTTTTGAGAAATTTGACTTTGGTATAGCGTGTCAATTGATCTGTTAAGTTCTTCAATATCTGATTTTTGGGCGGCTGTAGCTAACTTATCACCTATTTCATTTGTTTTTTCAATAATTGAATCAATGATTCCCTGCGTAATTTTTAATTCTTCATTTGTTACAACGTTTACAAGAATTTTTTCTATTTCTGATTCTCTGTCGCTGACATCCTGAAGTGTTGTTGCAATTTCATGAATTGATTTAAACATGATATCAATTTGAGTGATAACGGTTTTTCCCGTATTTAAAGGATCAACGCTTTTAATTGTTGATAAAATAGTTTTCAATGTTGAAGATATATCATCAAATGACGATTTGTAGGAAGCATTGATATTCCCAAAATCATTGCGAAGAAGTGATATGGTTCTCATAATATCTTCTTTGTCAGTCTTATTGTTAGATATGTCGCTGATTTTCGATTCTATTCCGGAAATGATTGCTTTTTGTTGTCTTGCTTCTGTATAAAAATTGTTGATATTTTTGCTTAAAATTTCAAAAAGGTCTTTTAAATCAGAACCTTTTACACTGTTGTCCTGAGAATCATAAATTGCTTTAAGCGCTTTTTCAATATCTTCTATTTTGTATAATGTGTTGGAATATTTATCATCAACGGATTTTGATAACTCACTAATATATGCTTTAAGTAATTCAGCGCCGCCTTCTCTGCTTGATATATCTAACTTTGAACTTATTGCTGAAAGTGAACGATCTAAACTATCTGCCCGCATGTTATTTGTTCTTTGAATATCATCAAGCAAATTCATTATTTTTTCTATATCGTGAGCCATTATTTTGTATCCCTTAACATTAAATATCTATCCCTACATGCTAATTTTATCAATTATAAGAGCATTAGTAAAATAATTTATGTATATTTATTACAAATGTTAAGCTTTAAACAACAAACTCGCGATAAAAAAATAAGTTAGTGTTAATATTTTACATGTAAGTAGTTTTGAAAGAGGGATGTCATGAGTAACATTGTCATTGATAAATCAAAGTGCAAAGCTTGTTATTTATGTATTGAGGAGTGTCCTAAGAATTTGATAAAAATAAGTGATGAGGCAAATAATTTGGGTAACAGGGTAGTCGAATTTCAAGACCCTGAGCACCGGTGTTTGGGTTGCGCTATGTGCGCAACAAGATGCCCTGATTTGGCTATTACCGAAGTATATCGCGGTTAATCAGAGTATTAAGATTTTGAGAGGTTTAACAATTAATGACGGCAACAATTACAAATAAAAAGATTTTGATGAAGGGTAATTATGCAATAGCAAATGCGGCTGTTCTTGCCGGTTGTCAGTGCTATTTTGGTTATCCGATTACTCCGCAGAGTGAAATCGGTGAATTTATGAGCGGTAAGATGCAGGAATTAGGCAGAGCATATGTTTCGGCTGAGAGTGAACTTGCGGCAATAAATATGACTATGGGTGCCTGTTCAATGGGGGTCAAAGCAATGACATCTTCATCTTCATGCGCGGTAGCATTGATGCAGGAAGGGTTGTCTTATGCAACTTCGGATCAGCTTCCTGTTGTCTTGGTCAGTGTTATGCGCGGAGGCCCGGGATTGGGAAATATATATCCTTCTCAGGGTGATTATTTTCAGGCCACAAGAGGCGGCGGGAATGGTGATTATAAACTTATTGTCCTTGCCCCTTCTACTGTTCAGGAATGTGCGGATTTGACTTACAAGGCATTTTATCTTGCTCACAAATATCGTAATCCTGCGGTATTGCTGGCTGACGGTTTGCTTGGTCAAATGATGGAGCCGGTTCAGTTTAAGGAATATCCGTATCCTGAAATTGATAACTCTGATTGGAAATTGTCAGGAGCAAAAGGCAGAGATGCAAGAATCATTCGTTCTTATGCCCCTTTAGCTGATAATCAGTGTGTTTATCTTGAAAAACTCTTTGAAAAATATAAAACAATTGAAGAAAACGAAACCGAATGGGAAGAAATCGGGACTGAAGATGCGGACATTGTATTGGTAAGTTTTGGCTCAACGTCGAGAAATGTAAAAACTGCAGCAAAAATATGTAGAGAAAAAGGAATTAAAGTTGGTATTTTAAGGCCTATAACGTTATTCCCATTCCCGACAAAAAGATTGCAGGAATTATCTAATAAAGTGAAAATGTTTATCAGTGTTGAAGTAAATATGGGGCAAATGGTGCAGGATGTGAAACTTGCTGTAAACGGTAAAGTTCCTGTTGAACTTATTCATAAACCTGTTGGAGCTCCGCCTTCTCCTGAAGAAATAGTAAGTCAGATAGAGGAGTTAGTATAATGGCAACACAAGTTTTTAAAATCCCTGATTCATTTAAAAAAGATGCAAAGTATACTTTTTGTCCCGGATGTGACCATGGGGTTGCGGTGCGGCTTGTTGGGGAGTGTCTTTCGGAACTCGGTTTGACTGAAAATGCGATTGCGGCTTGTTCGATCGGGTGTTCGGTTACGATTTATGATTTTTTAAATGTGGATTCTTTGGAAGCTCCTCATGGTAGAGCATTGGCTGAAGCAACCGGAATAAAAAGAGCATGCCCTGATAAATTCGTATTCACTTATCAGGGAGATGGTGATTTTGCTTCTATCGGTTTGGCCGAGAGTATGCATGCGGCATTAAGAGGGGAAAAACTTTCTGCTATATGTATAAATAATACAACTTATGGCATGACCGGAGGACAATTAGGTCCAACTACACTTTTAGGACAGGTTACTACTACATCTCCTACAGGCAGAAATCTGGAGTATTACGGCTATCCGATAAAAATTGCGGAACACATTGCTTTATGTGACGGGACTGCTTTTAGTGCAAGAGTTTCACTTGATAGTGTTCCTAATATTCGCAAAGCCAAGGAAGCTATTAAAAAAGCATTTGAAGTTCAAATGAAGGGTTTGGGTTTTGGGTTTGTAGAAATTCTTTCATCTTGTCCGACAAATTGGAAAATGTCTCCTCAAAAAGCGCATGAAAGAGTTAGAGATGAGATGATGCAGGTATTTAAACCGGGTATATATAAAGATATTACAGTAGAAAAGTAGGTTAAGGAAAGATATTATGGAAAAAGACTTTATAATTGCAGGTTTTGGAGGACAGGGTGTTTTGTTGGCCGGTGAAGTTTTGGCTAACGGTTTTATGATTGATAATAAAAATGTTACGTGGTACCCGTCTTATGGCGCTGAGATGCGTGGCGGAACCGTAAATTGTACTGTCGTAATGTCTGATGAAGAAGTTAGTGCAGTGCAAAAATCCAGTGCTGATTTCATAATAGTCTTAAATCAGGCGTCTTTTGATAAATATGTTTCCTGGGTTAAAAAAGGCGGTTCTATTATTGTTAATTCTTCATTAGCAATGATTAAAAAGACACGAGAGGATATAAATTATATCTTTGTTCCTATTACAAAACTTGCTCAGGAAAAATTGGGAAATATCAAGATGTCTAACATTTTGGCTTTGGGAGCGTTGTCAAAAGTAACTAAATTAATTTCTCTTGACACTCTTGAAAAAGCGTTACATAACGTCATTCCTGCCCGTAAAGCTAATCTCATACCTAAAAACATTGAAGCATTAAAACTCGGTTATGAGTATGATTTATTAAAAGTTTAGTTCAAAATCACCTAAAAAGTTGATTTTAAATTTGTCTAAACAGTATATTCTTCATGTGTAAACAGAAAGGTCTATATAAAAGTGAAAAAACAATTACTTGCATCTTTACACGAAAAAGAGTTACAGCTGGCTAAATTAAAACAACATATTGATAAAAGTGATATTTGTGCAGATTTATATAATAAAGTTTTAATCGAAAAAGCTATTTTAAAAAAACAGCTTGATGATTTAAAAAATAATTCTATTGCTAACAGAATCAGGCATCTTATGCCGCGCAGAGGCGAGAAGTTGATCTGTGATTATTTCAGAAGTTAGTATTATTTTTTTGTTTCAACAAATTTGTTTATATAATTTTTTACCCCTCGACGTTTATAGAGTTTAAGATTTTTGAAGCATATTGCTTTTTTATCTTTGCATACAATTGTTATTGAACAATCTTTGACATTTTTACTGATTATAGTATCAGGCGTATTGTTAAAAATTTTATCCGATATTCTAAAATTATACGGATCAACGATAAAATATGAATTTTTGTGTGTTATATATGTCGGTAAAAAGGGGTGCAACGCTCTGATTGTTTTTGATATTTCATCTGATGTTTGTATTGAAAAATCAAGCATCATTTCTTCTCCTGTTATTGCCGGGAAATATGTTGCATATTTTTCATTTTGTCTTACAGGTGTTAATATTTTTTGATTAAGGTCTTCAAAAAATTCTGTGACAAGTTTTCTGGCTTTTGATACTGTTCTTTCACGGAGTTCTTTTGAGGTGTCATAATCATAAATTTTTACTTTTTCCTGTTTTAGAATTGCTCCTGCATCGTAGTCATTATTGACCAAATGTATTGTTACTCCTGAATATTCTTCTCCATGCAAAATAGTTTGCATATAAGGGTTTGGACCGCGATATTTTGGTAAAAGTGAGGGGTGAACATTTACTGTGGCTATTTTGGGAATGTTGAATGTTTGTGATGTAAGGCGTTCTTTCCATGTTCCTATTATAATGATGTCGACATTCATTGCTATCATTAATTTGCGAAATGCATCTGAATTTGCAGACTTTAATCTTATTTGGCTTAATTTTAATTTCTTTATAAGTGTAATTTCTGGTGCGGGTTTAAAAAAATCTTCCATTGCAATTTTTAATTTTGATTTTGAAGTGTAATCATAGCGAAATACCCCGACAATTTCATGTCCGGCATCAAGAACTCCCAATATAATATTGGCAAGCATTAAACCTTTCCCTAAAACGACTACTCTCATATTGTAATTATAATACAAAAAGTGCGTACATATACTTTGTACGCACTTTTTATAATTTCAGAATAAATTTATTATACTATTGTTGTTGCAAGTTTAACAAACTGTTCAAATGTAACGGGCTCATTTGTACGTTTATCTATTATTGGCTTTGTTTGAAGCATCAGTTCATATTCGTCATGTAAATCTGCAATTGTTTTGCGGCTTGCATCGATTCTTTCATCCGCAATGTTTTCACGAACCTTTTCCTGAGCTTGTTTTAAATCTTCATAATTCTTTGTTGCAACGTTTGTTTTAACTCTTTGATGTCCGAACATGTGAGCAATCTGAGTCCCGATAATAAGTAACGGTGCAAGCTCTGCTGCTCCTTTTGCCATATCTTTTATCGGAGAAGGGAATTTTGAAATATATTCAGATGCCTTATTTAAAATTTTGCTGTTATTCAGCGCGGTTCTTGCCTTTTTGATATAAGGCATGACCTTCTTGTCATCGACTGAATTTATAACTTTCATCAATCCTTTGAATCCGTATTTATCAACGGCTGCCAAAACTCCAAACCCTGCCGCGAATGTTGCGACTGATGAAATTACAGGATTATTTTTTATAATATCAACTTTTTGAGCCAAATAGTCTTTTGTATTCCATAATGCGCTTAATGCAGCCAAACCTGCAGCCCAGCTTGCACTGACAAGTCCGAACCTTGCCAATCTTAATGAACGGATATTTTTCTTCCCTATTTGAGCAATTGCTTCAGGTGTAAAATCTCTTACGGCTGCTGATAAGCCGCCTGCTAAAGGTAATGCAAAGAATAAGGTGTTGTCGATTGCACGGTGCTTTCTGTCATTAACATCATCTGAGGCCTTTGCAAATGCGATTTTTCTAAGGTCTTTATCCCTCAATCCAGCAAATACATGCTCCTCCGGTGTTGCCTTAAATGCCGTATTATGGGCACTTGCACTTAATGAAACAGAATTAACCTGCATTTTTCACCTAAACCTTTCGCACTTAGATTATACTATAATTTTAAAATCATGTGAATATTTTTTTTGCTATTTGGGGCATAATTATTTAAAAATATTTACAATTGAGTCTGTTTTGCTTACCATCAGACTATGAAGAAGTTTTTTATTCATACAATGGGTTGTAAATCAAACCAATTTGAAACCTCAATAATCAAAGAAAATTTGCTCAATAACTCTTTTGAAGAGGTAAAACATGTTGCCGAGGCAGATTATTATATATTAAACTCCTGCTCTGTTACTCACAAAAGTGACAATGAAGCATTTTATCTTCTGCGTAATGCAAAACATAAAAACCCAAATATCACGACTGTTTTGACCGGTTGTATCGCGCAAATCGAAAAAAAAGAGCTTCTCAAAAATGAATTTATTGATTTTGTTATAGGCAATGATGATAAGTTACATCTGTATAAGTATCTCGAAATGGACGAAAAATATAGTGTTTCTGATGTTATGGAACAGGATAAATTCAGTGAAGTTGGATTGGCTGACACGACAAAAACAAGAGCGAGCATAAAAATTCAGGACGGATGTGACAATAGGTGTTCATACTGTATAATCTGGAAAGCAAGAGGGAAAAGCCGTAGC
This sequence comes from uncultured bacterium, assembly GCA_902802825.1. Classification (GTDB taxonomy): domain Bacteria; phylum Cyanobacteriota; class Vampirovibrionia; order Gastranaerophilales; family Gastranaerophilaceae; genus Zag111. The sequence goes on along the minus strand of CADCNV010000025.1, from coordinate 2,698 downwards.
GCATCATCAGATTTTATAATAAATCAGATTAATAATTTTGTAAAAGCCGGCTACAAAGAAATTGTTCTGACAGGAATTCATATAGGGCAATGGGGAAAAGAATTCGGTTTGTCATTGATTGATTTATTAAAAGATATTGAATTAAAAACTAATATTCTCCGTTATCGTTTGGGTTCGTTAAACCCTACTGAAATTAATGATGAACTGCTTGAATTTCTGCAAAAATCCAACAGATTTTGCCAGCATTTTCACTTGTCTTTGCAAAGTGCGAATGACAAAACTTTGCGTTCTATGAACAGATTTTATGAGACAGATTTTTATTTGTCGCAGATTGAGCAGATAAATACGATGTTTGATTTGCCGTTTATTGGCAGCGATATTATTGCCGGCTTTGCAGGAGAAACCGATGAGGATTTTGAGATTACCCGTAAGAATCTTGAATCATCGGGCTTGACGCGGATTCATACGTTTCCTTATTCTGTCCGAAAGGGCACAATTGGTGAAGGTATGGATGGACAGGTCACGGATGAAGTTAAAGAAAAAAGAGCCGATGTAATAAAAGCAATTTCGAGAGAAAAATATAATAATTTTGTCAATAAAAATATCGGTAAAATTCACGAAGTTTTAATTGAAAAACGCAGAGATAAACACACAGGGAATTTAAAAGGCGTAACACGAAATTATTTGACTGTACAAATTGTTTCAGACAGAAAAGATTTATATAATACTCTTCAAAAAATAAAAATAACAGAGTATAAGAATGGTTTAATATACGGAATTTTTATTTCATAATATTATATCCGCCTGTAAATTTATTGTTTTTGATAAAATTTCGATATATCAAGATCGATTTGCCCTTTGGAAACTTTGTATATTGTGTCTTTAAATTCTTCTATATATTTAGGGTTTATTCTGTATTTATCAAAAACGCCCTGATGGTACAAATCTATCAGTTTATTTACATATTTTTGGCAATAATATGGGGTATTAGGGCGCAGTTTCATTTGTTCGGTAAAATCTATACTTTTTCTTATGGAATTTTCTCTTGTTGTAGCCCCTGCAAAATTTGCCATAACATCAGCTCCGCCTTCAGATTTAGGAAATATATGTTCAACAGAAGCAAGATACGGCCATAATATTCTTGATGCAATTTTATCTGAGCTTTCACCTGAAATTTTTACTATATACGCTGAAAAATCTTCATTAGATGTCGGGAGTTTGAATGCTTCCTGCATGATTTTTTCGTGCATTGTTTTATCCGGTAAATCATCTATTATTCTGCCCAAATCGTAAATGTATGATTTTCTTGAAAATGGTGCAATGATTTCTTTATTTGTTAATCTGGCTTTTGATGTTCCGATAAGTTCTTTTAATTCGGTATTGTTCTTTAATACTGATTTTTTCAAAATCCAGTCTAACATTCCCATTACACGTATTTGATTATTCATTGTAGTATCGTTTGTGGTATTTGAAAGCCGTTTTGATTCCTTAATAAGCTTATTCATAACTTTCTTGGCTTTTATGTCGTTTTCATTAACGATGTTATCTTTAATTTTAGACAATTTATATTTAAATTCGTAAGATGAAAACGGAATCAGTACAGGGCGTTCATTCAACCTTTTATCGGTTTCTTTTACAAGTTGAGCATATTTATCCTTATATTCCTGTGGTAATTGATTAAAATAATTCTGTATGTTTCTGAAAATCCCGCTTTGTTTTTTACGCAAGTCACGGCGGTAAATCGGCTCAATTTCGCTTAACAGTTGCTTAATGTTGTCGTTTGGATGTATTCTTGAACGTGCGGAAATTATTCCCATGACGCGTTCTTCCATTCCGGAATAGCACTCTTTGTATTTTGATAATATTTCTACTACATCTTTTGACGGTTTTTCAAATGCTCCGCTTTTTATTAATTTTGATACCTGTTTGGGGTCAATCATTGGTATGCCGCTGTAAATGCAGGGTAAATTATATTTAAAAAGAATTCTTAATTTTGAAGAATTTTGGATTGATGTAAACGGAATCTGGTATGAGGGTATCAGATATAAATCACTAACCATTCGAGAATAATCAGCAACGGCATTATCTCCCTTACGCCCTTTTTTTACGGCTAAGGTTCGATTACACCCGTTTACACCATTAAGAGTAATTGCCGAAATTCTCATAGATATTCTCTACATTGTACCACTACTTTTGTATACGGTATAAATTGTTAAAAACTTTAATATATTTAGAGCGTTTTTATATAATCTTCGGCGCTAAAATTTTTCCCTGTCAGCTGCTTAATAAGTTCATATTCTTCAACGGACGCACCTTTTGAAAATATGTTGTCAACTAGGTATTGCGCAGTTTTCTTGTTTTCTGTAATATTCCCCAATACACTGTGTAAATGGTTATAAATTTGTGCTTTCATCAGAGATGCTCTGAAATAATTCTGATAGTATGCCGGGTGTGATAAGTAGTGAGGTATCGTTGCCCATTCGTTATTAGGTGCGTGGTCTTGTCCTCTGTATTTTAATCTTAATTCTGACCACAATTTAGCAGGATTTTGCTCCGGATTCTTATAAAATTCTCGCTCAAAATCAATTATTAAAAGGCATTTTGATACAAAATTTGATTCATCTTCTTTGAGCGAATTCTTGAACTTGTTTAAAATTTCAGGCGGGATTATATTATTTAAAATATTTTCTTTTTTAGG
>CADCNV010000024.1 GCA_902802825.1 uncultured bacterium | reverse complement strand
AACATGAAAAATTCAATAAAGAAAAGTGCGGTATTTTTGGCTTATTTGTTTTGTCATTCGGGTGGGCAATAAGTTCAAATGTTCAGGCGGCAACTCCTGTTGAAATGTACGATAATGTATGGCGTTTAATAAATACAAAATATGTAGATCAAACAAATAATGAACAGGACTGGAAAAAATGGCGCCATAAATATGATAATATGATTCAGACTGATGAAGATGCTTATGTGGCAATTGACACAATGGTTGCGAGTTTGAATGATCCTTATACAAAATTTTTAAATCCAAAAGAATTTTTGGAAGAAACAAGCTCAATTAAAGGTTCACTAAAAGGTATCGGTATACAAATCGGGATGAAAGACGGCAAACTGATGGTAATTGCTCCGATTGAAGATACCCCCGCCGAAAAAGCCGGCTTACTTGCCGATGATGAAATTCTTGCAATTGACGGCAAAAGCACAAAAGGTATAACCGTTGATAAAGCAGCAGACCAAATAAGAGGTGAAGAAGGCACACAGGTTACCCTTCTTATTAAACGCAAGGGACTTGAAGAACCAAAATCATTCACAATTACAAGAGCAGAAATTGAAATAAAATCTGTAACCCAAAAAGTTCCGACAGATATGAAAGTTCCTGATGATATCTGCTATATAAGATTAAGTTCATTTATCAGCAGAAATGCATCAAAAGAAGTCCGAGATATTATTCTGAATAATCCTGATAAAAAATCTTTTATACTTGATTTACGTTCAAATCCGGGCGGACTTTTGAGTAATGCAATTTATATTTCGGATATGTTTTTAAATGGTGGAGATATTGTTTCAACTGTTGACAGAGATGGTTACAAAGAAACTCAAAAAGCATCCTCTGCGCTGTTGACTACAAAGCCATTGGTTGTTTTGCTCAATAAGGGCTCAGCTTCCGCAAGTGAAATCTTCTCAGGCGCAATGAAAGATAATAAACGTGCAGTCCTTGTCGGAACCCAATCATTCGGGAAAGGTTTAGTGCAGGAAATAAATAAACTTCCTAATAATTCGGGCATAAATATCACAATTCAAAAATATCTGACTCCAAACGGAACAGACATTCATAAAAAAGGAATTACACCTGACGTTCTGGTTGAATTAACAGATGAACAAATTAAAAATAAAGATGACGCGCAACTAAAAAAAGCAATTGAAATTGCTCACGAACTTCAAACCGGTTCTTATGTTGTTTCCAAATAATTGTTATTAATATATTAATTTAAAGTCCGCGTTTAAAAGAATAACGCGGACTTTAAATTTGTGTCTTTATATTATACAAAGGCATTTATCACTTGCAAGATAATATTTTTTTATGTAAAATATTTGAAGAAAAAGAGAGATTAAGAGGGATATTAAATGACGCAGAAATATGAAAATATATTTTCATTGTTAGAAAAAACAACCTATGAAAATCAAAAAAAAGTTGCTTTGGGAATGAAAAATCTTTGGGGCTGGAATGAATTTACCTATAAAGGGTTGAGTCTTTTAGCCGAAAGGTTAGGTTCATATTTAATTAATGATTTGCAAATCCCGAAAGGTGAAAAACTTGCAATTTTATCAGAATCTCTGCCGGAATACGGAGTTTGCGTATTTGGTTCGGTTTTGGCCGGCTTAACTATTGTTCCTCTTGATAATAAGCTAACAATTTATGAACTGACATCAATACTTTCAAGCTGTGAACCGACGGTATTAATGTGCTCTAATAAAAACTTCAACAAGGCAAAAGAATTACAGGGAAAAATCCCATCAATTAAACACATTATATTGATGGAAGCATCGGAACACGAGTGCGAAGAAACTCCAAGTTTATACTCAATTCCTGCCAATTACAGTGCAAAATGGCGTCGCAGACCGCTGCATGATACCGCTTTAATTATTTACACTTCAGGTACAACAGGAGCGCCAAAAGGAGTTCAAACAACGTATAAAAATATGCTTGCGCAAATGTACGGCATGCGAAAAATTTTAAAAAGCATGATGCCTAAAAATAAAGAAATGCGTCTGCTTTCAATTTTACCTATGAATCATTTATTTGAATTGACAGTAGGATTCTTCACAATGTTAATCCACGGATATTCAGTATATTATACGAGCAGTCTTAAACCAAAAGATTGTCTTGACATTATGCAGGAAAAGAAAATCCGATTTATGGTTACTGTACCTGCTTTTCTGAAACTTTTAAAAACTCATTTTGAATCAGAAATAAGTAAAAAATCCCCAATGTACAAATTTATGTACAATTTGAAATACCATTTGGCAGGATTTATGCCATTTTTTATCAGACGTTTAATGTTCAGAACAATACACAGAATGTACGGCCGCCATTTTTATGGTTATATATCAGGCGGTGCGCCGTTAGATCCTGTTGTAGGAGCATGGTTTAAAAGAATCGGAGTAAGAATATTTCAGGGATACGGACTTTCCGAGACAAGCCCTGTTGTATCAATGTGTTACAACCCAAATCAGGATAATACACGTTCAGTCGGGCCTATTTTGGATTCTTATGATGCAAAAATTGACCCGGAAACAGGGGAATTGCTGGTTAAAGGTCCTTCTGTCATGAAAGGTTATTATGGCAGGCAGGATTTGACTGATGAAGTTTTAGAACCGGAAGGATGGTTCCATACCGGTGATATTGCAGAAATTCGTAATGGACTTTTATATATCACAGGCAGAATCAAAAATATGATTGTACTTTCAGGTGGTAAAAAAGTTTTCCCTGAAGAAGTTGAAACAGTAATGCAGCAAAGTGATAATTTTGCTGAAGTTTGTGTTGTCGGTATGCCAAAATCCGGCGGAGAAAAAGACGGTTGTGAAGAAATCGTTGCAGTAATTGTTCCAAAAGCAGAATATGCTTCAACTTTTGAAAATGAAGAAAAACTTGAAGCTGCTGTAAAAGCCGAAGTTAAACAATTATCAGGTCAGCTTGCACCTTACAAACGTCCAATCAACATTGTTGTAAGAACACAAACTCTCCCAAGAACAGCAACAAGCAAAATTAAACGCAAAGAAGTAAAAGAACTTTTAGCAGAGAAATAAAATAATTTTTATTTCTCTGAAGTTTTCAGAGCCGCAAATTTTGCCTGCATTGTCGGATTATCTTTTGTCAGTTTCTTAATAGATAAATCTTCCGCTTTGTCATTTGCAAGGCGAAGGTTTCGGTCTGATGAGAGCAGCGCATCCTTTGTTTTTTGCAAATGATCGATTGTTTTATCAATTTCTGCAATCGCTGTTTGAAATTTTTCACTTGCGATTCTGTAATTTTTTGAAAATTTATCTTTAAAATCATTCATTGCGGCCTCAAAATTTGACACATCAATATTTTGATTTCTAACAAGCATAAGCTCACGCTTATACTCTAAAGAATTCAATGCTGCATTGCGTAAAATTGTTATTATAGGAATAAAAAATTGCGGACGGATAATATACATTTTCTCATAATAATGAGCCATATCAATTATTCCGTTATTATATAATTCATTTTCCGGCTCAAGCATTGAAACCAATACCGCATATTCACATTTTTTTTCTCTGCGGTCTTTATCCAGCTCTTTTAAAAAATCCGTATTTTTTTTCTTTGTAGAAGTTGTATCAGATTCATTTTTCATTTCAAACATTATAGAAATAAGTTCATTTCCGTCACTGTCATAATCTCTGTATATATAATCACCTTTTGAACCGGTTTTTGCATCATTATCCTTCCCAAAATAAGCACCCTTAAAGCCAGTAGCCCTCAACTGCTCAAATGCAATTTCACAATGTTGTTCAAGCGTTTCACCAAGCATTTTTGTCGATAATTTTGCTTTAAAGTCCTTATAACGTTCTATTTCTTCATCTTTAAATCTTAATTGTGATTCATATTTATCCTTCAGCGATTGCGCATTTAGCTGAAACTCTCTTAAAGCGATTTCATTCTCTGATTTTAGTTGCGCGAATTCAGAATCTTTTTGCAAAAGCTGCTCATTCATTTTGCTCTGAATTTTACTAATTTCGAGTTCTTTATCCTTATTAAAAGATTCAATTTTATTTTTTAATTCTGCAATTTCTGCTTCTTTTTTTGATAGTTTTTCATTGAATTCTTTTTCGGCTTCTATTCTTGATAATGCCAGGGCATTTTTTTTATCAGCTTCAAACTGTGTTTCTCTGCTTTCTATTTCTTTTGAAAATTCTCTATCCCTTACCTGTTTTAATATTGCAGCATAACCCGATTCATCAACCTGAAAAACTTCCCCGCATTTGGGACATTTAATTTCTTGCATATATTTTTACCTTCCCTAATCTGCTATTATTCGCACTTACATATTTTAGTATACTTGATAATTTTATATTTCGTCAACTCAAAAAAATTCCTGATATAAAAAATATCAGGAATTTTTATTATTTATTTTACACAGAAAAGATAAATTATCTAACTGTGCTTAATGGCTTTGGGCCTGCATTTACGATTTCTGACGGCATATTTGGATATTTGCTTGCGAAGTTATCAGCAAACATTTGAGCCAACTTGTTAGCAGCTTCATCATAAGCAGCTTTATCAGACCACATACCTCTTGCATCAAGCATTTCATCAGGAACATTCGGGCAAGATGTAGGATAATCTACGTTGAATACATCATGATGTTTAAATTCAACAGAATCAAATGATCCGTTCAATGCTGCTGTAACCATTGCACGAGTATAAGCAAGCTTCATTCTCTTAGCACCTGAAGATGCGCTACCGCCTGCCCAGCCGGTATTTACTAAGTAAACCTTTGTACCATATTGATCCAATTTGTCGCCTAACATTTTAGCGTAAACACTTGCATCCATTGGCATGAACGGTTCGCCAAATAATGTTGAGAATGTAGGTACAGGTTCTGTAATACCACGTTCTGTACCTGCTAATTTAGAAGTGAAACCTGTTACAAAGTGGTACATAGCAGCGTTTTTGTCTAATCTTGAGATTGGAGGCAATACGCCAAATGCATCAGCTGTCAAGAATACAACAACTTTCGGAATCCCGCCCATTGAAGGAATAGCTGCGTTGTTAATATAGTTAACAGGGTAACCGACACGAGTATTTTCTGTTAATGAACCGTCAGCAAAGTCTAATTCTCTTGTTTCAGGGTTCATAATTACGTTTTCAACCAATGAACCAAATTTGATTGCATTATAAATATCCGGTTCATTTTCTTCTGTCAGGTTGATACATTTTGCATAGCATCCGCCTTCAAAGTTGAATACACCATCAGGTGACCAACCGTGTTCATCATCACCGATTAATTTTCTTGAAGGATCAGCTGATAAAGTTGTTTTACCTGTTCCTGAAAGGCCGAAGAATACTGCTGTTTCATGAGTTTGCGGATCCATATTTGCTGAACAGTGCATTGGAAGAACATTTTTCTTAGTCATTACATAGTTCATAGTTGCGAATACAGATTTTTTGATTTCGCCTGAGTATTGAGAGCCGGCAATGATAATCATATGTGCCTCATAATCAATAGCGATACAAGCTTCTGAATTTGTTCCGTCAACTTCAGGATTACATTTGAATCCCGGAGCGCAAATAATTGTATAATCAGCTTCACCGTATGATGCTAATTCTTCAGCTGTCGGTCTTATTAACAATTGGTGAATGAACATATTTTGAGATGCCATTTCGTTAATAACTCTGAATTTTTGAGTATATTTTTTATCAGCACCGGCAAAACCGTCAAAAATAAATACTTCTTTACCGTTCAAGTAGTCAATCATTTTAGATTTAATTGAATTAAATGCTTCTCTTGAAATCGGTCTGTTTACTTTACCCCATGCTATATCGTCATGAATACTCGGAGTATCAACAATAAATTTGTCCTTAGGTGAACGACCTGTGTATTTACCTGTTGTAACAACAAGCGCACCGTTGTTTGCTAATGTACCTTCCCCACGTCTTAGCGCTGCTTCAGTTAACTGAGCAGGAGTCCAGTTTCTGTGAACTGCTGACGGAGAAGTGATACCTAATTTTTCAATACCATAAGTTTCCATATAGAAAATCCTCCTTTTATGTACATAATACACTAATAATTGTAATATAAACACTATAAATTGCAATAAAACTTTGGCTTTAAAATGCATTATTTGTTACAATTAATACTTTAATACGTTTGAAGAAAAATATTTTTATATTAATCTTTAATTATGAAAAGACTGATTGGCATAACAGATATTCATGGAGAATATGAAAAATTATCTTCACTCCTTGATGAAATTACCCCAACAAAAGACGATACCATAATATTTATGGGGGATTACATAGATAGAGGTGCAAAATCTAAAGAAGTTGTTGATAAAGTTATTTCGATGAAAAATTTTTGCAACTGCATATATTTAATTGGTTCACACGAATACGCACTCTTACATTCAGCCGGTGATGAATATTATAAGTACTTATTTTGGAATTATGGCGGAGATGCCACCGCAAAAAGTTACGGGAGCTATGAAAACATTTTCAAAATTCACGGAGATTTTTTCAATTCACTTGAGCCATACTATTTAACGGATAAATATTTATTTATTCATGCCGGTATAAGAATAGGTATACCGCTTGAACAGCAGGACATAACAGACATGGTTTATATAAGAAGCGAATTTTTTAATCGCAAACATAACCTGCCGCAAAAAATAATTTTTGGACACACCGAATTTGACGAACCAAGAATTTGGGAAGACAAAATTTGCATAGATACCGGCTGCGGTAAATATAAAGATCACCCGCTGACTGCATTTATAAGTGAAGATAACAAAGAATATTTCTTACAATCATTTTAATTCAATTCATTCGAACGATTTTGTTCGCTTTTTATAAAATTGCAGATTTCTTCAAGCCGATTATCTTCCATTGCATCAATAAGTTGCTGAACATCATCAAATTTTTTAAGTGCAAAACCGGTTTCCGCAAGCAATACACAATCATTGCACAATCTGTGTTCTCCGTATTTTATTGAGCCGGCATAAGATTTACTTTTACCGCAACATGCACAATCGAAATATTCAAATTCCAAATCCGGATTTTCTTCCAGATCATCTGCTACCATTTGCTTTGCAACCGCCTGCATTTCTTCAATTATTTCTTCAGGTGTTTTTTTCATTTCTAAAATCCTATTTTACCAAATTATTCATTTCATTAACTGCATGTTCAAGTCCCGTAAATACTGCCTTTGAAATTATGCTGTGCCCGATATTGAGTTCATATAATCCATCAATTTCGTGCATTCTGTGAACATTTTCATAATTTAATCCATGCCCCGCATTTACCCTCAAACCAAGTTCTTGTGCTAATTTTGCACTATTATTCAATTTTTCAAATTCATCTTGCTCATTTATTGTCCCAAATGCATTTGAATATGAACCCGTATGCATCTCAATAAACTGTGCACCTGTTTTGGCACTTGCTTTAACCTGTTCTTCTGAAGGATCAATAAACAAACTTACTTCAATTCCTGCATCAACGAGCGGTTTTACAAAATTTTTAATTTTATCTGATTGCCCCGCAACATCAAGTCCGCCTTCTGTTGTAACTTCCTGACGCTTTTCGGGAACAAGACACACAGAATGGGGCTTAATTTTTAATGCAATTTTCTGCATTTCATCAGTTACTGCCATTTCAAGATTCAGATTAATTTTAATATTTTCACTAATCAGTTTAACATCTTCATCTTTAATATGGCGTCTGTCCTCACGAAGATGAGTTGTAATTGAACTTACACCGCATTTTTCGCAAATTTTTGCAGCAGAAAGAACATCAGGTTCAACTCCTCCTCTTGCGTTTCTGAGTGTTGCTACGTGATCTATATTTACACCTAATAACATTATTTTCTCCTTAGAATTTCATTTTATTTAATTTCAATAGTGCCGTATATGTGGGCAAAATCGAAATATTTTCTTCCATTTTATCAGAAGATGACACGATTTCAACCGCAGTTTTTAAATCTTCTTCGACTATTATTTTATCTGCCGGAACTCCTGCATATTTAAGCCGAACTGCCATATCTTTTGCCCTGATACCTGATACTACAATCGGTTTTTGAGTATTTTGCAATCTCTCAAAATCCGCATCCCAAAGCCATGATACATCACGCCCGTCAGCATAATCATCATTTATAGCTATAAGAATCTGAGAATTCAAATCAATTGTTTTTAAAACTTCACTCGCCCCTGTCGGATTTTTGATAAGCTGAATTAATGCCTGATGCCCGTTTATGATTTTCTTTTCCGCACGACCAAAAATTGATTTGTAATTTAATAACGCTTCTTTTATAAATTCATTTTCTATCCCAAAAAACAGAGCGGTTGAAATTGCTCCAAGCGCATTATATGCGTTATAGAGTCCAATAAGATTGACTTTGAATTCATAATATTTACCCCCAAAATCAATTTTGATTTCCGAGTAATCATCATAGATTTTTGCATATCCTTTAAAGGTTAATTCGGGACGCTTGTACCCGCATTTTTCGCAGTAGTAATGACCTTGCTGCGCAAAAAATCGTTTTGAATATTTAAGTTCTTCTCCGCAAATACATTTAAAAACTTCACTCGGAGCAGAAGAAGATGATTTATGCTTGTCCGAACAAAATTCCACTTCTTCAAACCCGTAATAAAATACCTCTTTTTCTTTGCCTAAATTTGCAACCAAAGGATCATCCGCATTCAAAAAGAGTATAGGATCTGCTTTATCTATGGCATCTTTTATGAATCCTGCAGTGGTTTCAAGTTCTCCGTAACGATCAAGCTGATCTCTGAAAAGATTGGTTACTATTAAAAAATCAGATGGAAGATAATCATACAATTTGGTCAAATATGCTTCATCAGATTCCAGCACCGCATAATCAAATTTTTTGCACGGGAGCTTAAGTGCAAAAACATTTGCAATACCTGTAAGCATGTTTGCACCTTTTACATTGTGTATAACTCTGTTATTATCCTGTTCCAAAATCTGAGCCAAAATTCCTGATGTTGTCGTTTTGCCATTCGTTCCCGTAACAGCAGTAACGTAGGGTTTAACATATTTTCTGCAGTACTTAAGGAAGTCAGGACAAATTTTTAATGCCAACATTCCTGCAAAAGATGTCCCTCCTGAATGTTTCAAAAGTTTAATTGTCAAATATGCAAGCTTTGAAAATAATAATGCTATATAAAATCCAAACATTCCCTCTGACTCAAATACTCCTTTAAATGTATTGAAATTATACCAATAAAAGTATATTATAATATAAAGTATAATACAAAAAAGGAAAATTATGCTGACACTTTTTATCGTAATAGTTATTACTGCTGAAGTTATTATAACCTGTCAGGTTATATCTTTCATACTGAAACTTGATAAAAAAATCTGTGATTTGAATAATCAAATAACCGAAATAACCCCTGAAATAGAACGCGGATTTTTATCTTTAAGAATTTCGCTTAATAAATTATTGCTCAAAATGAACGAATTTGAACAAAAACTTCAGTCGAAAAAAGATGAGTTTAAATTTAAACTATTAAAAAATATTGTAACTACGGCATTATTCTTTGCTTTGAATACCAATGGCAAAAAGATTATAACCACAATAGAACTGGCATTTGATATAAAAGATTTTATCAAAAAACTATCTCAAACCATTGCATAGTTTGATTTATCATTAAAACTCTTGAAAAAGCGGAAAAAACATGATATTATTATTACGTTATATTAAGTTATGAGGTTTACAACTATGTGCAAAAAAAATGATGCTTTTGTATTCTCGATGGGTATAATAGCGGGAGTAATCGGCGGAATTATCGGCGGTGTACTTTTTGCCCCAAAATCAGGTGAAGAATCAAGAAAAGAATTGAAAGATACCGCGTGCGATTTTTATGAAAAACACGCTCCGCAAATTATTGATGCAAAAAAACAGGCACTTGAATCTGTTGATTTGGTCAGATATAAGCTGGAGAGACAATTCAGAAAAATCAATAATGCGATAAAATCAAAAAAAATGCTTAAAGCAAAAGAGCTGGAAGATATTGATAATCATTCAGACAGTGAATTTGACTACTAAGAAAGGAATTTATAATGAGTGTAGAAATATCCGAAGCAGTTCTTAATTACAGTTTAGTTTCATTAGTTGCTATGGGCGTTATTGTACTTGGTTTTTTGGCTAAGTTAATATACGACTGCTCAAAACTTGCCCGAAACATAAACAAAACAACAGATATTGTAAATAATGAATTAAAACCGACTCTTGATGAGGTAAATAAGGCGCTGAAATCTTTCAACAATATAGTTCAAAATACAAGTGACGGTGTAGGCAGTGTAAAATTGGGCCTTGAAAATGCCTTGACAAAAACAAAGATTTTATCAGGGAATTTAATGAACGGATTTTTGAAAGGTTTTATTGCCATTTACAACTTATTTGGTAAGAAAAAATAAACAATTTGTCGAATAAAAAATTAAAATAATCAGATTAAAATATGTGAGTATAACAGTAAAGGAGAATCGAATTATGTCAGCAGGAAAATTTATAGCAGGTTTCATTGTAGGCGGCGCAATCGGTGCTGTTGCAGGTATTTTGCTTGCTCCTAAATCAGGTGAAGAAACAAGAAATGAAATTGCAAACGGAGCAAAAGAAATGCTCAGAAAAGCAGACGAAACCGCTAAACAAATTCAGTCAAAAACAGACGATGCAATCGGCGAATTGCAGAAAAAAGGCGAAGAAATAAAAAGTAAATTACAGGATTTAATCAATAAGCAAAAAGATGACAAGGAAGAAAATCCTGCATAAGAGATTTAGCGGGCGGGTTATTTCACCCGCCCTTTTTTATGGAGAGCAATTATGAATATTGAAGAATTGAGAAAAGAAAACGAACTTATTGACCTGTTTTGTTCACTTGCGGAAATTCCGTCACCATCAAGAGGGGAAGAAAAAGTTATCGATTGGATTTGCAATTATTGCAAAGAAAATGATTTAAACTGCGAACAAGACGATTATAAAAATATTTATATAACAGTTCCGGCAACAGACAAGACAAAAGAACCGATTTTACTGTCTGCACATTTGGATGTAATCGGTGACGATTCGCCTGTTATTCCTCATTTAGACGGAGATTTAATCAAGGCAAAAGCCAGAACTTTGGGTGCTGATGATAAAGCAGGAGTTGCCAATGCACTTTATTTTGCCAAATATTTAAATAAAAGAACTGATTTATCTCACGGCGGACTTGAAGTCCATTTTACCCGAGATGAAGAAGATTCAATGAGCGGTATTAAAAATACAGATTTTAGCAAAATCAATTCTAAATATGTTCTTGTATTAGACAGCGATGCTCTTGGGCAGTGTCTTGTGGCAGGAGCAAGCTATGTAATGGCAGATTTGAAAGTAAATGCACCAAAAGGCGGGCACTCAGGCAACGACATTGGTGACCCGACAAGAGCAAATGCGACAAAACTCATTGCAGATTTAGTTTCCAAACTCCCGCAAGGCGTTTTCTATACCGAAAACGGACAGGTTGTCACCTCATGCAATATCGGCGGAATTGAATCAGGCGATGTTACGGTAACAAACGTTATAAACACTGATGCACACGCAACTTATTCAATCAGAAGTTCAAATAAACAAAAAGAAGATGAACTTATAGCCAAAATGCAGAGAATAGTTGATGAATTTAACAAAGAACATGACGGAATTGCTCATGCTGATATTACTTTCACCGTAAAAATGCCGATGTTTGAAAAAAATGATGATGAATATATGCCTATTCTTTTTGAAACAGTAGCAAGAAAAATCGGGATTGAACCTGAAATTTCATCATTTCACGCAGGTGCTGAAACACACATCTATGCAAATAAAACAAACGCAAAAGGAGAAAGATTTTCTCCATACCTTTTAGGGCTTGCAACCGTTTGCAATATGCATTCTGCAAGAGAATACGTTGATTACAAAACAATGATTAAAGGTCAGGAGCTTTTACAGGCACTTTTTGAGGCACATAATCGCTAATATGCAATACAAACTAAATCTCGGCAGAAATTGTCTTAAAGTTATTATAAGAACATACGGAATAAAAGAAATTTTTATTCCGTATTATTCTTGTAAAACAATATGGCAAGCAATAAGAGAAGAAAATTGTAAAATCAATTTTTATCATATTGATAAAAATTTCATGCCTGCCGGCGAATTCAGACCTGACGATTTTATTTTGTATATCAATTACTTCGGCTTATTTACCGATAATTGCGAAATATTAGAAAAAAGATATAAAAATCTTATAACTGATAACACGCATGCTTTTTATTCCCCGCATTTCGGGATTGCAAGTTTTAATTCTCTGCGTAAATTTTTCCCTGTTCAAAACGGAGCTTATTTATATATAAAAAAATACCAAAGCATGAATTTTGAGCATGACAATCTGAAACTCAACACTAATGAGATTCCTCGGGGCAAAATCTTTTGTCATTCAGAACAAAGTGTGGAATCTAAAGATTTTGCTCCTCTGAATGACGTGTGCGGAGGAATTATTGATTATGAACAATTCAGACATAACGAACTGATTTTAAATAATGAACATATAAAACTTATTTCACCTGACGTTGAAAACAAAATGAATACAATTAATTTTGAGCAGGACAAGAAACAAAGAATTGAAATATTTAATCATTATGCAAAAAAATTTAATAAATACAATTTAATTAAAATTCCAAGATTAAATGGTAATATTCCTTATTGTTACCCGCTTTGCACGAACAAAAAAGAGATTCTGCAAATGTTGTCCAACCAAACCGTTTTACGCTTATGGGAAGATATTCCTGAAAGTTTCCCGGAGCACGAATTTGTATATAATGTTGCAGCTTTACCATTAATTAAAGGCACTAAGATACTGAGGCAGTAAGGCACTGAGATACTAATATTAATTTTGAACAGTCTTACTGCCTTAATATCTTAGTGCCCTGCTGTCCCAATCAATTCTTAAATCTTCTTAGTACCTTACTTAGTATCTTAGTGCCTTACTGCCTTAATCAAATAATTAATGTAAATACTTGTAAAGTTTGCGCAAAAAAATATTGCTTTTTGTTTTAAAATGAAAGAGAATACCAAAAGGTGGGAAGAATAAAATGTTAGTGGATAGCGTAACAAAATTCCGAATAGACCAGCATCGAGAAAAGATGGGGTATCTATCCCCTAAAAACGGAGTTTCTGTCGGCAGTTGGAATTCCTATCCGCAAAATAATAATCGAGATATTGAGAGACCTTTAAACAATAATCACCATGATTTAAGTTTTAAAGGTCTTTCTTTTATGCCAAAGTTGTATAAACCACTTGAAAAAACATACAGCAAACAGGCATTCCTTGAATTTACAAGAAAATATCTTGGCGACATGGGTGAAGAACTTTTAAATGATGTTGCTATTATTCACCGCAAAAGAACAAATAAATTGATTTCTATGGATGGTGATAATATCACTATCCATAAAAAAACCATCCCGCATTTGGCCTGGGATGGTATTTTATATCCGTTCAAAATATTACCCGGAGATGTACTAAACGGTCTTGTTGAAATGGCAGGAAAAATCCCCGGCTTAAAAGGATGGTCTGAAAGTACATTGAAATTACCAATGTTCAAAAATATCAGACAACGCTCAAAAATTGATAAAAAAGTAAATTCTCTTGTAGGTTTAATCACATACAGAGAAAATAAATTAAAAGATGCAATAGAGGGGTATAAAAAGCTTCATGGCGTTGCACCTGATGAAACAGCTTTGGAAAAAATAACTGCTGAAGTTGAAAAAAATATGCAATCAAGCGTATTTCAAACTATTACAAAACCGTTTGATTACAAAACAGGTAACTATGATACAAAGCATGAAAGAGCCCTAAACCGACTAGTTTCCGGTTTGCCTCCTGCAGTATTTTTGGCAAATGATGCTTATAACCTGTCAAGAATGATGGACGATGATCCAAAAGCTGCAGAAAAAGAACGTAAGACAAGGTTCAAACAAGAAACAAGCAGAATATTAACAAGCGGATATTTAACACTCATAACAATGGGGGCTTTCCAAAAATTCATAAACAAATCAAAATTCGGAATCGTTTTAACAACAGGTATAACGGTTCTGATAACCGAAATGTTCTCACGTTTGTCAAACGGCAAGCATATTACAAGAATTTCTCCTGAAAAAGCAAGAGAAATCAACAAAAGAGAACATGCTCCGGAAGCGGAAATTAAACCAAATGCTCAGGTTTCTTCTACCGGAAGCACTGATAATAAAGAAGTTAAAATGAAAGAACAGCAAAAACCGTTGTTATCATTTGACACGTTGATGAAAGCGTCTGCTGTTGTACTTGCGGCAGGATATGCAATTAAAGGGTTCAAAAATATTCCTGCTGTTAAAAATGCTGCATTAAAATTCTTTGAAAATATGAATGCCGAAAAATCAGCAAAATTAGGAATTAATAAAGAAAAACTAAATGCGGATAATGCGGTTAAAACATTTGAAGATAAAGTAATATACAGACCATTTACACAGTTTTATAAGAATATTACAAGCACTGCATACCACGTTGCACCTGCAAAATTTGAAGCAACAGTCAGCGTTTTGAGAAAGAACGGCTACACTCAGCTTGCAGATCAATATGAAAGAGTCGGAAAATCTGCAATTAAAAATATCAACGGGAAAGAATTCCTCGATTTGGGTTCAAGGGATAAAATGTTTAGTGTATTTGGCAAAGAAGTTTCAGTAAAACCATTTGTGAACTTTATTATTGCACCGTTCAAATTTATATGGAATACAGTAACACTTCCTTATTGGATGATAGATGAAAAAATCGGAAATCTTTTCAGAAAAGCAAAACCGAAATCTATGCCAAAAGATATAGATGCACTTGCAACAAGTTTTGACAAAATCAGCAAAAAAGCACAGGCATTTGCAAGCGGCAAAATGAGTGCAAGCGAATTTGAAGACTTTATCAAAATCAATATGACAAACGCATTTAACAGAGATTCAATGTCAAATGTTTCAAATGCGGAATTATCCAATCTTGCCAAAACAGCAGCATCTGTTGCAACAATATGGTTCTTAATGACTGATAACTATAATATGGTAATGTTGAAATCTAACGGAAACGATAAAGAAGGTGCGAGCACAAAATTCAAAGAAAGATTTGTTCAGGAAGGATCAAGATTGTTCTATCAGACATTATTGATTGACTTGTTCAATTCAACCTTCAGGAATTCATATAACGCATCATTATTGGGAATGAGCTGGATAACCCTTGCAGATACAACATTGGGTGAAATTTTGACAAGAAGTTCTGTCGGAATCCCGGTCAAAGCCCATACAAGAGATGAACTTATTGATATTGAAACAAAACAAAATAATTCAACCGGATTTAAGAAAAAATATTATAACTTCATGCAGAGATTAACAGGCAAACGCTCAATCAAGACTTATGAAGTCGCACCAAAAAATGCACCGCAGCCAAAAATTCAGAGCGCACCTGCTGATGTGAACTTTGCATTCCAAAAACACGACAGTCTTTTAGAACAAATGATTAAAGGATAAATGTAATTTTAAACTTTTAGTGTATAATTGTTTTATATTTTTTAAGAAGGAGAAAAATCATGGCAGACGGAAAAATTTTAGCAACTATTGAACGTTCGGAAACAGAACAATTACAGATTTCTTTGAGCGAATATAAAGGAACAAATTATCTCAATATGAGAATATTTTTTACTAATGATGGCGGAGCAACCTGGATTCCAACCAAGAAAGGGGTAACTTTCACCGCTGAACAATTAGACCTTTTGACAGAGGCCATAGAAGAAGCAAAACAAGAACTTATGGCTGAAGCAGAGTAAATTAAAGAAACAGAATAATTTAAAAGTTGAAATTTTAAGATTCTGAAACAAGTTCAGAATGACAAAATTTCAACTTTTTGTTATAAATTATAATTATGGCAGATGTTATTCAAAACAAATTATTTGAGCAAAAACTTACCTTAAAAAAACGTGAGGAAGTAAATGACGAAAATGCCAAAAACAGCACCACAACGCATAAATATGCAGTTTGTCTTGTGAATATCAAGGCAATGGGAGTGCGAACATTCAGTTATGAAATTCCTCTGCATTTTCAAAATAAAATAAAAATCGGTCAGGCACTGTTGGTTCCGTTTGGCAGACAGGGTATGATAAATGCTTTTTGTGTCGGATTCAGTGATTATTTACCGCCTGAGATTAAAGCAAAGCCAATAACAAAAATTTTAGAAGAAACACCGTTATTTTCTGCAGAATACCTGAAACTTCTCGAATGGGTCGCAAATTATTATTGCACTGATTTAATTACGGTTTTAAATACTGCTATTCCTCTAAAACTTATTGAAAAATCTCTAAAAACAGAATTATCAGTTGAATATGTCCGTGATTTTGGTGCAACAAAAAGACAACTGGCAGTGTTAGAATTATTAAAAGCCAAAGGGAAAATACCACTGGTTGCTTTTGAAAAACTTGCCAAAACAACAAGAGCAACAATTAAAAAACTTGAGGCATTGGGATGCGTTAAAATTTGCGAAGAAGAAATTTACCGCAACCCGTTAGATATTTTAAACATTGATAAAACCGAACCGCTAAATGAATTATCAGAATTACAGAATGAAGTTTATCTTGGTATTACAAACCAAATAAAAAAAGAAAAAAATCCGACAATACTTGTTCATGGGGTGACTGCAAGCGGGAAAACAGAAGTTTATTTTAAACTTATTGATGACACAATAAAATCGGGTAAAAATGTACTTTTTCTTGCTCCTGAAATTGCTCTCGCATCACAACTTACCAAGCGGCTTGCAAAAAAATTCGGGACAAAAGATGTAGCGATTTGGCATTCAAGCATATCAGAAGGCGAGCGCTATGATGTTTGGCAAAAGCTTTATAAAAACGAAATTAAAATTCTTGCCGGAGCAAGGAGTGCCGTTTTTGCGCCATTACAAAATATTGGCCTAATTATAATTGACGAGGAGCATGAAAGCGCATACAAACAAACTTCTCCTGCACCTCGCTATGATGCAAGGCATGTCGCAAAAAAATTGGCACAGTTTAATAATTGTCCGCTTATTTTGGGTTCTGCGACTCCTGATATTTCAAGCTATTATTATGCCGTTAATTCAGGACACTTATATCAAATGCTGAAGCGTTATAATAATGCAAAAGTTGCACCTGTTACGGTTATCAACATGCAGGAATACGGGCAGGCAGCTTATAAGCATCTTATTTCGCAGCCGTTAATTCATGCTATAAAAGAAACTTTAGATGAGAAACAACAAGTTATTTTGCTCATAAATCGAAGGGGCTATTCAACATATACCCAGTGCCAGGGCTGCGGACATGTCATAGAATGTCCGAATTGCGCAATTCCAATGATATGGCACTCAAAAGATAATATGCTAAAGTGCCATTATTGCAACCATGCTGAATATTTCCCCGACAAATGCCCGAATTGCGGTTTTGAGGGTCTGAAAAATTCAGGAACAGGAACACAGAAAATTGAAGAATACATTGCGGAAATTTTTCAGGGATATAATATAGCAAGAATAGACAGTGACGTTTTGAGCCGTAAAGGCGAGCATATAAAACTTTTGGAAAAATTTCAGAAAGGCGAAATTGATATTCTTGTCGGGACTCAAATGATTGCAAAGGGTCTTGATAACCCGAATGTCACTCTTGTCGGAGTTATAAGTGCCGATGCAAGCTTTAATCTCCCTGATTACAGGGCTTCAGAACGGGGATTTCAACTTTTAACTCAGGTTGCAGGACGTGCCGGCAGAGGAGAATTTAAAGGCAGAGTGTTTTTCCAGACATATAATCCGGAATATTATGCTTTGGAAAGTGCAAAATCACAAAATTATGCGGATTTTTACAAGAAAGAAATTGTATCAAGAGAAGATTTTGACTATCCGCCGTTCAGCCAAATTATCAGAATAATTATGTCAAGCGAAAATAAATTCAGGGCGGAGAAATCGGCGCAAGAAATTGCACTGAGATTGCGTACAATGACTGACAAATTCGGATTTGGGGAATGGCTTGATGTTCTTGGACCGACTCCATGCGTAATTGAAAGAATAAACAGCTTATGGCGTTTTCAGATTCTTATAAAAAATAAGCTCGAAGATAAAGGACATCAGTTTATTTCAAGTTTTTTGAATAAAATAAATGCTCCAAAAGACATCCGAATGACTGTGGATGTTGATCCTTTGGATATTTTATAATTCATTTTACAATGAATACAAGTTAAAAATTTCATAAAACATATTATAGGAATATATTTGAGAAATAATATTTCTCTTAGTTCACTTTTCTTTTTGATTGCGACGCAAAAGCGGATTGTGAGCCGAGTGCGAAGTGCCGGTGTTGGCTTGCGATAGCAAGACAAGCAGGGCACGTAGTCACGTTAAAGGCGAACAACCAAGCAAGAAAAGTGAACCGAAAAGAAAAACACGCTATGGTACAATACTGCCTTCGGCAGCATAAGACCGCTTACGCGGTAATATGTGTTTTTGCCTAACGGCA
>CADCNV010000023.1 GCA_902802825.1 uncultured bacterium | reverse complement strand
ATCGTAAGCCCTCGACTGCGGAATATCAGCCATTTGCGACACTTCATAACCTGTTGCGGGGTATTTTTTTAATAAAGCGATATAAACCTTTGCTTCGTACGAATTAAACCCAAGCGCCTTTAACTTTTCAACGATATTATCCATAACGAGATTTTATCAAATTTTTAGCAATCTTTCAAGTTTAATTGTCGGGGTGGCACACCAACCTACTTAAAAAAAATAGCCCTCACCAGATAAGCGAGGACTATTTATAATTAAATATTATTTATTTGTAATCTACCCCTTCTTTGTCGGGATTCTCATTCCGTAGAATGAACGTATTACAAAGATTAATGCAATTATTAAAAATACGATACCGACATAAGGCGCAATCTGACGGAAGTTTTCGTTTATGGCAATTTCCATCGCAAGCAAACCAAACAAAGTTGTAAATTTAATAATCGGATTCATTGCAACTGAAGAAGTATCTTTGAAAGGATCACCAACCGTATCACCGACAACTGTTGCTTCATGCAACGGTGTTCCTTTTTCAGCCAAATCAACTTCTACAATTTTCTTTGCGTTATCCCAGCAGCCGCCGGCATTAGCCATAAATACCGCCTGGAACAAACCAAAAATTGCAATTGCAATCAGATAACTTACAAAGAATGAAACAGCAAGCTGAGTTTTTTCACCCGGCGCTGACAAACAAGCCAAAGCCAAAGCGAATGTAAACAGAGCGATAAAGATATTTATCATACCTTTTTGCGCATATTGAGTACAAATTTTTACAACTTCTTTTGAATTTGCAACATTTGCACTTTTTTCATCGCTGTCACCAAGCTTGATATTTTCTTTAATATATTCAACTGCTCTGTAGGCACCTGTTGTAACCGCCTGCATTGAAGCACCGCTGAACCAATAGATTACAGCACCACCCATAAGCAGACCCAAAAGCGTATATGGGTTTAATAAATTCAAAATCATTTCCGGCTTGATACCCAATGTATTTTGAATAACAAGAATCAATGAGAAAATCATTGTTGTAGCACCAACAACTGCCGTACCGATTAATACCGGTTTTGAAGTTGCTTTGAAGGTGTTACCTGCTCCGTCATTTTCTTCAAGATATTTCTTTGCATTTTCAAAATCAGGAGTAAATGAATATTGTTTTTCAATTTCATTAGCCACATCCGGTATATCTTCAATCAGTGATAATTCATAAACTGATTGTGCGTTATCTGTTACAGGACCGTATGAGTCAACCGCAATAGTAACAGGACCCATTCCAAGAAACCCGAACGCAACAAGACCAAATGCAAATACAGATGAATATTGCATCAAAGAGTCAGGAATAAATGTACTTGCAACATAAGCAAGTGCCATCAAAAATACAATTACTGCGCCAATCCAAAATCCTGAGAAGTTCCCTGAAACAATACCTGAAAGAATTGTCAAAGATGATCCGCCTTCTCTTGAAGCAGTAACAACTTCTTCAGTGTGTTTTGCTTTCGGAGAAGTGAATATCTTGGTAAATTCAGGAATTAAAGCAGCACCCAAAGTTCCGCATGAAATAATTGTTGCCAAAACAGCCCAAATTCCATGTCCCAAAGGATTCAATAACCAACAGCTGACCCCGTAAGTCATACCGATTGACAAGATTGAAGTAATCCATACAAGTCTGGTCAAAGGAACTTCAAAGTCAAATTTTTCCGGCTTTTTGGAATAAACAAACTTATCCCACAAAGCATTTATTCCGTATGCAACCATAGAGGTTACAATCATTAAAAATCTCATTACAAAAATCCAAGCCAAAAGCTGAACCTGATTTTTGTCACCCAAAACAGCAAGCAAAATGAAACTTACAAGAGCAACACCGGTTACACCATAAGTTTCAAACCCGTCAGCCGTAGGCCCGATTGAATCACCTGCGTTGTCCCCTGTACAATCTGCAATGACGCCCGGGTTACGAGGGTCATCTTCTTTGATGCCGAACTGAATCTTCATCAAGTCAGAACCGATATCGGCAATTTTTGTAAAAATACCGCCTGCAACACGAAGTGCAGATGCGCCTAACGATTCACCGATAGCAAAACCGATAAAGCAGGCACCGGCAATTTTGCCCGGTACAAATAATAAAATTACAAGCATCATAATAAGTTCAACAGATACCAAAAGAACCCCGATACTCATACCTGCTTTAAGAGGAATATTCAGAATATTCAACGGATTACCTTTTAATGATGCAAAAGCTGTTCTTGCATTTGCCAGAGTATTCATTCTGATACCAAACCATGCAACTGCGTAAGAGCCCAAAATACCGATTACAGACCAGCCAAGGATAGTCAAAACTCCTGCCAGACCCATTTCCTGCAAATAACCAAAATAAAACGCAATACACGCACCAATTACGATTTCCAATGCGAGTAAAAATTTTCCCTGCTGAATTAAATATGTTTTGCAGGTTTCGAAAATTGTGTTTCCAACCGCTGCAAAACAGAAATACCAAGACCGATTAACAGTAAAATATAACTGTTTGGAGAAATCGACTTGATACTCGGAACGACCAAATCCGCTTCACTTGCAAAAGCAGGAGCAATTGATGTGATAAAAAGCGCCATCAACGCAGTAAATTTTTTAATCATATATCTCTCCTTCTTTTTTATTATTTCATTGTCGGTATAGTAATACCAACCTACATATTACATATTGTTCTGCCCCTTTTAAGGGGAAGTGGCACGAAGTGCCGTAGGGGTTAATCCCCAACATTATTATAAATTACACTTAATTTATTAACAATTATTTTACATTTATTCATGATACTGATAAAATTAGTTCATGAAAAAAGTTTTAGCCATCTCTATATTTCTGTTTATGATAATTTCTGCCCTTGTAAATTTTGTTCCGTGGGAAAAATATCAAAATAAATACTTCGATATAATAAATGAATTTCGCTCAAAACCCCAGCAACATTTTGACAAACAAATAGAATATGCAAAATATGTACAAGAAAACGGAAAAATGCCCGATTTATACAAAAAGTCTGATATTAAAACTCATACCCCGCCTAAAAAACAAAAAAAAGAAAAAGAACAAAAACGCAAGCCGTTGTATATAAGAGATAAAAATAATCCAAATATTTTACATCCGTACAAAGAACGCAAATTTTTATTTTTTCGGTTTTATATCTATTAAATGCAGGAAATATCTTTTACATCAAAAATAGTTCCGACATCATGGACGAATTTTAATAAAATTACGTCTTCATTTAGCCGTGACAATCTGGTCGATTACCCATGGGCAATCAGCTCAAGCCGTGTCGGCAAAGATGTATTTACGCAAAGAGTCTGTGACTGCACATCATGCCTAATTACCAACGGTGATAAGGCCGTATTAATGCACCTTATACCCCTGAATAAAAATAATCATATTTTTTCTAATGTACTCGAATTTCTCAGAAATAATATAGATTTAAAAGATAAAAATTTACAAGCCGTTCTGGTTGGTTCAAAAAACACAAAGCCAAGTCAGGATATTTGGAATAAATTTACTGAATTGCTAAATTATTTAAAAATTCCAACAACATTTTTGAAAGACGGGAAAAGTCCGACGCATCTGGCATACAGAACAGGCACCGATGAAGTTTTAATATCTAATTTGCAAATAAGTGATGCACTATTATACAAAAAAGAACCGCTTGAAGCCCTAAAAGACGGCTTTCATGATATTAAAATATCTGAATTTGATGAAATTTAAATTCTTCCGTAAATATCGGAGTACCTTATGATATCATCTTCTGATATTGTTTCGCCCATTTGCAATTCCAAAACTTCAAGTTCTTCACCGAAAGGATTTGCAAGAGAGTGAATAGCGTTTACAGGGATATCAACACTTTGCCCGACTTCTAATTCAAATTCCTTATCATTGAGTAAAACCTTTGCCTTTCCGCAGGCAATGACCCAATGTTCACTTCTGTATTTATGCGACTGAACGGATAATTTCTGCCCGACATTAACATGAAGAATCTTTGCCGCATAATTTTTACCCTGAGCAATTACTCTGTAAAAACCCCACGGACGCACACAATTTTTATTTCCTGCAGTTTCTTCTGTCAATTCTATTCCCAACCAAACCTAAATCTATTATTATTATAAAAATTGTAACAATTTATGTCAATTGTGCAAAAAGTTCAAAAAAAAATTTTATAAAATTCAAGTGAAGAAATAATGATGTAGTACTTGGAAAGGTAGGTCATGTTATGTCTATGAATGTTACCCCAGTGAAAGCTGTAATGTCAGCTGCTAGTAATGTTGCACCAAAAGCAAAAGCGGCAAAAGCCATGAATTTTGCAAAGAGCATTATGCCCAGAAATGAAGATAGAGCAAATCGTGCAAAAAATCTTATTTATGTACTGATTGAAAATTTTGCCAAAAAATCAAAAGCAAAACCTGATGCAGAAAGAAGCATAATAGATTATGTTATTATTTTGGCGGATAAATTGAAAGATATTAATCCTGCAAAATACGCAGCATAATTTTTCAATTAAAAAAACACCTGAAATTATCAGGTGTTTTTTTGTTAATGAGTTTATATTATTAAACCAATTCTTTTACTTCAGCAGCAAAGGTTTTTGGATCCAATTTGATTCCGGGACCCATTGTTGTTGACAAATAAACTGATTTAACATAAGTGCCTTTTGCAGAAGACGGTTTTGATTTCAAAACTGCATCAGCCAATGTAGCATAGTTTTTAATCAAATCTTCTTCAGCAAACTGAACTTTACCGATAGGGCAGTGAATCATACCCTGTTTGTCAGCTCTGTATTCAACTTTACCTGCTTTAGCATCTTTAACTGCTTTTGCAATATCCATTGTTACAGTACCTGTTTTTGGGTTTGGCATTAAGCCCTTTGGCCCTAAAACTCTACCGAGTTTACCGAGCATACCCATACAGTCAGGTGTTGCAATCAATGTATCAAATTCAAACCAGCCATCTGAAATTTTGTCGATAATTTCTTCAGCACCTGCAAAATCAGCTCCTGCTTCTGTTGCTTCAGATGCTTTTGCACCTTTTGCGATAACGCAAACTCTGACTGTTTTACCCAAACCTGCAGGTAATACAACAGTTGATCTGATTTGCTGATCTGCCTGACGAACATCAATACCTAATCTCATGTGGCATTCAACGGTTTCATTAAATTTAGAAACTTCTTTTGAAATTTCCTGTAATTTTTTTATAGCATCAACAGCTGTTGCAGGTTGATTGAAACCTTCCATCATCTGCTGAGTTTTTTGTTGTTTTTTAGTTAATTTTGACATTTTAATTTTCCTTTCGTGGTATTAACGGACTTTCGTCCTTCCATCTTGTACTAATCTTCTTTAACTGTTACGCCCATTGCTCTGCAAGAACCTGCAATCATCTTAACAGCAGCTTCCATAGTTGTAGCGTTTAAGTCATCCATTTTAGTTTTTGCAATTTCTTCCAATTGCGCTCTTGTGATTTCGCCTACTTTATCTTTATTAGGAACAGCAGATCCTTTTGGTAAATTCAAGGCCTTTTTAATCAATACAGGAGCAGGTGGTGATTTGATCACAAAAGTAAAACTTCTGTCTTCATAAACATCAATAATTACAGGAATAATATATCCTGCTTTGTCCTGTGTTTTCGCATTGAATTGCTTACAAAAATCCATAATGTTAACACCGTGTTGACCTAAAGCAGGACCAACAGGAGGTGACGGATTTGCTTTTCCGGCTTCAATTTGAAGTTTGATTTTTCCTACTACTTTTTTTGCCATTTTTTTCTCCTTTTGTGGTAATAACGAGGCGCTGCCTCTTCCACAGTTTTGTGTGTACCTTACAGTTTGAAATGTTTTGAGTTTGAAAGTTTGAAANNNAAACTATCAATCCTGCGAACTTTCAAACTATATTTTATAATTTATTTATCTGATTATATTCCAATTCAACCGGAGTTTCACGTCCGAAAATTGAAACATTTGCACGAAGTTTTGATTTATCAGGATAAACTTCAATAATTTCTGCATCAAAGTCTGCGAACGGACCGGATACAATTCTGATTTTATCCCCAACTTTAACATCAAGTTCAACTTTTTCAACCTGAGATGAAGTTCTGTGCAATATTCTTTTAATTTCGCTTTCTCTGACAGGAATTGGTTTTTTAACAGAACCAACGAATTTAGTTACACCCGATGTGTGTCTTACGACATACCAGCTGTCTTCATCCATAATCATTTCAACAAGAACATAACCCGGGAAGATTTTTTCTTCTTTTTCCTGTTTTTTACCGCTTTTTACCTGAACAACAGTCTTTTGAGGAACCTCAACCCTAAAAATCTTATCAGCCATGTTCATATATTCTATACGTTTTTCAAGATTAACCTTAACCTTGTTTTCATATCCTGAATAAGTATGAACAATGTACCATCTTTTTTTGTTTTTCTTTGATTCATGTTCTTCAACTTCTGCTTCTTGCGCTGCTTTTTCAGCTGCAATATCTTCATTAAGTTGTTCTTCCATTGTTTTTTCTTTCTTAGTCATAAGCCACCTTTATAAAATTATTGGTTATATTTTATTTACTAAACTCAAAAGCCCTTTGAATATCAAATCCATGCAATAAATCGCTATTGTGAAGACAAATACAATAACTATAACAGAAATTGTTTCCGCAACAATCTGTCTGCGCTCAGGCCAGCTGATTCTGCCCCATTCCGCTTTTACACCTTTAAAATATGTTTTTATCGATTCCATTGCATCATTCATATGTTTAATCCTTATATATATAAACCGCGCCCTGAAGGACTCGAACCCTCGACATCCGGTTTTGGAGACCGACGTTCTACCAACTGAACTAAGGACGCATAACCAAAGATACTAAGGTTTGAGATACTAAGGCAGTAAGAAATTATTCTTATTATCTTAGTGCCTTAGTGCCTTAATATCTTTACTATTTCGTTTCCTTATGTGCAGTGTGTTTTTTGCACTTTGGACAATATTTGTTTAATTCCATTCTTTCTTTTAATGTCTTTTTGTTTTTGGTAGTTGTGTAGTTTCTTTCTTTGCATTCTTCACAAGCAAGAACTACCATTTTGTCTAATTTTCCTTTGATACCCATTGTTTTATTTCCTTTATTTTACTTATTTTTTTGACCTTTAAAAAAGAATGTGGTTCTTCACATTCTTCTTTAATTCGGCTTACGGTATCATAATATATCAAACATGAAAAAAATCAAACAAATTGTAAACAAATAATAATAAAATTGACATGCCTATCATATAATTCATGTAATACAGGTAAGTTACTTGCGAAAATCCGATATTTAATATAAAATCTATAAAAAGGAGAGAGAAATGGATCAGGAAACATATATGAAAATAATGGGCTATGTCCCTACCGTTATAGAAGCATCTTCAAGAGGGGAACGTTCTTTTGATATTTTTTCAAGACTTTTGAGAGAAAGAATAATTTTCCTTGGAACAGAAATTGATGATGATGTAGCAAATTCTGTTGTTGCACAATTATTGCTTCTTGATAGCGAAAACCCGGAAAAAGACATAATGTTATACATAAATAGCCCGGGCGGGGTAATTACGGCAGGTATGGCTATTTACGACACAATGAATCTTATCAAAGCCGATGTTGCGACGATATGTCTTGGAGAAGCCGCATCTATGGGTGCATTTTTGCTTTGCTCAGGTGCAAAAGGTAAAAGAATGTCTTTGCCAAGCTCAAGAATAATGATTCACCAACCACTCGGCGGAGCAAGAGGCCAGGCAACCGATATAGAACTGGAAGCAAAAGAAATTATGCGAATGAAAGATATGTTAATTGACATTATCGCAAAAAATTCAGGCCAAGATCCTAAAAAAGTCAGAGAAGATTGTGAACGTGATCATTACTTATCTGCCTATGAAGCAAAAGATTACGGCTTGATTGATAAAGTTGTAGAAAAAGTTCCTACTAACAATTAATTTAAAACAACTTTACAAAACTTAATAAATGGCTAAAAACATGCAATTACTTGAAGTTGCATGTTTTTATATAAGTGTAGGTTAAAAAAATTAGGTTAGTTTTAAAAGTTGAAAAGGTAGGTTA
This sequence comes from uncultured bacterium, assembly GCA_902802825.1. Classification (GTDB taxonomy): domain Bacteria; phylum Cyanobacteriota; class Vampirovibrionia; order Gastranaerophilales; family Gastranaerophilaceae; genus Zag111. The sequence continues at coordinate 19,082 of CADCNV010000023.1, read as the reverse complement.
GTTATGGGATTTCTAATGTTTACTGCAAGGGTCCATGACTTGGCGCGTCGGAAATCTGACACCCAGTACAAACTCTTGAAAATTTCGAAAAAACTTCGGGATTTGCAGCAGTACGCCGCTATGGTTGGAAATGGCAATATCTCGGTCGGGGACTTATTAAGTTCACCTGGTTCAATGATGGGCAGATCGATGGCTTACATCGGTTATGCTCACAACACAGCACTGCAATACATGCAGGCAAATGCTCCTATGATGCAAATGATGTATCAGCAACAAATGGGCGGGGCAGCACAAAATCCGCAACAAATGCAAATGATGCAAAATTATATTATGCGAACATTGTATATTCAGGGACGCGAACAAGCTGCGCAAGAAGAACAAAAAAATCTGAAAGTTGAAGAAGGTAAACTTGCTCAGGAACAAAACTTGCTCAGGAACAAGAAACTTTAAAAACACTTTTAGATGAAATCAACGCAGAATTACAAGAAGCTAAAAAAGCCAGAGATGAAGATGTTAAACTGATGGCACCTAAATATACAGCAGGTTAATTAAAAGATTGATTTAACTTACCCTAAAAAATAAACTAACCCTACTAATCGGGATTTGAAAGTATTTTCAAATCCCGATTATTTTTTATAAATATTAATATTTGTAACAAAATTAATCGCTTTCTGCAATTCAAAAAAATCAAAATACTTTATAAGTATATACAAAGTATATAATTTCTTAATTATATAAACTACTACCTTCTACTTTCTACCTACTAACCTTTTACACGAGGAATTGTAACAGATTCCAAGGAAGCTTCTTTAAAAGAAGCTTTTTTTTTGAATAGAATGCTAGAGCCCTGCGGCAATAAGACACTAAGAATTTACAGGAATTGATTATTCCCCAATATAATTAGCATTAAATTTCTCTATATGAACTTATCCGTATTATCACTTCTCTACGAATTTCTCATGTTATAATTATTACAAAAGGAGTACTGACATGAAAATCGCTATATATCCGGGGAGTTTTGACCCTATTACATACGGGCATTTGGATATTTTAAAAAATGCAGCGGGAATTTTTGATAAGGTTATTATTGCAGTTGCGCATAATGGAGCTAAAAGCGGCTTTTTGTCAATCGAGGAAAGAGTAGAACTTATAAAAAAAAGTATTACAGATATTGAAAACGCTGAAGTTGACTCATTTGACGGATTAACTATTGAATATGCAAAAAAACGAGGTGCAAATGTTCTGATAAGAGGACTTCGGGCTGTTTCCGATTTTGAATTTGAAATGCAGTTGTCACAAACAAACAGTGCCCTTTGTGACGATATAAAGACAGTATTCTTGACAACCAAACCAAAATATAATTTTATATCATCATCAACTATAAAAGAAATTTACGCAAATGGCGGAGATATTTCAAAATTTGTACCTGAGCCGGTTGATGAGTATCTATCAAAGAGAATAGTATCGTAATATCTTAGTGCCTTACTGCCCTACTGGCTTAGTACCTTTTTATTACATGTTAAAATATGTAATTACGCGGTACAAAATTATTTGACAATTAAAATTTGCTTAGGTAATATATTATTATTATAAATAAATGCGAAAGGGATAAAGGGATATTAACATGCCTCAAAATGAAGTGTATGACTTGTTAAAGATGCTTGAAATGACCTTAGATGACGGGTTTTCAATTTCAAAGTATGCAATAGTAAATAAAAGAGAAATAGAAACATTAATAGACAGAATATATGCTGCTTTACCCCCTGAAGTTCAGGAAGCACGTGTGTTTATGAAACGTAAAGAAGAATTGCAGAATGAAGCACAACAACAAGCTGCAAAAATCGTTCAGGATGCTCAAAATGAAGCGAACAGACTGATTAGCGAATCTGAAATCAGAAAGGCAATTGAGCGTGACGGTATAAGACTTAAAAATGAAGTCGTTGCAGAGATGGAAAATATTAAGCATGTTTCAATGCAGGACGCTGAACAATTACGACTTCAGGCAACTGAAGAATCCATGAAAATCAGAGAAGGCGCAGAGCTTTACGCAAAACAGGTTCTTACAAGTCTTGAAGATAATCTGACCCAGTTGCAGCAGGTTGTTAAAAACGGGCAAATTTATATGGAACAAATCAAAAATGACAGTGCCAGATATGCTCCTCAACAGCCGCAAAGAAATAATGGCGGTTGGACAAACAATAAAGATGCTAAAAAATTATAAAAAAAAGACCGGCTAACCGGTCTTTTTTTTGAAAAAAATTTACCATTTATAAATTGTAATAGAATCTATTTTATTACGATTTATTAATATTTCTAAAATTATTGAAATTCATGGATTGAAAAATACTTTATATAGAAGTTGAAGTTTAAAGATGAAGTATAAGGAGAGCATTATGCCCGAAATTTATTTTTGTATTCAAAACTTGGCTTATGGATTTAAACTGTTTGTAAAAGAAGATGCAAATATTGTACAAAGTTTCAAAGACTTTGAATTAAGTTTTGAAGTAAATATGGCTCAAAACAGAATTAAATTATTTGGTTATTAATAATAAAAAGGCAGGTCCTGTGACCTGTCATAATCAATTACTAATAAATGGTTTTATATACTCTATCTTAATTTTTTACTTCTGTTTTCATGATGTCATGTAACAATGCCACCATTGCACCTGTAACAGCACCGGTTACAACAAAAAATCCGGTTGGTCTGAAATGTTTTGTTGCCAATTTATACGAATTTACGGCTTTTTTAGCCATTTTTTCTGCCTGAAACTTTGCTTCATGAAAAAGGCGACTTAATTCAGGTGCATTTTCCGGACTGTTTGCGTTAATTTCACGGTAAGCTTTTATAATTCTTGCTTTACCGATTCTTTCTCCGTTTTTTAATCCGCTATAAGTATTTACAAATACATCTTCGGCTAATGATTTTTCTTTTTTTGACTTAATTTCGTCTATGTAAGATCTTGTCCAGGGGCTGAATGATTCTTTACTTTTCTTAATTTCATCCATTGCGTGCAAATATTCTTTTGTTGTCTTTTCATCCTGATTAAGAGGATAGCCATATTTTAAAGCCCATCCGATTGCAGCACCGACCGTAGCTCCTTTTGCCATAGGAACCAGACACGTGTCCTGTCTATTATAGTTGTTTACTGCTTCTACTGCCATAGTATCTAAATCCTTTTCTGATGAGATTTAATTAGGTACAATTACACTTAGTTAATTGAAATCTGGGAGAATCTGCACTTAAATATTCCATATAGAATTACAAAATTCAAATGAAACTGAGTAATCAGAAACTCATTTTTTAGCATTATATTACAACTTTATTTTTTTGTCAACACCCTGACAAAATTTAAAATTAACATAATAATAACAAGGGCTAAAGTTAAGTAGAAATAATATGTTATGGCATTATGACTTGCAAATAAGCATGCCAGCCCACCTGATATAATTGCGACAGATGTCAAAATTACAACGGTATTTTTCTGAGAAAATCCGGCATGCAAAAGTTTATGATGAATATGTTCTGCATCTGCCACAAATGGGGATGTCCCTTTAAATATTCTGCGCAGGGAAGAAAATGTAATATCAATAATAGGAACGGCAAGAACAATAAACGGGAGTAATATTGCTACTGTTGCGACTTTCATGACTCCTGTAATTGAAATAGCCGCAAGCAAAAAACCTGAGAACAAAGAACCACTGTCGCCCATAAATATTTTTGCCGGATTAAAATTAAAAGTTAAAAATGCAAGCATTGAACCGGCAAGAATAAACCCTATCAAAGCACTTATCGGGCTTGCAGGTGAAACAGTTACGGCTAACAAACCAAGTGTAATTGAGTTTACAGTAATAACAGAACCTGCCAAACCGTCGACTCCGTCAATAAAGTTTATTGCATTGGAAATCCCGACTATCCATAGTAATGTAATCGGATAAGACCATATACCGAGTTCTACACCCCCAAAAAACGGGACATTATCTATCTGCACACCTAAAAGATACACCACCGTAGCTATAGATAATTGCATTACAAGTTTGAATTTTGCACCTAACCCGTATACATCGTCGACTAAGCCAAGTAAAAACATCAGCGAACCGCCGAGTAATATCCCTGATAACAACTTGCCATAAGGATAATAGCTCATCAAAACAAGGCACAAAAAAGTAAGCATTGCACTGCCCCAAATTGCAACTCCACCTATTCTCGAAATTGGTTTTGTATGAATTTTTCTTGCATTTGGCAGGTCAACAAGTCCTTCCTTTTTGGAAAAACTTATAACAACAGGAACCAAAAATACCCCGATTATATAGGCAATTATTGTTCCGATTATATGAGCATGTGTTAACTTGATAATAATTTTTGATTCTCCTTAGTTATACAGCGGATGTTTTGCACATAAATTCATGCTTCTGAGGTGAAGATTATTTAGTGCAGTTTCATTATCCGACGAATAAATTGCAGATGCAATAATTTTTGCAACTTCAGTCATGTCTTCTTCCTTAAAGCCCCTTGTGGTAACGGCAGGAGTACCAAGTCGAATACCGGAAGTTACAAAAGGACTTTGCGGATCATTTGGCACCGTATTTTTATTAGCCGTGATTCCGACTCTTTCAAGCACATTTGCCATATCTTTACCGGTTTTACCCGTTTTTCTCAAATCAAGAGTCATCAGGTGATTTTCGGTCATTCCGCCGACAATATCAAGTCCTTCATCCATTAAGCCCTGCGCAAGTGCTTTTGCATTCTTTATAATCTGAGCAGCATATTCTTTAAACTCAGGTTTGGAAGCTTCCAATAAAGCAACGGCTTTACCTGCAATAATATGCTCAAGCGGCCCGCCCTGCATTCCGGGGAATACTGCCTTATCAATCATCTGAGCATATTCTTCATCACACATAATAATTCCACCTCTTGGGCCTCTTAAAGATTTATGTGTTGTTGTGGTAACAAACTGAGCATACCCCGCAGGTGACGGATGAAGACCTGCTGCAACAAGACCTGCGATATGAGCAATATCAGCAAGCAGCAACGCTCCGACTTCATCAGCAATTTCTCTGAATTTCTTGAAATCTATAACTTTTGAATAATTACTTGCTCCGCAAATAATCAATTTTGGTTTATGTTCAATCGCCATTTTACGGACATCTTCATAATCGATTTCCCCAAATTCATTAATTCCGTATGATTTTACATCAAAATACAATCCGGAAAAATTAACAGGGGAACCATGAGATAAGTGACCTCCGTTTGATAAATCCATACTCAAAACTCTGTCGCCCGGCTTCATTGTAGCCATAAATACAGCCATATTTGCCTGTGCGCCTGAATGTGGCTGAACATTAGCATGATCCATTCCAAAAAGTTCGCAAGCTCTTTTTTGAGCAAGTTCTTCAACTACATCTATATGTTCACAACCGTTGTAATAACGCTTGTGAGGTTTGCCTTCCGCATATTTATTGGTTAAAACACTCCCGCATGCTTCCATTACAGCTAATGACGTACAATTTTCACTTGCAATAAGCTCTATCGTATTTTGCTGTCTGTCTAATTCTGCATCAATAGCTGCTGCTATTTGCGGATCGGTTTGTTTTACATGTTCAAGATTCATATTTATACACTCTCCCCTTATATATTTTAATTAATTATAGAGTGATAAATAAAAATTAGCAAATAATGTAAAAAAAGTTATGATAAAACTAACCGGTTATAAACAAATGATAAAAATATGCAAAAACAAAACCGTAAGTCGCACCAACCCAAACTTCCAACGGTGTATGACCTAAAAGTTCTTTCAACTTGCCGCCGACAGCTTCCAAGTCATGATTATAAATCTCTTCCATAACCTTATTTAAACAAGCGGCTGTTTTACCTGCAGCACGTCTTAAACCTGCAGCATCATACATAATAATCAATGAAATTCCGAGCGACAACGCAAAAATGATTGAATCAAAACCCTCTAAAATCCCCACTATTGTGGAAAGAGAAATTACGGCTGCTGAGTGAGTACTCGGCATTCCTCCTGTTGTAGTAAATATTTTAAAATTAATTTTTTTCGTTTTGATAGTAAACAAAATAAACTTTATTATTTGACCGAAAAACGCAGATAATATCCCGCAGCTTAAAGCTTCGTAACCGTTATTTGCGACCAAATGTTTAAATGTTTCTATCAGCATTATATCCCTACTCTCTTGTATAATTGCACAATAATTTCATTGAAAATTACTGAGTTGAAATTCTGTTTTTTCATTGTATCACGACATTGAGCCAATATGCAAGAAAGTTTACATTTTGCATCTTCCAAACCGTACAGCGAAACATAAGTTAGCTTGTTTTCATCCTTGTCTTTCCCCATTGTTTTGCCCATTTGCTCAAATGTTGAGATTTCGTCCAAAATATCATCAGCAATCTGAAAAGCAAGTCCGAAATTTCTTGCAAATTCCGTAACTTCAGAAATTTTTTCATCTTCTGCATTGGCAATAATTGCACCTGAACGCATTGCAAGCTGAAATAAATCGGAAGTTTTGTGAAGATGCAAATAATCGAGCGTTTTTTCTTTGTCATTTATATTATCATTTTTTTCACTTTCTATATCAACAACCTGACCTGCAATTACCCCTCTTGCGCCTGCGTAATTAAAATACTCGTTCAACACTCTGATTTTTACCGATGGTGAAAGATTATCAGAATATTTTGTAATTATTTGCGGAGCATAAGTAAGAAGTGCATCCCCTGCCAATACGGCAATTGCTTCCCCGAAAACTTTGTGATTTGTCAATTTCCCGCGTCTGTAATCATCATTATCCATACACGGTAAATCATCGTGAATCAGAGTTTGAGCATGCAACATCTCAATCGCACATGCAGTCGGAATTGCATCTTCAATTTCCCCGCCGAGCATTTTACATGTTTCAAGACACATAATCGGACGCAACCTTTTCCCCGGAAGAGTGACAGTGTATTTCATTGATTTAAAAATTGTTTGCGGGGACTCTATTTGTATATATTCATCTAATTTATCATTTATTAACTTTATATAATCATTCATTTTCATTGTTTTCAAATTCCCTGTATAATTTTTGTTTTTGAGTATTTCTACCACCCTGACGCTTCTTTTCACTTATTTTTACAACCGATTTATTATTATGAAGTTTATTGTGAGTTTCAGTTTTCTTGCCGTTATATTTGACTTTTTCCTTGTACTCAAATGCCTCTTTGACAAAACTCAGATAACTTTCATATCTTGTATGATCAATATTATCAATATTTTTCAAAACTTCACAGCCGGTTTCGTTGATATGCAGACAATCGGAATACTTACATTTATTTTTATATTTATAAATCTCCTCAAAAAGATAATCCACATCTTTTGGAAGAATAAAATCAAATTTTACATTACTAAATCCCGGAGTATCTATTATCCTTGTTTCGGCATTTAGCTGAATAATTTCACAATGCCTTGTGGTATGAGTCCCGCGGCTTAATTTTTCGCTGACCTCCTGCGTTCTTAAATTTATATCAGGATTAAGAGCGTTTATCAAACTTGATTTTCCTACGCCAGAATTGCCGCATAATGCGGACAATTTACCTTCAAGCAGTTTTGATAAGTATTCTGTTCCGCGTTTTTCTTTTGCAGATGTAAATGCAATTTTATAGCCGAGATCACCATATATTTCTTCTATTTTGTTTTGCAGAGTACATTCAAATTCTAAATCTTCTTTATTAAAACAAAGAATTATAGGAATTTTATAATATTTTGCAAAAGCAATATATCTGTTTAATTGCTCAAAATCGAGATCCGGTTCTTTTAAAGCACTCACAACTACAATCTGATCAACATTCGCAACTGAAGGACGTTTTATAAAACTTTTTCGCGGAAGAATTTTAGTAATAACATCTGCGCTAACTTCAACAAAATCACCGGTTACAACTGACGTTTTCTGTTTTTTCAGAACTTCTCTTATTTTGCATGATACAATATTTCCGCCAATATTTACGAAATATGAATCAGAATATATTTTATAAATTTGTCCATGCATAAGTTGATTTTACTAAAAAAACATTATATGTTCATGGAACATGTTGCGTTTTGTAAACTTATAATCACGGAAAATAGCAATTATTTTCGATAATCTTACTTTATATATATGTAGAATAAGGTAGGGTAATAGTATGCAAATTACAGGACAGAATCAGCAGCCAATAAATCCGCAGTACAATGCGAATTGTAATTGTGCAAGTGTACCGGTTCAAAGTGCACCTGCAGTTGCTCCTGCACCTCAGCCCCCGCAATATAATCCGCCATATTATTCGCCTCAGGTTACAACATCTCCGGGAGCTACCGGAGTAAATATTCAGATATTTAATCCGTCAGTAACGCCACCGGGCGCTATGGCACCGACTTATAACGTAAATGCACCAAATTATTATCCGGCAGGAGCATATCCGTCAAATTATTACACAACACAGATGGGTCAATGCCATTGCTGTCATGGTAATAATGGTATAAATCAGGCAAACAATCCTTATAAACCCGGAGGGTTGTTAGATCCTAATGATAAGAATAATCCTTACGGAGCTGATCCGCAAAATCCAAATAATCCGTACAGACCGGGTGGTGCATTTGATTCAACCAATCCAAATAATCCATACAGAACTGATTCCGGATATAATCCACAGGATCCAAAAAGCCCGAACAACCCATACAGAGCAGGTGGACCATTAGATCCAAATGACCAAAATAATCCGTATGGTGCAAATCCGAATGATCCAAACAATCCATACAGACCGGGCGGACCTTATGATCCGAATAACAAAGACAACAAATACGGGGCAGGAGGTTTGTTAGATCCTAATAACCCAATAAGCCCTTACTATAATGCAAATTCAAATACAACAAATAATATTTCAAGTACCGGAGATAAAACAGAAAAAAAACGTGTAGTTTTATTAAATGATGATTATATCAAAAATCTTGAAAACATGCTCAACAGTCAGGATAAATCACAACGTATAACAGCAGCAAAAGCGGTGTTTGAACGACTTGACGAAGACCCATCAAGAAAAGACGACAAAGCATTAACAGCATTGGTTAATAAGATGCTGCAAGACCCTGTTCAGGAAGTAAGACTTCTTGCTCTGAGCGCATTAGAAGGCAGAATTTGTAACGGAGATGATTTTACCGTAGCAGTTTTGAAGAACATGCAAACTAATCCTCAGGGACAAGGATTTGACGCGGCTGATGCTTCCCGTATATTATTAGACATGTCAGGTCAACGTGTAGACAAAGATGTAGCTGTCGACCCTGACAAACGTACCAAAATAAAGACTGAAGAAAAAAAAGAAGAAAAGAAAAGTCAGATAAAATCTAACAATAAATAAAATGAATCAGTGAAGGACAAACAATGACTATACTAACCAGAATCAGAAGTGTGTTACCAAATGTATCAACAATCGTCACCAAAGGTGCAGGACTTGCAGCGCTTGGTGTAGTAGCTTATGATGCAAATTATGTCGGAAAAATGAAAGCAGATTTATACGCAAGCTCAAGAGATGCAAAAACCACGGCTTATTATCTGAATAATTCTATGTATATGCCAAATATGAGCAAATTTAACGAAAAAATAAAAAATTGGTCATTTACAACAGAACTCGACCAGACATATAAACGGTTCTTTAATGAAGGGAGCGGTTATGTACGCGGCTTTACCGGAATGCTTATAAACAGTGTAATACCTTTCGGACTCGGTCTTGGGGCATTATTTGGCGGGAAAACAGTTGCTAAGGGCTCAACAATTGGTTTAGCAGTTTATGCGGGATATAAATTTGTCAAAAACTTCTTTGGTATCGGAACGCCAAATACATTGAAAATTGATTAGTTTTGATGCGGAAAAGATAATTAAGCGGATTATTTGATATAATTCAAAACGTCATAATACGGTTTGACTTTTTCAAGGGCATTTTCTATTTGCTCAAAAACCGTGCATAAAGGGGGTAATCCTAAAATTCCTTCCTGATTTTCGATGTAATTTTGCCCTAAAATAACCGAATTTTGTATTGTAACAAGCGCATCACTAATTACAAAATCTTTTTGCTTTGCTTCACTTTCAACTTCACTTAATTTCATAAATCCTCCAAATGTTAAATAATATTACTAGTATATTCCGATATAGAGGAATATTATACTTTATATAGGAATATGTCAACCCTCAAAAAATAAAATTATAAAATACATTTATGATTGAAAATAATATTTCTGTTTTAATAGGCAAGAAAAGAACAACTGTTGCTGAAGTTGCTAAAATTGCTAAGTTAAAGTATTCAACAGTTGATAATTTATATCGGGATAAAACAAAAGGGATAGAGTTTGAAACAATGAATAAGCTTTGTTTTGCACTTGATTGCAAAACGGGAGATTTGTTTACGTACGTTCCTGATTAGTATACCGATTATTCATTTGACGAGCCAAAATTTCGCATTACTTCATTGCATACAGCGATAATCTTGTAGTGCAGATTTTATGCGTTTAACTTTTAACCCACACTTTTCCTTATGTAAAATTTTAATTTATCTTTTAAAGATAATTCTTTTAGTGCTTTTTTTAATAGACAGTCTTCCACACCTAAATCTAAAAGCTTATCTTTTGAATAATTTTGTTTTTCAATTAAGTATTTTACGGTATAAAAATTGAACTTACATTTTGATTTTTTTGCTGTTTCTTTCAGATACTTATGAATATCTTCAATTGTATAAGACATATTTTTATTTTTAAGCGCTGATTCAATTATGTATGATGTCGATTTGGATTCATCTTTTTCATAGTATTTTAAACTGTTACCGAGAATAAAATCCAAATCCGGCTGATTTGTAATTCCCAGAGATTTCATCGCTTCTTTTGGTACATTATTTAATTCATCATATACATTCCAGATTTCTTTGCATTTGTTATTTAAAAATTCTTTTGCTCTTTTAAATTCTATTAAATCACCATATTTATTTTTCAGGTGCTTTATCCTTTGAACGGAATTATTGTCAATCGCCTTGGCAAGTTCTTCTGTTATTTTTCTTTCAAGATTGTCATATAAATTTTCACTGGCAAATAGGGGCTGATACGGGTTATTTTTCACGGGGGCAGTGCAACAAACAGCAGACGACAATGTTTTTGACCGATTTTCGTGATGCAAAGGAATATCGGCACAAATTTTTGAAGTGTGCTGTTTTGCAACAATATTGCAGATTTCTTCTACCGTTTTTCCCATATATAACTAACCTTTTTATACTTTTGCAAATAACCATGCAAAAATATTTTACCTACATATATATAAAGTATTTTTGTATAAAAAAATTGCCTTAACTTTTACAAAAGTAAATATTATTCACAGTAAAAAACAGCTTAATTTTATGCTAAAATCCTGATATGCTTGATAATCTTGATAAAGTAAAGCAAGCCCTTGATATTGAGGCAGAGTACAGATATATAGATATTCATGGGAGAGAAAAAACATTCTCCCAGTTTATTCGTGCCGAAATTAAAAAAGAATTAAAAAAAGACAAAAAAAATCCGCGCTGGGCGGTACTATATGAAGCGTTCGATGTCTACCCCTGTGCAGGAGTTCCTGAAAGACGCAAGGCAATAGAACAACTTGTAAAGATTATTAAACTTGAACTGAAAAAACAAAAACAGGAAAAACAGGAAGAAGACGAGCGCAATATTCAGAGTCAAAAACATCCCTCAGAAGTTGATGTAATGTATATCAAAGGAGTTGGTCCAAAAGTTGCCTATAAATTCAATAAACTCGGGATATACACCGCACAGGATCTGATGATGTATTTCCCGAAAAAACATGTCGATTATTCAACAAGAACACTTATTAAAAACCTCAAAGAAGGACAGACAACAACAGTTTTTGGCTATATAAAATCAGTATCCACATTTAATACAAGGAATAATTTATCAGTAACAAAGGTGGTAATAGGTGATGAAAGCGGACGATTTGAGATTTGCTTTTTCAACGCAAAGGGTAATCGCTATACCCTGCAAAGGATGAAAGCACAATTCCCGCAAAATGCAGGAATTATGATTTCCGGAACAGTAAAACGGGATAATTATACTTTCGGACTGACAATGGATAAACCAACCTATTCAATCATGAACGGTGATTTCCTTGATAATAAAGAATCTAACCTCAATATTGCAAGAATTGTACCAATTTATAGCGTTTGTGAGGGTTTAAATATAAAAATTTTGCGAAAAGCAATTTTTAATGCAATAGAAATGTATAAAGAACATATCATCAATATTATCCCCGATTTTATCCGTAAAAAATACGGTATTATGGATAAAAAAGAGGCAGTAAAACAGGTACATTTTCCTGATTCAATGGAACTTTTGGAACAGGCGAGATTTTCACTTATATTTGAAGAATTATTTTTAATCCAGTTAAAACTTATAAGAATCAGGGAAGCAACTGCAAAAAATACCCCGTCTTATGCACTTAAAGTACATTCAGACGGACTTGTACAAAGATTTATAAAGAGTTTGCCTTTTGAATTAACGTCAGGACAAAAACGCGCAATCAACGAAATTTTAAACGATATGAATTCTGACGCTCCAATGCAGCGATTACTACAAGGGGATGTCGGCAGCGGGAAAACGGTTGTGGCAACTATCATGCTTCTTGCCGCAATAGAAAACGGTTTTCAGGGAGCTTTTATGGCCCCGACAGAAATTCTCGCACAACAGCATTATAATAATTTAATTCAGTGGCTTACTCCACTGGGGTTAAGCGTTGGACTATTTATGGGTTCGCAGGGCAAAAAAGTCCGTAATGAATTTGAAACATCTCTTCGCAACGGACAAATTAATATTGCCGTGGGAACACACGCTTTGATTCAGGACAATATTGATTTTAATAATTTGGGTGCAATAGTTGTTGATGAACAGCACCGATTTGGAGTTCGGCAGAGAAACATTCTCAAGAAAAAATCTCAAAACCCGCAAATGCTCACTATGACAGCGACCCCGATTCCGAGGACTCTTGCTTTGACAGTGCACGGAGATTTGGATTTGACAATTATAGATGAACTCCCCAAAGGCAGAAAGCCGATTAAGACTTATCTTACCGGCTCACATAAAAGAGTCTGGGAACTTGTAAAAGAACAAATTGATCAGGGAAGACAGGCATACATTGTTTATCCGTTAATTGATGAAAGTGAAACATTATCTGCCAAGGCCGCAACAGAAGAAGCAAAAAAACTGAAAGAAACAACCTTTGCAGATTACAAAATCGGACTCTTGCACGGAAAATTAAAGCCGGATGAAAAGGATTCCGTTATGAACGATTTCAAAGAAGGGAAATATGATATTTTAGTTTCGACAACAGTAGTTGAAGTCGGAGTTGATGTTCCTAATGCGACTGTCATGGTGATAGAAAACGCAGAACGGTTTGGGCTTTCACAGCTTCACCAATTAAGAGGCCGTGTAGGCAGAAGCGATTTACAGTCTTATTGTATTCTTATAACATCATCAAGAAAACCGGAAACAATGGACCGTCTTGGGATTATGACTCAAACGAACGACGGTTTTGTAATTGCGGAAAAAGATTTACAGCTTCGCGGCCCCGGGGAATTTTTAGGAACAAGACAAAGCGGCCTGCCTGATTTGATTATCTCAGATATAATCAGAGATGCAAAAATTCTTGAACTTGCAAGAAACGAAGCCATTGATTTTGTAAAAACACAAGATATTGAAAAATATCCTGCTCTGCAAACCGTAACTTCTCTTGAAATGTTTACGGGACTTGATATTTAAACAAATTGTAAACAAATGTTACAAAAAACATTATCTCTGAAATTTGACTTTTTCAAAATACTTTATAGACATGAGAGAGTTAAAAATAAGGAGACGAGATTATGGCATTTTTAGCATTAGCAAGTCAAAAAAGTTTATTAAACTTGCAGAAAAACTTTTTACAATTGCAGTACACATCAATTATGAATCAGGTACAAGCTGCAGAATCACAAATGGCTGCAATTAAAAAACAGCACAAAGGCGAAACAGATTATGATGAATCAGAAGATGCAACTTATTTGTACTTTGAACAACTTGATGAACAATTAAGTTCTGAAAAGGATTCAATTGATACTCAAATGACTGCAATTGAAAACGAAATTTCTTCATTGAAAACACTTGTAAACAACAACGTAAAATCAAGCTGCACATTGAACTTAGCATCAGGCGGTTAATATTAGCTGAAATTTACTACAAGGTTTTTTCGAACAGTTCCACCGTGTTGAGCATCAGTGATGCGATAGTCATAGGACCAACACCACCGGGAACAGGTGATATGTATGATGCGATTTTTGAAGATGAATCAAAATCTACGTCTCCACTCAACTTGCCTGATTCATCTTTAAAAATTCCGACATCAACAACCACACAATCAGATTTTAACATTTCCCCTTTTATAATATTTTTTCCCACTGCTGAAATTAGAATATCAGCAGTTTTTGTTATTTGCGCAAGATTTTTTGTATACGAATGGCAAACAGTAACCGTTGCATTTCTGTTTAAAAGCATTTGCGACATCGGACGCCCTACAATATTTGAACGACCTACAACAACCGCATGTTTACCTTCAATATCAATATTATACTCGTCAAGCAAACGTAATATACCTTTTGGAGTGCAAGGATAAACACAAGGCACTTCACCGGAAAAAAGTTTGCCAAAATTATAAGGAGTAAAACCATCAACATCTTTTTGAGGGGCAATAGCATTTATAATATTTTCTTTTGAAATATGTTCAGGCAAAGGCAATTGAACAAGAATTGCATGAACAGAATCATCATTATTAAGCTCATTAATCTTATTAATTAAAACTTTTTCTGCAGTATTGGACGGATAATTTATAACTTCCGATGTAATCCCGATTTTTTGAGCGCATTTTTGTTTATTACCAACATAAATTTGACTCGCAGCATCGTCCCCGACCAAAATTACAACCAACTTCGGCTTTTTATCATAAGAAGATATTTTTATGTGCAAATCTTCTAATATTTTATCTCTTAACTTTTTCCCATCCAAAATAATTGCCATAAAAAAATTATAACATAAATTTTGATAAGTAAACAAAACCGCCGCATCTTAAAAAGATGCGACGGTTTATATATTTTCATCATTAAATTTACTTATTCATTGCCTGAGCAACAGCAACAGCACATGCAACAGTTGCACCTACCATCGGGTTATTACCCATACCAATAACGCCCATCATTTCTACGTGAGCAGGAACTGATGATGAACCTGCAAACTGAGCATCACCATGCATTCTTCCCATAGTATCAGTCATACCATAAGAAGCAGGGCCTGCAGCAACGTTATCAGGGTGCAATGTACGACCTGTACCGCCACCTGATGCTACTGAGAAATATTTTCTGCCATTTTCAATAGCCCATTTTTTGTAGGTACCTGCAACAGGGTGCTGGAATCTTGTCGGGTTAGTTGAGTTCCCTGTAATCGAAACATCAACACCTTCTTTAATCATAATTGCAACACCTTCTGATACGTCATCAGCACCGTAGCATTTAACTTTTGCTCTTTCGCCGTCTGAGAACGGAGTTTCCTTAACGACTTTTAATTCGCCTGTTTTGTAATCATATTCGGTTTCAACATAAGTAAAACCGTTGATTCTTGAAATTACATAAGCAGCATCTTTACCTAAACCGTTTAAGATAACTCTTAAAGGTTCTTTTCTTACTTTATCAGCATTTCTTGCAATACCGATAGCACCTTCAGCCGCTGCAAATGATTCGTGACCAGCCAAGAAACAGAAACATTTTGTTTCTTCTCTTAAAAGCATAGCACCCAAATTCCCGTGACCAATACCAACCTGACGTCTGTCACCAACTGAACCCGGGACTGCAAATGCTTGTAAGCCCAAACCGATTGCTTCAGCCGCATCAGCTGCGTTTGTAATACCTTTTTTGATTGCAATTGCAACACCTAAAGTATAAGCCCAAGATGCGTTATCAAACGCGATGGGTTGAATTCCTTTAACGATGGCATCAACATCAATGCCTTTTGATAAACATAATTCGCGAGCATCTTCCAAAGAATTGAAACCATATTCAGGTAAAACTTTTTTCAGAGTAGCTTCACGTCTATCTTGTCCTTCAAATTTTACTGTCATTTTTTTATTCCTTCTTTTTATATTATTTATGTAAAAAAGTTACTATGGCTCTAAGCCACTATGGCACTGAGAAAATATATTAAATTATTAAAACTAAAATCCTATTGCCTTACTGCCTTAGTATCTTAGATCCTTTATTATATCTATTCTTCTCTCGGATCAATATATTTAACTGCATCAGCAAATCTGCCGTAGGTACCGATATTTTTCTTGAATGCTTCGCCCGGTTCAACACCTTTTTTGATAGCATCCATAACTTTACCGAGATTTACAAACTGATAACCGATAACTTCGTTATTTTTATCCAAGCCAAGTTTAAGAATATAACCTTCAGTCAACTGAAGATATCTTACGCCTTTTTGAGCAGTTGAGTGAATTGTACCACACATTGAGCACAACCCTTTACCTAAATCTTCAAGTCCTGCACCAACCGGCAAACCGTTTTCTGAAAATGCTGATTGAGTTCTGCCGTAAACAATTTGCAAGAACAATTCTCTCATTGCAACGTTGATTGCGTCACAAACAAGGTCAGTATTCAACGCTTCAAGAATAGTTTTACCGGGAAGAATTTCACCTGCCATAGCTGCAGAGTGAGTCATACCTGAACATCCGATAGTTTCTACCAATGCTTCCTGAATAATTCCGTTTTTAACATTCAAAGTTAATTTGCAAGTCCCCTGTTGAGGCGCACAGCAGCCACAACCATGAGTTAAACCTGAAATGTCTTTAATCTCTTTACATTTAGTCCATTGTCCCTCTTGAGGAATAGGAGCAGGACTACCTTTAACGCCACGTTTTACGGGGCATTTGTCTAAAATTTCTTGAGTAACTTGTATATTAGTCATTTTTTACTCCCTTCACCTTATATACGCCTAAATTGTAACTTGCTCAAAATTTTCCGTCAAGATAATTGAAATTTTGGGATATAAATGATAAAGTTATTTTAGAAAGAGGGTATTATGTTCAATATAAAAATAAATAAAAACGGTTTTACTTTGGCAGAAGTTTTACTTGCCGTAGTAATAATTGGTGTCATTGCGGTTTTAACTATCCCGAGCTTATTAAGGAATACACAGGAAAAAGCCCGAATGGCTCTTTTAAAAGGAACTGTCGCAAATTTATCAAATGCTGTTCAGACAGAAATGACAAGACACAGAGTAACAGAAATACCATCGACGGATATTTACAAAAATCCTCAGACATTTTTAGAAAGATTTGAACTGGCAAAATCAGGAACACCTTTTGCTACATCATATAAAAGATATTCCGATGCAAAAGTGACAGAAGATGTTTTAATTCCTAACAATAATTCCGATGGTCAGTATTCTGTTTTGCTGAAAAACGGGGTAGGACTCGGGATTGTAAATGATAAAGAAAACAGCACTACATCAGTTGTTATCGACCTCACCGGAAGCGACAAACCCAATATGGTAGGTGCGGATTATTATATTCTAAAAATTGAATGGTATGATGATACAAAAAGCTGGGGAGATGATACAACAGGCATAGAGAACTATAATTCTTCCACTAAAGCAGGAGAAGTATCATCATATAAAATTGGCGGTGCAACAGGCGGAGCACTCAAAACCGAATGTTTAAACGGGAATGGTGCTGCTTGCTTCAGAATGGTAGAATTATCAGGATATGATCCGCAATATTTGGATTAATTTTTATTATATTGATCTACCTAATATATCGTTATTTTCTTATTTCGCCTTCTATCTTATAAAATTAGTAAATACTATTTCTTCTTCCTGTGGTGGCTCAATCCCTGCTTCTCTTGCCGCATGTTCACATTTCAAATGCCAAGCCATATTTTTTGCAAGTATACGCATATTTTGCATACCCTCAAGATCTTTTTTTACCTGATCAGGAGTCTGACCATGAACCATATTCCAATATCTTCCTGATATTATAGGCATCTCAGAAATTGAAAAATATTTGTTTATCTGGTCAAGAGTAGTAGTCGTACCCGAACGTCTTCCGCTTGCAATGGCTGAAGCAGGTTTATGCCTGAACACATCACCTCTTCCTGACATAAATGCGGTGAAAAATACTCTGTCCAAGAATACTGTAATACCTCCGCATGCAGAACCATAATGAACCGGAGTCCCAAATATAAAACCGTCAAAATCTCTGGCATATTCTATAAAATCATTAACCCCATCATTTTTGATTGCGCATCTGCCAATCTTTGAGCACGCAAAACAACCCATGCAAGGAGTAAGCGGCTTCATACCAATTTGATAAATTTTAGAGTCTATTCCTTCTTTTTTCAGGATTTTTGAAATTTCTTTCAGCGCTGTGTATGTACAGCCCTTTTCATGCGGTGAACCGTTGAATAATAATACTTTCAATACTCTCTCCTTAAAATAAACCTGTTTCATATACGGCACATGAGATACTGCCGATTTTTCCATTATATCATTGCTTTGCATAATATCAAAAACTTTACAGCTTCTTAAAAATATTATTAACGTAAATTACTAAAATTATTTACTTTTACAACTAAAGCAGGTAAAATTTTCATATAAAAAATATAAAGGAGTCATTATGTCAGAAATAAATTTTACGGTTGATACAGAAAAATGTATTCATTGCGGAATGTGCGCAAATGATTGCGGCGCAGGAATTATAGAAATGAATGCGGATAAAATTCCGACAATTAAAAAAGACGATGAACAATATTGTATGAAATGCCAGCATTGTCTTGCGATTTGTCCTGTCGGTGCAATTTCAGTATGCGGGAAAAAACCGGAGGATTCTGATATTTGTGATGAAAACCTGCCAAGCGATGAACAAATTTTGAATTTAATTCAGCATCGCAAAAGTATAAGAAGTTACAAGCATGAAAACCTTGATAAAGCAACTTTGCAAAAACTTAAAGATATGCT
>CADCNV010000022.1 GCA_902802825.1 uncultured bacterium | reverse complement strand
CACAAATTAAGTTATTAATATCATAAACTAAATAAATTTATAAATCAAGTGTATTTAGTACAATCTTTATATGATATTAATTTGATGAATACAAAAAGCCGTAATTTAGTAAATGCGCTCTCCGCTTTGCTTATCGAATTTATATAAATCATCTGTGCAAATTGATAAATCAAGTGTCTTTCCGATATTAAAATCTGAGCTTAATACGGCGGAGCATTTTTTCTCTCCTATATCAAAATATGCAATTTTTTCGCTGCCAAGCATTTCAGAAATATCAACATTAACTGTCAATTTAAGGTTCCCATCGGGTTTTACCATTTTTTCGGGGCGAATACCGTAAAGAATATTTTCATCAATTCCTATATCTTTACCATCAATAAAATTCATTTGAGGAGAGCCGATAAATCCTGCAACGAAGGTATTTTTAGGATTATTATAAACTTCATCGGGGCTGTCTACCTGCTGAATGTCACCGTTATTAAGAACAACAATTCTGTCCCCCATAGTCAGTGCTTCTGTTTGATCGTGGGTAACATATATAAACGTTGTTTGTAATTTTTCGTGTAATTTTTTAATTTCTGCGCGCATCTGAACTCTTAGTTTGGCATCCAGATTTGATAACGGTTCATCCATCAAAAACACTTTAGGATTTCTTACAATTGCGCGTCCGAGTGCAACTCTTTGTCTTTGACCGCCTGAAAGTTGTTTTGGTTTGCGGTCTAAGTATTCTCCAAGATTAAGAATTTGTGCGGCTTCCTGTACTTTTTTTTCAATTTCTGCTTTTGGAACTTTGCGCATTTTTAATCCGAACGCAATATTTTCTCTTACTGTCATATGCGGATACAGAGCATAACTTTGGAAAACAAAAGCTATATCTCTGTCTTTTGGCGGAACATCATTTACTTTTTTATCTCCGATAAATATTTCACCTTCGGTTATATTTTCTAATCCTGCAATCATTCGCAGGAGCGTGGATTTCCCGCAGCCGGACGAACCGACAAGAACCACAAATTCTTTATCTTTTATTTCAAGATTAACATTATTTATTACGACTTTATTGTTATCATAAGATTTTTTGATATTTTTTAAAATTACGTTACTCATCTTCTTCCTTTTCAATCGGGATAATTATATTATATAAATTGCCGTTTTCTGATGAAATATTGAAAAATCCGTTTGCACGTTTGACTAAAATACTTACTGTTCCAAAACTTAAGCTTTTGGTTATATGTTTTTTATTTTTTTTGATTTGTGCATAGGGATTACATATATGTTTAATTTCATCAGGTGTAATTATTGTTCTTGTATCTTTGATTTTTATTTGCATGTATTTTTTATTTTCATCAAGTCCGTATGAAATAAAAGTCTCATCGTCCGGATTCGACAATATAATCTGAATGCTTCCTGAATCTGTTTCATTCAGTGCTGTTTCCAATATATTGGTTAATGTTTTTTTAATTGCGTTTAAATCATTATAAACATTTCTTGATTCAATATTTTCATATAAAAATTCGACATTTACATTGTCATGATTTGTTGTCTTGTCAAATTCTTTTAAAATTTCTTTAATTTCAAGAACTATATCAAACTTTTTGAATTCAGCTTCATAAAATAATGATTCTGCATAACTGAAATTAATGAATTTATCAACAAGTTCATTTACCTCTTTTGATTTTTCCTTGATAATTTTAAGATATTTTTCCTGTTTTTCCGTAATTTCTCCGCCTATACCGTCAACGAGTCCCTGACAAAAGCCGGTTATTGAATTTAGCGGGGCTTTAAATTCATTTTCAAGTTTTGCAATCATTGCATTTTTTTCGTTATTGAATTTGTCTATGGCATCTTTTTCTATATTATCATTGATTATTTTTGTATTATCTCTTATGCAGACAATGTAATCTTTGTCAATTTTTGAGGCGGTCAGTTCAAGAAATTCATTCGGAGTTTTTGTTTCCAGCAGAACTGCTTTTTTATACTTAGCCGACTTTCTTATAGCACTCAGGGCATCAGAAAAAAGTTCATTTATCGTAATATCATCACTAACGCCAAGGTTATTTTTTGCATTTATATTTGAATCTTTGATGTTACCCTCAGAATCTACATATAAATACATATCAGGCAGATTATCCAATATTTTTTGTGATGACAGAAACGAATTTAAATTTTTCCCAAACTGTTCAAAGTTCATAAGTTGCACAAAAACCCCTTAATAGTATATAATGAATTTTAGCATGAAATTAATATTATGTAAATTTTTGTAATAATTAGAGAGACAAAGTAGCAAAAAAATATATTTATGCGGTTTATAAACAAAGATTGATACATGGATAGTTAAAGAAAAGCAGGTGATACTATGAGAGAAATTGAAAACAACCTAAACAACGTAAACTTCAAAGGGATTCCTCAAAAACCCGTAGTTGAAGAAACGACTGTTAAAGCTGAAGCTTCTGTTGCTCCTTCTGAGCAAAAAGAAATTAAAGATTTGAAAAACATGCCTGCTGCAGAACTTGGCAGATCACAAGTTGCTTCTGATTCTGTTGAATCTGATATGAAATTTTTACAAAAACACCCTCAGCTTGTTGCTGAGCTGAATGAAGCTATGGATAATTACGCAAAGACTCACAGCGAAGAAGAAACCCTGCAAATGTTTGAAAAAATGCATCAGGAATTCGCTGCAAAATAAATTTTAGAATTTGTAGCTTGTGGTTAGCGTATTGAATTGCAGAAAACTTTTTATGTATTTCAAAATACTGTAGTTTTCGCTGTTGTTTTGCTCCGGGATAATGTATAGGGTGAAATCTTGCGGGGTGCTGACAGTTTGCATGTACTTACTATTTAACATCTAACTCCTTTAACTGATTTATTTTTGTATTAATCTTATGCATATATTCTAAATTGTCTGTTTTTCTTGCATAGTGCTGAGCTTTGGATAGTAATTTGTATGCTTTATCAATATTATTAAATTCAACCATAATATCTGCTGCGGCTTCATAGTTTTGTGCCGTTTTCAGCGGCGTTTCTCCCTGAGTGTAATCCTGTACTGCCTGTGAGAAAGATTTTAATGCTTTTTCCGGTTCATCAAATTTAAGATGGGCCTTGGCTGTATTGGATGAAACAAAGCCCTTCAAATTGTAATTATCCGTTTCATCTGCAATGTCTTGGGCTATGCCGTAGTAGTCAAATGCTTCCTTTTCATACATATCGGTATAAATATTACCCATTTTTGTAAGAGATGCACTTTGTGCAGGAAGATTTTCAGCTTCTCCGGCATGAGAAACCGCACTTGCATAATGGTTTAATGCAGGTGTAATCTGACTTACATCATCATAAATTTGACCCATAGAATAATATGCTTTTGCTTTTACATTTTCGTCTGATGATAGTTTTGTTGCCTGATGATAGCTCTTTAATGCCTGAGGAAGATAATCGTGATTATCATATATTTTTCCGACTTCAAAGTATATTTTGCCGGAAGTTTCTTTGTCATCAATTTCATTTGCTCTGTTTAACGCTTTTTCAAATGTCTGAATTGCTTTTTCGGGATTTTGGGCATAAGCATATTTTTTCGCCTGAATAAACAGGGATTTTAATTGTTTGTCCTGAGGAATTTTTACGGAAGAATCACCTGCAACATTGATAGGAATTATTTTAGAGCTTTCCTGAACCTGTTGCGGAGCTTCCTGATTTGTTTCCTGTAATTCTTCCTGACGTTTTGTTTTGCTTGTTGAACCGTCAGGGAATTTCACCAAAAATCTTTCGTTAATATCATTTTCGTCATATTTGAAATTGATTTTCTGTAAAAACAGGGTATCAACCCAATTTTCAACAACTTTTGATTCTTTGTTTAAAGTTTCCGAAATATGCCCGTCAAGCAACGATGCGGCATTTTTAAGGTTTGATTTTATAAGTTTTACATTAGGATTTTCTTTGGTAACTTGTTTTTCAATTAAAGCAATATATCCGTCAACTTCTTCCGAAATATTATCAGGTGTTCCTATTGCAACTGCGGTATTTCTGAAATCTTTCAGAATTTGTGCAATATTAATTTGGGTATTACTAAAATCCGTGTGGTTTTCCTGAACATTCTGAACATAGGATTGGGGTTGACCTTGTGGTGCTTTTTTTGCATTAATGTTTACATTTGAATATGCGCTTGCGGCAAAAGATTGCGCATAATTTGTGGTATATGCGGGTTTGTTTTCCTGTGTATATTGCAGACCTTTGCTTCTGGAATTTTGATCAGCACTTTCCTGACGCTGAGTATTAGTTGAAGCAGTTTGTTCTTCTTGTTCTCTGCGTCTTACTCCGCTTCTGCCATCCTGATTGACATAAGGTCTTTGATATATATTGTTAAGACTTAATCCCATGTATACTACCTTTGTGCATTTATGCTTTCTACTACAAGTCCGGTACTTTATTTGTACCATATTTCGGAGTTTATGTAGTCAATCATTTGTATGATTTTTGACATGTTTTATTTAAGGATTTTTAAGGAAATGTCAAATTGGTAGAATTTAAATTTTCAAAATAAAAAAGGTGCGAATTACCGCACCTTTTTATGTGTATTATTATATGAATTATTCTCCTACGGCTTCGGCGCAATCAGGGCAAATACCGTTTGAATTTAATTCACGATATTTCCAGCAGCGGCAGCATTTTTCGCCTTTTGCTTTCACTACCCATACCTGATAACCTTCTTCTGTATGTTCATTCAGAATTTCTTCAGCTGGTTTTTCTTCGGTAAGTTTTGCCTGAGATACTATATAAATATCTGCCAAATCGGTTTCATTTGATTTTAAAACAGCGCTGTCATCTGCTTTTACGTACACTCCGACTTCTAAGGCGCTTCCGACTTTTTTATCAGCTCTCAACGGTTCAATTGCTCTTGTTACAACTTCTCTTGATTTCAGGATTTTGCCAAAATCTTCTGCCAATTGTTCATTGTTCCATTGCGGGTGAACAACAGGGAAATCAGAAAGCAAAATACTTACTAAACCGCCTTTTTGAGTTTCTGGTACACTTTGCCATATATCTTCTGCCTGATGCGGCATTACAGGAACTAAAATTCTGACTAATGCCATAAGGTTTTCATACAAAACTGTCTGACAAGCTCTGCGGGATAATGATTTTTTACCGGCAGTGTATAATCTGTCTTTTACGATGTCAAGATAGAATGAGCTTAAATCAACTGCTGCAAAGTTTTGCAGACATTGGAAATATTTGTAAAACTCATAATTTTCAAATGCTTGTCTTACTTCTTCAATCAGTTTATTTAATTTATGAAGTGCAAATTTGTCGATAAGTTTTAAATCCTCATATTTTACATAATCATTTGCAGGGTCAAAATCAAACAAATTGCCGATTAGGAATCTTGCTGTATTTCTTGTTTTCTTAAATATTTCGACAAGTTGTCCTACAATGTTGTTACCGATTTTTATATCGTTTTTATAATCAACTGATGCTGCCCATAATCTCAAAATATCGGCACCGTATTTTTGAATAATATCATCAGGACGAATATAATTACCCAAAGATTTTGACATTTTTCTGCCGTCTTCGCCGAAAACAAATCCGTGAGTCAGAACCTGTTTATATGGTGCTTTACCCTGAGTTGCAATTGATGTTAATAAAGAAGACTGGAACCATCCTCTGTGCTGATCGGAACCTTCAAGGTACAAATCAACAGGTGTGTGTCCGAGTTCATCCGAGCGTTTTTCTACAACTGCTCTCCATGAAATTCCGGAATCAAACCAAACGTCCATAATATCTTTTTCTTTTTTGAAATGCGTGCTTCCGCATTTAGGACATTTGTATCCGGCAGGTAAAAGTTCTTCTGCGTTATGATTTACCCAAGCATCAGAGCTTTCTCTTTCAAAGATTTTTGCAACATTTTCAATAGTTTCATCCGTACAAATGACTTCACCGCAATCTTCACAATAGAAAATCGGAATAGGTACGCCCCACGCTCTCTGGCGGGAAATACACCAATCCGTACGACCTGCAACCATGTTACCTATACGGCTCTCTCCGCTTGCAGGAATCCATTTTACATTATGAATAGCATCCATTGCTTCTTGTCTGAATTTATCTACTTTTACAAACCATTGCGGAGTTGCTCTGTAAATAACAGGATGTTTACATCTCCAGCAATGAGGGTAGCTGTGAGAAATTTCATTTTGGTAAACTAAGGCATTTACCCCTTCAAGCATATCAATAACCATATCATTGCCTTTGTAGTAAGGAACACCGACAAGCTCAGAAATTCCTACTTCTTCTTTCCAGCATCCCGTTGCATCAAGTGGCGAAAATACTTCAACGCCGTATTTTACACCGACTTCATAGTCCTCAAGACCGTGTCCCGGAGCCGTATGAACTAAACCGGTACCGGCATCAAGTGTTACGTGTTCACCTAAAATTATTTTTGATTTTCTGTTTACAAGCGGATGTTTTGTTTCCATAAGTTCGAAATCTTGTCCGATTGCAGTACCGATTACTCTGATATCTGATTCTTCCCAACCGACATCTGAGAGGAAAGTTCCCAACAAATCAGTTGCTGCAACGTATATATCATTTTTGTATTCAAATAAAGTATATTCAAATCTTGGGTGCATTGAAATTGCAACGTTTGACGGAATTGTCCAAGGAGTTGTTGTCCAGATTATTGCATAAATATGTTTGTCATTCCGAACTTGTTTCAGAATCTCACAATTTATCTTATTTGTTGATTCTTCATCAAATTCAAATCTGACATATATTGATTTTGAAGAAATGTCGGCATATTCAACTTCTGCCTCTGCAAGAGCTGTTTCGCATGAAGCACACCAATAAACGGGCTTTAAACCTTTTTCAATGTAGCCCTTTTTATACATTTCTCCAAAAACTCTGACTTGTTCGGCTTCATATTCTCCGTTGATTGTCAGATACGGTTTTTCCCAATTGCCTAATACACCCAAACCTCTGAAGGCCTTTTCTTGTCCTTTTAAGCTTTTTAGTGCATATTCTCTGCACTTTAATCTTAATTCACCTTCTGTAATTGAATGACGACCGCCTTTTAAATTTTTAACAACAGCGTTTTCAATCGGCAAACCGTGGGCATCATATCCCGGTACATAAGGACTATAATAGCCGTTCATAGATTTATATTTGATAATAATATCTTTTAAAATTTTATTTAAAGCAGTACCTACGTGAATTTTTTCGGAACTCAAATACGGAGGTCCGTCATGAAGTACAAATGAATTTGATTTATCACGATTTGACAGCATTTTTTCATAAATATTATTTTCTTCCCAAAATTGTTGAATTTGTGGTTCTCTCTGGGTCGCATTTGCTCTCATGGCTAAAGTAGTCTGAGGCAGATTCAGGGTATCTTTGTATTGTTTTTGTTCTGTTGTTTCTGTCATTTATTTATCCTCTATTATTTGTTTTACTTCTGCTGTTTTGGTTTTGGGAGCAATAAAACTCCAAAAACCGCCTTCTTTGTCACATTCTTGTATATATGTATTCATTTTGTCATAATCAAAACAATTTTCCCATCTTGCAATAACTACTGTTGCAACACAGTTTCCGATTAAATTTACGGTTGTTCTTCCCATATCAAGGATTTGATCAATACCCAAAAGAATTGCAACCCCGACAATCGGGATATTGAAACTCGTAAGTGTACCTGCAAGAACAATTAAAGCAACTCTTGGAACTCCTGCTATACCTTTACTTGTAAGCATCAGAGCTAGCATCATTATAATCTGCTGCTCCAAACCAAGTTCAAGTCCGTTTATTTGTGCGCAAAAAATTACTGCCATTGCAAGATATAACGTACTTCCGTCAAGATTAAAAGTATAACCTGTCGGCATGACAAAACTGACAATATTTTGCGGAACTCCGAATCTTTCCATCAAATCAATAGCTTTTGGAAACGCAGCTTCTGAACTTGCGGTAGTGAATGCAAGTATTGCCGGTTCCTGTACCACTTTTAAAAGATTCCTTAATGAAATTTTTGCGTATTTGCAGGCAATAAACAAAACCAAAAATACAAATACGATAAGAGCTGTATATAAAGAGAAAATTACTTTAAAATAATTTTTCAGTATTGATAATCCGTTCATCCCGACAGTTGAGGCAATAGCTCCGAAAATTCCTAACGGTGCAAAATACATTACATATTCGGTAAATTTAAACATTACCTGAGAAACGGATTCCAAAAGGGTCATAACCGGCTTTGCTTTTTCTCCGACTGCGCATATTGCGATTGCAAAGAATATTGAAAATACGACAATTTGCAGCAGATTTCCGTTTGCCATTGCTTCAACAATACTTGTCGGGAAAATATTATATACTATTTCCGATACGGATGTCATTGGGGCGCTTGTTGCTGCCATCAGACCTGCTTCTTTCATAAGATGAGGATTTGCGGTAATATTCCCAAAACCGTGTCCGGGGTTAAATATGTTCCCCATCGTAAGTCCGATAATCAGAGCCAAAGTGGTTACTACTTCAAAATAAATTATGGTTTTCAACCCGATTTTCCCGAGTTTTTTGATATCACTGTGGCTTGCAAGTCCCCGAACAAGAGTTGCAAACAACAATGGAGCAATAATCATTTTTACCATTCGTAAAAATATTACGGCGAAAGTTTTCATCTTAACCGCATAAACAGGGCAAAAATGACCAAAAACAACACCTAAAACAAGGGCTGCAAATATCATCCATGTTAATTTTGAATGTTTCAAAGTATATACCTCTACGCAAAATTATAGAATAAACATGCAAATTTAGACAGTAATAATCTTATTTGTAATAATGTGTTATAATAATTTCATGAAAACAATTGTTTTAACGGGAATGTCAGGTTCAGGCAAATCAACTGTTGCAAAGTATTTGTCCGAAAAATTTGCTCTTGAAACTTTTGATATTGATGAATTGATTGTTAAAAAAGAAAATAAATCTATCAACGAAATTTTTGCTCAAAACGGGGAAAAGTATTTCAGAAATTTGGAAGCTCAAATTATACAGGATATTTTTCAGCCGGAAGATATATTGATTTCTCTTGGCGGCGGAGCTTTTGAAAATGAGCATACAAAAAATTTTCTTTTACAAAATTCTATTGTAATTTATCTGAAAACTTCTCCAAAAAATATTTTCGAAAGATTAAAAACGGCAACGGACAGACCTTTATTGAACAATAATATGAATTTAAATAATATTGAAAATATTTTAAATTCCCGCAGAAAAAATTACGAACTTGCCCATTTTTCGATAATAACGGATAATAAAAATATTGAACAAATCGGGAGTGAAATCATAGAATGTGCAAACTTGAAGTAAATATAAAAAGTGTGCCAAAAAATTATCCGATTTTTATAAACAATCACGATATAGAAAAATTAAAAGATGAAATTTCAGATTATATCGGGGATAAGAATTTTATTGTTGTAATGAGTCAAAAAGTTTATAAACTTTATGCAAATACCCTAAAATTCCCAAAAGAAAAAATATTTGTTTTAAAAGACGGGGAAAAAGAAAAAAATATAAAAAATTATGCAAAAATTCTTGATTTTGCATTGAAACATCGTCTTACCAGAGAAGACAGTATAATAGCTGTAGGGGGTGGAGTAGTCGGAGATTTGGCCGGCTTTGCTGCTTCAACTTATATGAGAGGAATAAATTATATTCAGGTACCGACAACATTGCTTGCCTGTACTGACAGCTCTGTTGGCGGGAAAACAGCAATAAATACATCTTACGGGAAAAATTTGGTTGGGGCATTTTATCAGCCATGTTGTGTTTTTATAAATGTCAATTTTCTTAAAACTCTTGATGACAGGCAGTTTAAAAGCGGTTTGGGTGAGGTTGTAAAATATGGTTTTATTGAAAAAAGCTGCCTCTGCGATGAAGAACTAAATCTTATGAATTTTCTTAATGAAAATGCTCAAAATATATTAAATCGTGATATTTTAACTCTTGCTGATTTGATTAAAATCTGTATAAAATTGAAAATTGCGGTAGTAAATCAGGATGAAAAGGAAAAGGGGTTGCGTAAAATTCTTAATTACGGCCACACTTACGGGCATGCTATTGAAAAAATTACAAATTACCGAAAATTTACACATGGAGAATGTGTTGTTGGCGGAATTTTGTTTGCACTGCATCTTGCCTTTAAAAACGGTAAAATTGATAAAGAATACAAGTTTTTATGTGAAGATTTGATTTCAAAATTTGATTTTCCCAAAATCCCTCAATTTGATAAAAATAGAATGCTTGATATTATGAAAACCGACAAGAAAGCCGGGAATGATTATGTAACGTTTATTTTACCGACTGATTATGCAAGTGTAGAAGCATTTAAATATACAATTGACCAAATAAGTTTATAATTTGTTGCAAAGCCGTAAATATTGTGGTATTATGGCACATAAAATTGGTAGTAAAAAGATACGGAAATTTGAATGGAAACAAAAGATTTGCCTAAAAATCCGATAGCTGTGACCATAACAATGGTCGGATGCCGCTGGAAAGTAATGATAGTTGCGGAATTACTTGAAGGAACAAAGCGTTTTAGTGAAATTAAAAAATCTCTTAAGGGGATTACTCAAAAAGTTCTAACTTCAAAATTGCGTGAACTTGAACAAGACGGAATACTGACACGTGAAACAGAAGGTACAAAAGTTTTATATACTTTGACAGACATTGGTTATTCTCTGCGGCCTGTCATATTATCTTTTTATGATTGGGGTAAAGATTACAAAAAATATGTAAAACTTATGACAAAATTAAAGTAAAAGTTTTTTATTAAATAGGAGTAAAATTATGAGTATTTACGGACAAACAAAAGGAACCGAATTTGAAAAACAAATTGCACAATTGGCTACTGGTGAGGCAATGGGCGGAATGATGTATTATTCCATGGCACGCATTGCTCAGGAGTTCGGGTTAGAAGAAGTTGCAAAAGAATTTATCGGCTTGGGTAATCAAGAGGTAAATCATGCAGGTTTTTATGCAACATTGAATGGTAAATATCCAAAAAGTGAAAAAGAATTCTGGAAATTAGTCAAAGGTTTATCAAAAGCGGAATATAAAGGTGAAATTGCTATTAATAAACTTGCAGATGCACTTCGTGTAAACGGTTTATCTGAGGCGGCAGACAGCATTGAATATTTTGCTTTGCAGGAAAAACATCACGGAATAAAAACAGAAGATATTTACAATAAATATGCACCAAAAGATGATTCTGCAAAACCTGAAAAAGTTTATGTGTGTTCGGTTTGCGGATTTGAATATGAAGGTGAAATAGATGATGAACCTGCTGATTACAAATGCCCGATTTGCGGATGTGCAAAAGCAGTATTCAAACAGCAGTAAAATTCATAAAATAAATTGAAATCCGAAAGTTTTAAACTTTCGGATTATTTTAATTCTGATTTTTTATTGTTTCTCTTTAAAACTTTTTTTTGATATTTTTCATCGTATTGAAATTTATATGCATTTACAAAGCTTTTTACTATTGCGGAAGAAAAAGTTTGTCTTGCGCTCCAGTATGCGGTGTGGGCAAACGGAAACATTCTTTTGCTCCATACTCCGGAATTATCATAAATTACTCCTGACGGATTTTCTATGTTTATTCCAAGGAATTCTTCTATTTCTTTTATTGTTACATTTCTGTTTGTAGGGAAACCGAGAGGATCTTCTCTGAAATTAATTGTCATCATAAATATTCCGTTTTCAAGAATATATTTAATCATTAAACGGTTGTAATAATTGAGTTCATAATTAGGATCAGAAATATCCGAGTAAAATAATACAAGAGGACTTGCAAAATTTACGATTCCTACAACCTGATCTTCAGGTGCACACATTTTTTCTGTCATTTCATCAAGTTTGAGGTAACCTTCTTTAAACATTTCTTTGTTCGGATTTACTATCATGTGACCGTTTGATGAAAATGTCCCGAGACGGGCTCCGTCTTCTGACAGTGCTGTCATGCAGGTATTTTTTCGTGGGTTTGCTGTAATAAAATTTGCTAAATCTTTATCAATATCAAGTTCTGCAAACAGTTTTTCAAGATTAACATATCTCAATCGGTTAAACAGATACTGATAAGTTACGAAAGTTCCGGCACTGTATCCGTAAAGTACGACTTTGTTTCCTTTTTGTGATTCTTTTAAAACCTGAGTATTTAGATCATCAAGAATCGGTTTCATGTTATGCGGCTTTTGTACCCAAATCGCATCGTGTAAAAATTGAGTTATCATATTCCTAACAATATATGCTCCGGAAGAACTGACCATTTTGGAAATTTCAAGTTGTTCTTTTACAAAATCCAAATCGTTTTTACTGTCATATCCCCAGAAAAATATTACAGGTTCTTCGTTAATGGTCAATCCGCCAAATTGTGAATAATATTTTTTAATGGCCCTGTTTTTAAGAAATTTTTTGCGTAAAACGGGATGTAATTTTTTTACTCCTTTTTCATACCAATTTGCCATTTTTTCATCGTTATTATTGGATCCGTTTATATAGACAAAACTCACATTATCTGCCCCGAATGATGACGTGCAGAAAATAAATACCAAAAATAAGCTTATTAAAACCTTTTTCATTAAATTCCCCTTTTTATAATATGCTAAGTTTTAAAAACTTTTTTGTCAAATAATTGTTAATATTTAACCCTGAGTACAAAAAAATGATATAATCTCCCAAGAAGAAGGAGAGAACTATGGAAATAAAAATTGTATCAGATGCAAAAAACACAGAATGTGATGTTTTAATTATCAGTAAATTTGAAGGCAAAGAAACAACCTCTGATTTGGTTAATCAATTTTTGCCCGAAGAATTTAAAGGCAAAAAGGGTGAAACTTTTGTGATTCATACTCATGGTCAAAGACCTGCAAAAAGTATTATGGTAATCGGTTTAGGCGAAGAAAAAGAATTAACAAATAATATAATCAGAGAAAATACGGCAAAAGCAATAAAAAAATGTGCCGATTTGAAAGCAAAAAAGGTCGCGGTTTCTTATTCAACAGAATTTAATTACGGCGGACCTGCTGTTTTGGGTGCAAAAATTTCCGATTATCGATTTGACAAATATAAAACAAAAAAAGATTTTCATATTGAAGAATTATATTTATCAAATGTAGATGAAAATTTAGTTCAAAAGGCAATTGTCGTTGCAGATTCGATGGAGTTATCAAGAAATTTGGCAAATGAGCCGGCTGCGTACGCAACTCCAAGTAAACTTGCTCAGATTGCTCAAAACCTTGAAGGTATTGAAACTACTGTTTATGACCATAATCAAATTGAACAAATGGGAATGGGTGCATATTTGGCAGTCGCAAAGGGAAGTATAGAGCCGCCAAAATTTATTCACATGAAATATATTCCGCAAAACCCTAAAAAGCGTATCGCAATTATCGGTAAGGGTTTATGTTTTGACAGTGGCGGGCTAGATTTAAAGCCGGCAAATTCTATGCTTACTATGCGTGATGATATGAGCGGTTCAGCGGTTGTAATAGGGATTATGAAAGCAGTTGCAAAATTAAGACCCGATGTTGAAGTTCACGGAATTATTGCAGCTTGTGAAAATATGCCGGGGATGGGTGCATATAAACCGGGCGATATTCTGACTGCAATGAACGGTAAAACAATTGAGGTTGATAATACCGATGCAGAAGGGCGTTTAACTTTGGCTGATGCGCTTTGTTATGCATGCAAACTTAACGTTGATGAAGTTGTTGATATTGCAACTTTAACAGGTGCTTGTATGGTTGCATTAGGAACGGCAGCATCAGGAATTATGGGCAATGATGAAGAATTTATAAATAAAATTATTGAAATAGGAAAAATTTCAGGTGAAAAATTCTGGGAACTTCCAATGTGGCAAGAATATAGAGATCAAATGGACAGCGATATTGCTGATATGAAAAATACAGGTACACGTTATGGTGGTGCTTCTGCTGCAGGCATGTTTTTAAAAGAGTTTGTTACTGATAGTGTAAAATGGGCTCATTTGGATATTGCAGGAACTGCTTTTCTTGAAAAACCGCAAAATGAATTCTATTGCAAGGGCTCAACGGCATGCGGAGTCAGAACATTGATTAAATATATTACCGAATAATAAATTTATTCAGTAATTTACCAAAAAATAAAGGACAAGGGTTTTATTCTCTTGTCCTTAAAAATTGCTTTTATTATGTATATTTAATTACTTTTTAACATCATCTTTCACAACAATCAAATTATTCATAATTTTCATTGCAGTAGTCGGAAGAACGACATGTTCAAGACCATCGGCAATAGAGATAATCTTGCCTGCGCCTAAAACAACTTCTTCTCCTTTGTACATAAATTTGTAGTCTGTGTCTCTGTCTGAACGAATTGTAATTTGTGTTGTCATTTCTTTTCCTTTCAAATCGGTTAACAGTGTTTATTATAAAAGATTTTTTGCTATTTTGCAAGGAATAAATTGTATATACTTTTTATTTTAAATAATTTTTACAATCGTTTCTTTCAACAGTTATTTGTTCACTTGTAGTAAGATTTTTGATTGAAACTTTATTATTATTAATTTCATCTTCTCCCAAAATTATTGCAAAATTCGCAATTTTTGAGGCCTTTTCCAGTTGTTTTGTGAATTTTTTATTTGATAAATCCATTTCAACGTTAAAGCCATTTAATCTTAATTCCTGAGCAAGTTTTAGTGCTTCAGATGTATTATTTGAAACAATAAAACCGTCAAGTTTTGAAATTTCTTTTTCTTTTAATAATGAAATTAATCTTTCCATACCCATTGCAAAACCAATTGCCGGAGTAGATTCTCCGCCAAGTTCTTCAACAAGGTTGTCATATCTTCCGCCCCCGCAAACTGCATTTTGCGAGCCCAAATTATTTGATTTTATTTCAAAAACTGTTCTTGTGTAATAATCTAAACCTCTTACGAGATGTTTGTTTTCGGAATATTTTACATTCAGTTCATTGAGGTAATTTTTTAATTGTGCGTAATGCTCTGCACATTCTTCACATAAAAAGTCAGAAGTTATTACTTTTTGAATTTCAGGTTTTGAAAATATTTCCTGACATTGCGGAACTTTGCAATCCAATAGTCTTAGCGGATTTTTTTCAAATCTTTCCTGACAATCCTCACATAAATCTTTCAGGTATGGCCTTATTACATTTTTGAGATTTTCTTTAAATTCTGCTCTGCATTTCGGGCATCCTAGTGAATTTATTTCAACATCCAAATCATCAAGACCGATGGATTTTAAGAAATTTTCTGCCATCAAAATAATTTCAGCATCGGCTGCCGGCTGAGATACGCCAAACATTTCAACTCCAACCTGGTGGAATTGGCGTTGTCTCCCCGCCTGTGGTCTTTCATAGCGGAACATCGGACCTTTATACCAAAGTTTAACTGGTGCAGGGAGTCTGTGCATACCGTTTTCTATGTATGAACGAACAACTCCTGCTGTATTTTCAGGACGGAGTGTAATAGAACGTTCACTTTTTTCAAAGGTATACATTTCTTTGTTTACAATGTCAGTTGTTTCACCAACCCCGCGCTGAAATAAATCAGTACTTTCAATTATTGGTGTTCTTATTTCTTTTACCCCGAAAGATGAAAAAACTTTCAGCGCATTTTCTTCCACAAAATGCCACATCTCAACATCTTGAGGTAATATATCTTTTGTTCCTTTTAATACATTTATTTTGTTAGCCATAATATTATTATATTACAAATTATTTAAATTTACGCATCATATTCATAGCTTTTACCATAGCTTTTTTCTGACCCGTTTTGTTGTTGCCGAATCCGCCAAACATCTTTTGGAGTTTGCCCATTCCGCCCATCATCTGGCGCATTTGTTCAAATTGTTTTACATAAAGATTAATAGTGTGCATGTCTATTCCGCAACCCTGAGAAATTCTGCGCTTGCGGCTTGTGTTGATTAATGACGGATTATCACGTTCTTCAGGTGTCATGCTCTGAATAAAAACTTCTATTCTTTTAAATTCCTGTTCTCCTTTATGAGAAATCATTTCTCGATCTTCTTTTTTGATGTTTAATCCCGGAATCATGCCTAATAATTGATCCATCGAACCAAACATTTTCATTTGTTTTTGCATACCCAAAAAATCATTGTATGTAAATTCTGCCTTTTGCATTTTTTCCTGCATTTTCAGGGCTTCTTTCTCATCAAAAACTTCCTGAGCACGTTCAACAAGAGAAACAATATCTCCCATTCCCAAAATTCTTGTTACCATACGTTCCGGATAGAAATTTTCAAGTGCATTGAGTTTTTCTCCCGTACCTGTTAATTTGATTGGTTTTCCCGTACAGTAAACAATGGATAAAGCCGCCCCACCTCTTGAATCGCCGTCTAATTTGGTTAAAACAAGACCTGTTAAACCGATTTGCGCATCAAAGTTTTCGGCTACATTAACTGCCTCTTGCCCTGTCATTGAATCAATTACCAAAAGTTTTTCATTCGGTCTGAAAACTCTGTCTATAATTAAGAGTTCAGCCATCATATCGGTATCAATTTGCAATCTTCCGGCAGTATCAAGAATAAGAACATTAAATCCGTTTTCTTTTGAGTAATTTAATGCACTTTGGACTATATTTTGAACGTCTTTGCTGTCTGGGATGGTAAATACCTCACATCCGATTTCCTGACCAAGAGTTTGTAATTGTGAAATCGCAGCGGGACGATAAACGTCACATGCAACAAGCAGCGGATTTTTACCTTCTTTTTTAAGTTTTACCGCAAGTTTTGCACTTGATGTTGTTTTCCCTGAACCCTGAAGCCCAAGCATCATAATTATTGACGGATGTCCAGACAAATCCAGTGGTTTCAGTTCTTTACCCAAAAGCTCTACAAGTTCGTCATTGACAATTTTTACAAGTTGCTGCCCCGGATTAACGCCTGATAATACATTTTCACCTTCGGCCTTATCTTTAATTGCCGAAATAAATGCTTTTACAACTCTCAAATTGACATCTGCCTCAAGTAATGCTCTGCGGATTTCACGCAATGCATCCTG
Organism: uncultured bacterium; assembly: GCA_902802825.1. GTDB lineage: Bacteria > Cyanobacteriota > Vampirovibrionia > Gastranaerophilales > Gastranaerophilaceae > Zag111. The sequence continues at coordinate 1,679 of CADCNV010000022.1, read as the reverse complement.
CATATTGTCCTGTGTTAATTCGGCATTTCCCTGAGTTTTTGCTATTATATTTTGTAATTTTTCACTTAAATTATCAAACATTTTATATTCCTTTAATCAATTCTTTTGTTTTAATTCTTATTTCATTATCTGTTTCAAAAATTTCATCTATTGACGGATTTTTGATTATAGTGTGTTTTTGAGTGATTTCTGCAGTAATTTTATAAATATCACCTAAACTAATCTTTCCGTCAAGGAATGCAAAAACGGCTTCTTCATTTGCACTGTTCATGCAAACTGTTGCGCTTCCGCCAAGTTTTCCTGCATCATAAGCAAGTTTTAATGCCGGGAATTTGTTGTAATCAGGTTTTTCAAAATCCAATCTTGCGATTTCACTAAAACTAAAACTCTTGGATTTAATGCCCTCAAAACGCTCAGGATAAGTAATTGCGTATTGAATAGGAATGTGCATACTTGGTAAACCAAGCTGCGCAATTACACTGCCGTCTTTGTATTCAATTGCCGAATGTACAATGCTTTGAGGATGTATAACAACTTCTATACCATCATAATCCATTCCGAATAAATGATGTGCTTCAATTACTTCCAATCCTTTATTCATCAATGTTGCACTGTCTATTGTAATTTTTTTACCCATGTTCCATCTTGGGTGAGAAAGCGCTTGTTTTACTGTTGCATTGTGCATTTCTTCAACGGTTTTTCTTAAAAACGGCCCGCCGCTTGCGGTAATTATGAGTTTATCAACCTGAGTAATATTTTTTATACACTGGTGAATTGCGCAATGTTCACTGTCAACGGGGATTATTTTTACTCCGTTTTCTTTTGCCTTAGCCATAACTATATCACCTGCCATTACAAGTGTTTCTTTGTTTGCAAGTGCAATATCAATTCCATTCTCAATTGCTTTTAGTGTGGGCTTAAGTCCGATTTTACCTGAAACGGCTACAAGAATAATGTCATTTTCTTTGTTTGAGCAAATTTCTTCAAGTCCGTCATTGCCGTACAAAGTTTTTATTCCGTTAATTTTAAAATTTTTGTCATTGGAACAAACATATTTTGGTTTATATTTTTTACATTGTTGTTTTAGCAAATCTGTATTATTGCCGCCTGTAAGCGCGATAATTTCGAATTTATCGGCAATTTTATCAATAACTTCAAGTGCCTGAGTTCCGATTGAGCCCGTTGAACCTAATATGCTTATTTTTCTTTTGTTTTTTGCCATATTGTAAATAATTATAACATGTTAAAAATCATGCGCAAAAAAAATTTTTTTAATGTTTTACTCATGGAAAACAGCAAGGAGAAAATACATGAATAGCGTATCTTTTCAAGGGAATATGATAATAACTACCTGGAATAAATCAGTCAGTTCATCTAAGAATTATGTTACAACACAGGCACAAGATAAACTGATTAAGCTTATAGCAAATGATATGGGCAAAGAAGATGAAATGCTTTCTCTAAATAAAAGACAAGCGAACTTTTTATATCAATTGTTAGAAAGATTCACAGGTAAAAAGATTCAAAAAGTAAACAACGAAAAAGTTTTTTATCACAATGGGGATAAGGTAATTTTTTCAGATAAAAACCCTGCTTTATTCGATGGTACAAGAATTGAAGTCAATTTCTAAACTTCATTGTTTAATTTCGCAAATTTAACATTTTGGTAAAAATACTGT
>CADCNV010000021.1 GCA_902802825.1 uncultured bacterium | reverse complement strand
CGTGGTTATTTCGCATAATGACAGATTCATTATGTTCAAGCATAACTCCTGTGTACCATTCCCCTTTATTATTTCCTGAAAGTGACTTAGATAATTCGGCTTGTAATTGTTGTTCAGAAAGCGTCGTAAGACGGGCTTTAAGGTTTTCTAATTCTTTTCCCTTTAAACCCGAATTTGATAATATCTGTTGTTCTAATAGATTTCTATCGTTGTTTATTGCCACTTTCTGTACCTATTTTCTGTATGTAAAGGTTATGACGTTAAAATTAAAACCTTTCACACTCCATGTATATCGGCATTTTTTACAAAATCTTTAGGTTTTTTGTGGCAAAAATTTACAATTGCAAATAATTTGTTACAAAAATGAAATGATACAATTTCCGACACATATACTTGATATTTCCTCTACCGAGAGTGATGAATGGTGTAGCTTGAAAGGAGTATTATATGGCTGAAAAAGATTATAAGACTTGGTTGGCGGTATTAAACGGGTATCGCTCACGCTTTCACCCTCTGCCGCCAATCCGCTATACGGAACAAGGATTTTAAATTTAAAAACACAGGAAATCGGACTGTTGATTTGTTTATGGGAAAACAAGTTCGCTGATAAAACTGTAGATTTTGCGACCTGCGTCGATAAAAACGGCAAACGCTACAATATTGAGCTTGATAATATCAGAGGGTTTGAAGATGATTTTTACAAAGCGAACAGTTAAGGCGAAGCCGAAACTTGCGAGCCTGTATCTGAAATGGAGCGAAGCGAAATGATAGTGAAAAATAAATTAACCAAAGAAACGTTGGATATTCCGTATTCTGAATTTAGGATAAAATTTGCAAAAGAAATTCAGGATGCATTTGAAAGTTACCGTAAAACACAATTAAATAAATATTCTTGGAACTCCAAGGATGACAATTCTTTGGAGTTTAATTTTTATTTTGAATTACACTGGAATTTCAATCATTTTGGAATGTCTAACTGGTATATTGAAAGAATGTAAAATTTGAACTCTAATAAAACACCTTTTAAACGACGTTTAAACACCGTTTAAATTTTTGCTATATTTACATTTAAGGGTATAAAAATATAGGATTACTTTCAAGATCATATTCAGTAATTTCATCATATTCTTTTTTAGGTTTCAATACTTTATTAGGAATTAAAAGTTGATGAATAAGCTTATCATCTATTTCTTTCGCAAAAGGATTTTTAATAAAATATCTTTCTGATAATCGGTAATCTATAAATTTATTACTATTCCCGAACTCTGTTGGGATTCTACGATAAAATAAAACGCCACAAATTCTATCAAATTTTTCGACTTTACCATTCCTATCTTTTATAAAACTATTATTAGTAAAAATGCCAGTAACATTATTAAAGAACATGGCATCAATATTTTCAAACCAAGCGTTTTTATCTTCCCAATTTATTGCTAAAAATCCATAATGATTTGATAAGTGATCTGCGGCTTTTTGACTAAATTTTGATTGGGCAGATTCGAGATATTCTTTAATTTTATAAAACGGGGGAAAATGCGGTCGAGGTTTAATTTTTTGTAGTTGTCTATATCTTTCATCGCTAACTTTATAATTTACGACTAAATCTTCGTCAATAATTTGTTCAGTAAAGGTTGGACTTTTAACTTCTATTTCAAAAGTGCTTCCTTTATAATCAAACATTATTTCAGGATTTTTTTTACTTCCAATATTTAATCTAGGTTCGTAAATAACATTAGATATAAAATTTATAAAAAATCTTAAGTAATACCCAATAAGGTCAATTTCAGATATAACTTGTCTAAATGTGTCAGGATTATATCTATATTTTCCCGCAGCTAATTTATCTTCTATTAATTTATCAATAGTTTTTTCGCCAAATTCTGTACTAATTTTATCAAGTCTCATAAACAAATTTATTAAAAGGTTATAACTTTCTGTACTTTCTTGCAATAATATGTGATTGTTGTTATAGTCCTTAAATAAATTTTTATCTAAGGCTCTTATAAAAGTTGAATTTTTTGATAGAATTAAATCATTTCTGTATTTTTCAAATCTGTTGGACACTCAAACCTCTTGTAATTATTTAACTTATTATACTTAATTATACTCCAAACTTCCGACTTACATGTCAAACTAGCGATACTTTATGTCAAAATCCCTGATACAAAACATTGAGACAAAACACTGGTACAGAACAATACAACACTGATAAAGAACATAGACATGTATTTAATGGTACGTATTGAGAGGTTCGAACTCGCGACCTAATATTCAATTGTCATTCACAATTTAACTCTGTATTGAAGTAATATCAAGTGTTTTGATAATACATTTACCGCTTTTGTATCATTTCAACACAATTTTCTATGCCTAATAACTTTAGTTTAATTTTATTTCCATATGCAAAACCACCTAAGTTTCCGCTTTTTGAAATTACTCTATGGCAAGGAACAATAATCATAATGGGATTTTTATTACATGCAGAACCGACAGCTCTTTGTGCATTTCTATTATTACAGGACATAGCAACTTCCGAATAACTTTTTGTTTTACCATAAGGAATATTTTGAAGTTCTTTCCATACTAATTTTTGAAAATCAGTTCCTGCAGGATTAATTTTTATATTAAAAATCGTTCTTTTTCCGGAAAAATACTCATCTAATTGAAATTTTATATCTTTTATAAAATCAGTTTCAACATCTGATTTTTCGCAATACTCAACTAACTTTAGTGAAACAAGTTTATCACTTTCACAGATTATTTCTAATATACCAATAGGAGATTTATAATATGATTTTTCCATATACAAATTTTACAACAAACTTCCGACTAATATGTCAAAGTCGCGATACTTTATGTCAAAATCCCTGATACAGTGTAGTGGACTGTACCCGAAAAAGTGGACATGTATTTAATGGTATATGTTGAGAGATTGGAACTCTCGACCTAATATTTAATTGTTATTCACAATTTAACTCTCTATTGAAAGAATATCAAGTGTTTTCAGTTTATTTGTTGGAAAGTGTCAATAAACCTAAATTGATGCTATAATCCATGTATGTTTAATAGAGTAGATAAATGTTTTTTATATCGTTAATAATAATATTTGTATTAACAGTAGGAATACCAATAATTCATTTAAATGATTTATGTCACAACAAGAACTTTATTGTAATGAACAATATTTTTTATCTTCTAACCATTTACCATGTCTATCTGTACAATCTTGCTCATCTCTGACACAAAAACCTTGGTTTTTTTCTTCACAACGATTTCTAATATAATCCCAACAATATCCTTTATCAAGACAAGAATCTATATCAGAGTTGTAAATACTTTTAAACAACATTAAAGCCAAAATTATTAGAATAACAATAATAATGCTAAAAAATATTATACTAATTTTTATAAGTTTTTTTTCTTTCATATTTTTATTTTACCACAATTATTTCCGTTTATATCTTTCAGGGAATCCTTTAGGCATAAGATATTTTAATTTTTCGTAAGCTGATGATGTTGGGAATCTCCGACCAAGCTCCCGACCTTCTTCATTGGCTTGTTGATCTTCATTTATATCTTTTAAACTAAATGCAGAATCATAACCTTTTTCATTAATATTACGATAATTATCAGTCCATTCTCTTAAATCACTTATCATTTTTGCAATAACACTTCCTACAATACCTTGTTGAGCTGCATTGTAATTAGCTCTAGCGTGAAAATATTTATCAGCGCCATGGGTATCTGCATCTTTCATCTCTATATAATTGGTCAAAAAGCTACCTAATGTGTATGCTGCAGCATTTAGAGGATCTTCAATACTTTTATAATCATTAAACATTCCTAATAAATAATCCGATATGGCATTTACATTTAAGCCATTATCATCCTTACTTACTGATCCATATAATGTAAAATTATTAGCATTGCTGTTGTTAAAATTCGCCGCAGTACCAGTCATTGAACTACCATTTCTTGAACGATAATGTGCTTTAACTTGTGTCCCGTCTGCCTTGGTATACGAATGAACATAAATTACATCAGGATTCCCACTAAGTTGGCTTTGTCTTGGAATTCCTAAATTTTTTAATTGATGAAAAATAGCTTTTTCATTTTGTTGATACTCATTGCCTGACATTTCGCCAATGTCTTCAGCTGTAAATATTTTGTTGTTATTTGAAACTTTGTTGAAAAAATCTTTTAAGTTTGCCATTTATATTTCTCCTTTGGTTGTGTATATTTATAGACGAACGTTGATAAATATAATATTATCATTATTCTGGATATTTGTCAACACTAATTGACATTTACTACTAATTATTGTAAAGTGTTAACAGAGGGTAAAATGGATAAACAAGAACAACTTATTAAATTCGGAATAGCATTAAAGGGCAGACGACAAGCACTAAATTTGAGTCTTAGGGACGTTGAAAGAATGTCTAATGTTAGTGCGGCACTTATTACTAAACTTGAAAACGGTAAAATGGCAAATTTCCCCAAAGCACTGACAATTAAACAACTTAGTAATGCACTTAAATTTGATAATGAATTATTTGTTCTGGCCGATATTTTTTCTGACCCAACATATGTAGAAAAAGACGAAAAAACATTTGAACAAGAATTTAGGGAATTTTTGGCAACCAAAACAACACTAAATGCGCAAAATATAGAGCAAACTATTTATTTTGTATCAGGATTAGAAAAATTGCAACAAATGGGAAATTTATAAAAATTTTGCAAGGGGTAAATAAAATTAATTTTGACCTAACTTCCGACTTGCATGTCAAAATCGCGATACTTTATGTCAAAATCCCTGATACATAACAGCTATGAACTGTACCCGAAAAAGTGGACATGTATTTTATGGTATAGGTTAAGAGACTCGAACTCTCGACCTAATATTTAATTGTTATTCACAATTTAACTCTGTATTATAGTAATATCAAGTGTTTTCTTGTATATGTGTTAAAATATGTCTATTTTAATTCTGACAATGCTAAAAAAAGTAAAAATATACGAGGATAAAGTAACAAGCGAAAAGCACATGCCGGAAGCAACAAAACCTGAAGGATTGTCTCCTGAAGTCATAAGAGAAATTGAAGAGAAAATTTTAAGAATAAGTTACGAAGACTAAATATACTATTTTTCACTACCTTTTATGTTGCGAATAAATAATATAACGTAGGACCATAAAAGTCCGCCACCAAATACTGCATATAAAATTAAAGCATATTTAAAAGGATTTTCAACGTTATTTCCTGTTTTATAAAATAAATATGCAAATGTAAACCAAATTATTTCTAATACAATCAGAATTGGTATTAGAAATTCCTTGGTATCTTTATTTTTAATATCATTTTGCAACCAGTATGCAACATAATGTTTAGGATATTTTTTTATTATATGTCTATATGTTTGAATTAGTATAATCGGTTTTAATATCCAATTAATTACTGAAAAAATTAGTGCCAAACCTACACCTACTATTGCCGCCTCAGGAAAATTTATTATAATATCATAATTTGCTAATATTGAAATGATAACCAAAACCAAAAACAACAATAACCAATATAAAACATTAAAAAATAGCGCAATATTTAATATAATAGCAATAATTAAAGGTTTATTATTTTCTTTATCCATTATGCATGCCTCTATATTTATTCATAAAATCGGTTATTTTTTTGCATTGGTTCGGGTATTTTTTACGGATATTATGTATTAAAATTACAAGATAAATTAAACAACTTGGGGGTATTAAACTAACTAAAACAAGTTGAAAATACCCCAAATATAAGCTTATTGCGTCATATGAGCCAGTTCGTTCATATCGATACCCGAAAATTAATAACGGGATTCCAAATAGCAAGACCAAGGTGGGTAGTTTTAGTTGATTAAAAAACCTGTCTAAATAACTACTCCAGTGATTTTTTATTGCTTTGGTTGTTACAACCACCGGTAGTATAAAATAAATAATTGGGGTTATAAAAAATATAATAGCCCCAATAATCGCAATAAAATTTGGAATAATTAAATTACTTTCACTAAGTCCTAAGCCAAGAAAAAACATTCCAAGGCAAATTAGTGGTAGAAACATTTCTACCACTAATATAGATACATATTTTATTAAACCTATCTTATCTTTGTTCATAAAAATATTTTATCATAATTTTTCATAAATAATATAAATATTAAATATATTTTCAAGTAAACCTTTTTCTTGCATTGAATACCCCCAATAGTTTAGATATGAACCTAAACTATTTATGATTCTTTTTACGAAATCATAATAATCGACAATGATTCCTTTGAAATACCCATCCGGTGTTATTTGTGGATTATATAATTTGCAATGCTGTAAACCTAAGTAATTATCCCACCTATGTCCTGTATAATTACCATTTAGCTTAAACTCAATATCATAAACTCCGTTCGCATTATCAGATATTAAATCTTGCAAATTATTCCTTACAAAATTTTGCATTTCAGGGGATTGCCATAAAATTTGGGATTGCTCTGAATTGTTGTCATATATTACACCTCTTGAATCTTTCGGGATTCTAACATTATCCATGAGTTTATTTAAACCTTGATTTGTAATTTGTACTCGTGAATTTATTATATGTACATGGCCAGAACTTTTTGCATATGCAAAATCATTTATAGCATTATCCAAATTAGCGCCTGCAACGGGCATAGCTTTCATGCTCAACAATTTTCCGATTCCATTTATTGTATAGTCTTCCAAATTCATCTTATAAGGTGATGATAAATCATTAATAAAATTTTTAGTATTAAATGCTGACGCTTTTATATGATTCTTCAGATATTCATTTGTTGGAATTTTTATATTTACAGGTTGTCCTGCTTTATTTGTATAAAAAATTTTGCCGTTTTTATCCCAATTTTGTATTAAATCCCTATTTGTAAAATTTCTCAATTCATTTGCAACAGATTTGAAATCCCCATTATTTGCGTGAACTTTAATACGATTAACAATATCTTGTGCATGTTGGTATTCTTGCCAATCTTTTTGTAATGGTTCATAGATTTTTGAATACTCTGTTCTGTTTTTAGCATTCACAAGTTTTGTAATATTGTTATCAATATTGCTTTTCATTTGTGCGACTTGGGTATCAAGTTGCTTTATTTTTGTATCAAATTGCGGTTTAAGATAATCGACAGCTTGACTGTTACCGCTATTCATAGCTTGATACATCTGCAATACAATCGGTGCAAGTTCTGCACCGACAGCAACAACTGTTCCCAAAACACCGCCAATGCTTCCAAGAACATCTCCAATGCTACCACCGGTTGGAATTCCGACATCAACTGATACTCCACCCTGTAATACAGGACCAGAATCCATATTCATAGTCGGATTAAAAGTATTTGGGCATAAATCTTTTAATGGATTATGATTTTGTTCATCAAGCACAGGCCAATTTGGATTTTCCGGAACAATAGGCGGTGTTCCATAATTATCCGTATCAATGTTTCTAAAATGTTCTTTTACTTGAGTGCCATCTTGTTTTACATAAGAGTTTACATGAATTTGTTTTTGCATAAGTTACTCCTTTATATTTCTGAACTAGTGTTGAATAATATAACATTATCATTACTTTAAATATTTGTCAACAGTAATTGACATTTATTATTAATTATTGTAAAGTGATAGAGGTGATTAATATGAATAAACAAGAGCAACTTTTAAAATTTGGAATTGCATTAAAGAATAGACGCCAAGCACTAAATTTAAGCCTTAGGGATGTTGAAAAAATGTCTAATGTGAGTGCGGCTTTGATTACAAAACTTGAAAACGGTAAAATGGCAAATTTCCCCAAAGCATTGACTATCAAACAACTAAGCAATGCACTTAAATTTGATAATGAATTATTTGTTCTGGCTAATATTTTATCTGACCCAACACATATAGAAAAAGATGAAAAACCTTTTGAACAGGAATTTAGGGAATTTTTGGCTACAAAAACCTCTCTTAATGCTGAAAATATTGAGCAAACTATTTATTTTGTATCTGGGTTAGAAAAATTGCAACAAATTCAAAAATTATAGAAAAACATCCGACTTGCATATCAAACTTGCGATACTTTATGTCAAAATCCCTGATACACTGTAGTTATTGTTGGGTTTCACCCAACCTACCAACTTGCGTTACTTTATCTCAATATCCTTGATACAAAACACATCCTACGCACAATAAAAAACCGATAACTAATGTCATCGGTTTTTTATTTGGAGGATAGGGGACTCGAACTCCTGACCCTCTGCGTGCAAAGCAGATGCTCTACCAACTGAGCTAATCCCCCAAGCTATCTTGGGACTCGGGGTTTTTTCAAACCCTTCGTATTACTTATTCTACATGAAAAATTTTTTTTGTAAAGGGGTTATTTTATATTTTATTAAAGAGGGTGCGAAATTACCGCACCCTCTAGCATTTTGCACTACGCCTTTAAAGAATTCTGATAAATTTCTCTGACCAATTCCTTTGAATTTCCGCTTGGCCCTATATTAATCAGACCATCCAATGAAGGGGTCGTGAATGCCAAATCCGTCAGCTTATCAACATCATTCGCACTAAAGCCCTCATCTTCCAGCTTTTGTGGAACATCAACAGATTTTAACCACGCATAAACACCATCTGCTGCTTTTTGCGCTTCATCCGGTGTACCTTTCAAATCAGGAACAATCGGTGCTAATATATCTGCCAAAGTCGCTGATTTATCTTTATAAATCGCTTTTACTACTGCAGGAAGCAATATTGCCAAACCCAAACCATGTGCCAATTCCGGTTTAACAGCGCTCAACGGATGTTCAAGAGCATGCGTGTAGTGCAACAAGCCGTTATCAAAACTTACTCCGCCCATCATTGCCGCATAAGCCAAAAAATATCTTGCTTCCAAATCATCCGGATTTGCAATGGCTTTTGGCAAATATCTTGCAACCAATTCAATTACATCTTTTGCAAGCAAAATTGAATACGGAGATGCAACAGCAGAAGTTGCTGCCTCTACAACGTGATTTACCGCATCAATTGACACATATCTTGTTTGTTTCGGTGAAAGTTTTGTCATCAATTGCGGATCATCAATCGCATACATCGGATAAATACAATCATAAGCAATTGCCGGCTTAAAATTCTTTTCCAAATTTGTAACTACCGCAAATCTGTTTGTTTCGGTTCCTGTTCCGTGAGTCAAATTGATTGAAATAATTGGTGCTGCACATTCAGGCGTAAATGAAAAATCATACAATTCTTCTGCTGTTTTATCAGGATATTTTAACAAAATAGCAACAGATTTTCCTGCATCTGTCGGAGAACCGCCGCCAATTGCTATAACTGCTTTTGCGCCAAAATCACGCGCCATTTTCACAGCATCATTTACATGATGTGTATTAGGATTCGGAGTAACCTGATCAAAATTTATATAACCAATACCTGTATTTTTCAACGCACTTTCAACAACATTCCAAGCGCCTGTTGCTTTGTACGCATTTCTTCCGGACATTACTATAACTTTATCAATGCCTTTCGATTTAATATCCTTTGCGATGTCATGAATTTTTTGTATCGCACCAACACCAAAATAAACTGTTGTACGGGTGCGAATTTCTTTTACTTCGTTGATATTAATATCCTTTTCCCACATATAACGCTCCTTTCTTGTAGTCAGCATTACAATACCGACTCAATTTACTATATACAACGACAAGTAAATTATAGTTTATCAAAATCAATTTACAAGATAAAATTAGTATCCGTAACTATATTCGTTTTGAAACTTGCTGATTTCTTTTAAATATTGGAGTAATGCCTTATAACCGTTATAAATTTCGTTAGAAATTGATGCATAAGAGCTTGCTTCAAGATACTTCAATTCATTAACTCTGATTTGTAAAATACTGTCTGAATCTTCTCTCAATTTTGCATCATCAGACATTGACCATTTCTGCAAAAGTGTCAATTCATTATACATTTGCTGCATTGTAGTATACTCCAAAACATTGAAATCATATTTTGCCAGCAAAGATTTTTCTAAATTAGTAATTCTGTTTAAGCTGATTTGGAATTTGAAAATCTTTTTAATAACAAGATAATTATCAGCGATTCTTTTATGTGAAAAAGGAACAGTGTTTTTTGCAAGCAAAGCCGCAATTGAACGAGATGTAAACGTATCATTTTCGCTTGAAAATGCACTTTTTGAGGTTAAATCAATTTCGGACTTGTTATCAATCATTTCTAACATGTTTCCTCCACGAAATTATATTAGAATAACAAAAACATTTTGTCATGATAAAAAGTCAAATTTTTTACATTTTTTAAAATATATATTTGACAAAAATTTGTGCTAATATAATAGCGAAAAGAGGGTTTTATGAAAGTTGCACAAATCGAAAATAATAATATTGTCGTAAAAGAAAGAGAAGATGAGGTTTTAGACGGACGCAAAGGCGCTTTGGTCAAAGTTTTGGGCTGCGGATTATGCGGTTCAGATATCGTGAAACTAAAACAACACATCAGCAAAGACGGAACAGTTCTCGGGCACGAAATTGTTGCACAAATTATCGACATCAATTCTGATACGGGATTTAAAACCGGCGATACAATTATAACTTCTCACCACATTCCATGCGGGAAATGTGAATACTGCAAAAACGGTAATGTATCAATGTGCAGACATTTTAAAGAAACAAACATCAAACCCGGCGGATTTAGCGAAATTGTTTTTGTATCAGAAGAACATCTGAAAAATGTTGCCTATATAAAGCCATATAATCTTTCAGATGATGAAGCAGCATTTTATGAGCCCCTTGGCTGCTGCATAAGAGCAGTAAAACGAGCTAATCTGAATCAAAATTCTACCGCACTTGTTATTGGTTTGGGGTCAATAGGAATTTTAATGGCACAAGCTCTTAAGGCATTTGGAATGAATGTTATCGGATGTGATTTGATTTCTTCAAGGGTGGAAATCTTGCGCAGCTACGGTATTGAAGCATTTATTGTCAATGAATTATGCGAAAGCATAAATGCTGACTGCGTGTTTATGACATCAGGATCGGATAAGGCACTGCCTACTGCATTAAAATACGTTCGTGACGGCGGCAAAATTCTTGTATTTTCAAGCACTCCGCAAAATACCGGCTACGCAAACAATGAAATTTATTACAGAGAATTAACGGTTTTGGGAAGTTATTCCCCTTCTCCTGCCGATTTAAAAGATTCTTTTGAGTTACTCAAAAATAGAGAAGTAAAAGTTAAGGGATTATCAACAGAGTATAATTTGGAACAGTTGCAAAAAGCGATTAATGATACCCTTGAAAACAAAATTTTAAAGGCATATATAAAAATTAATTCTTAATTTGACTAAAATTTTTAATAATGTATTATCATTATAAAAAGGGTTATTTATGTATAAAAAAATAATTTTGTTACTGATTTTTACAATGTTTATCTTTTGCGGATGCTCTAAACCGCAAAAAGAACCCGTTGTAAATACGTTAGATGATATCACCAAACGCGGAGAAGTAGTTATAGGCATAAAAACCGATACTTATCCTTTCGGTTTCAAAGACAAAAACGGAAAATACACCGGCTATGATATTGATTTGGCAAATATGATAGGACAGGGAATTTTTCAGGAAAAAGGAAAAGTTAAGTTTGTACCTGTTACCGCTTCAGACAGAATGATGAAATTATTCTCCGAAGATGTTGATATGATAGTCGCAACAATGTCTGTTACACCGTCAAGATTACAAATTATGGATTTTTCCGACCCATATTATATAGCAGGACAGGCAGTTTTGGTAAAAAAGGGAAGCAAAATCAAAGGGCTGCGTGATCTCAACGGCAAAAAAGCAATTATCGTTTTCGGAACATCAAGTGAATCCAGCTTAAGAGCCGCAGTTCCAAGAGTGAGTATCATAGGATACAAAACATACAACGAAGCCGTAAAAGCACTTAAACAAGGGAAAGCAGATGCAATTGTTTCTGATGATACAATATTAATTGGCTTATCCCTAAAAGATGCTAATCTTGTTCTTTTACCCAAAAGATATTCAAGAGAACCCTATGCTGTCGCATTCCGAAAAGGACAAGAATCAGAAGATTTAGTCAGAATTGTTAATAACGTAATTAATGAATCCGTAAGAAACGGAACTTTGCAAAAACTTCAGAAAAATTACGGAATAAAAAAATACTAAAAAATTTATTAGTTTTGTTTAATTTTCCATGATTCTTTTCTAAACAGTACAAGGAACGGAATAATTTCCAAACGACCGATTAACATATTGAATATAAAAATAATCTTTGTCCAGAATGATAATGATGAATAATTTCCCATCGGACCAATTACATGTCCTAATGCAGGCCCAACGTCACCTAATGATGCGATAGCTGATGTTACACCGATGACAATATCACCCTCAATTGCAATAACAAGTATCGCACTGACAATAAATATGAGGAAAAATCCCAACATAAAAAATATTGTCTGCTTGATAACATTTGTAGGAACAACAACCTTATCAATCTTTATACTTAAAACAGCATTCGGATGCAAAATTCTGTATACTTCATTTTTCATATACTTGCAAATCAAAAGCCAACGGGTCATTTTTACACCACCACCCGCACTGCCTGAACAGGAAGACAAAAACATTGATATAAATAATATTAGCTTGGCATTTAAGCTCCAAAGCTGATAATCCTCACTTGAACATCCCGTTGAAGTTGCAAGTGATAATACCTGAAAGAATGATGCCCCAAATGAATGCAATATAGAAAAATTATTTTCAAAATACAAAATAGCAGCCAAAACTGTTGAAATCGTAATTATAATTTTTGTATAAAATCTGAATTCTTCACTTTTCCAAAACAAACGCGGATCCATTTTTGTCAAAACTTTTGACTGAACAACAAAACTTGCACCGGCTATAAACATGAATAAAAATATAATTCCGATTATTAAATTTGAATGATATCCGCCGATACTTTCGGGGTTTGGTGAAAACCCGCCGGCAGAAAGTGTAGACATCGCATTACAAATACAATCAAACGGATTCATGCCTGCAAAATACAAACATACGGCACATAAAACAGTCAAGGTAGAATATACAATCCACAATGCAGATGCGGTATTTTTAATCCTGGGAGTAAATTTTTCTTCGGTAGGGCCGGGTGCCTCGGCAAAAAACATCTGTCTTCCTGCAACCGCAAACTGAGGCATTATCGCAATAAACAAGACTATAATTCCCATACCGCCAAGCCATTGCATAAACGAACGCCAAAACAATAAAGATTTCGGAATATCAAATGAAGTCAAAATTGTCGCACCGGTTGTTGTAATTCCTGATACAGATTCAAAAAACGCATCTATAAAACTAAATCCGTTAAACAAAAACGGGATACAAGCAATCAACCCAAATAAAATCCAAGCCAATGATGCAACAATTAATGCTTCGGTACGTTTAATATCATTCAGAGCATCAGCATTTTTAGAGCGTTTTTCAACCTTATGCAAAATTTCTCCGACAACAAGAGATAATAATGCCGCAATAAAAAATGCAACCGCACACTGCCATTCCCGAAATAATAAAGCAACAAGCAAAGGTATAAATATCATAAACCCGATATCAACCAATAATAACCCTATTGCATTTGCTATATAATTAAATCTCATCCTATGCTACCTTAAAATGCTCTTTAATCTTTTGTGCATCCTCTGCTTTGGTAAATACAATCAAAATATCCTTCATACGAATTTGAGTATCACCTTTTGGGATTATAATGTGGCTTCTGCGCTGAACAACCCCGATAATTGCAGGAGCAGGAAATCTTATATCTTTTATCAGTTTTCCGTCAAAATCATTTTTTACGGCGATTTCCAAAACTTCTGCCTCTCCCTGTTCAACTGTTGCGAGAATATCTACATCCGCTTCATCCAAATCATTGCGAACTTCATTAATTGAAGAAGTTTTTGACGATACGGCAATATCAATTCCTACCTTTTCAAACAACGGAATATTTAAAACTTTAGAAACCCTTGCAATAACACGTTTTACCCCTAACTGTTTTACAAGCAGTGAGCAAAGTAAATTCCTTTCATCATTATTTGTAACAGAAATTACAACATCACAACTTCCAATTTCTTCTTCATCCAAAAGCTTCAAATCCGTTCCGTCACCATTGATTACAAGCGTTGAATTTAATTCCTGAGATAAAAATTCACAACGCTCATAATTTTTTTCAATAATTTTTGATTTGATTTTCATTACTTCAAGATTTTTGGCAAGCATATACCCGACATTTCCGCCGCCAATAATTGCAACTGATTTTACTCTTTCTTTTTCATGGAAAAAAGTACCGGCTAAAATATCCAATGAACGTGCCGTTCCCATAAATATAAGTTTGTCATCCGCATTGATTTCGGTTAAACCGTTTGGAATGAATAGAAGATCTCCTCTTTTTATTCCGACAATAATAGTATCTTTGGTAAAACCGCAATCTTTTACCATTTTCCCGACAATGACAGATGTCGGTTTTACCTTATATTCAAGCAATCTCGCTTTTCCGTCGGCAAAGTTTTCAACATCAAGCGCATGAGCAACCGTTACAATTCTGAAAAGCTCCTGAGTCAACAATTCTTCAGGCCAGATAATATTGTCAATAAAGAAATCTCCCAGATATTCATTGGATTTATCCTGAGCCATTGCATTTTGGTATTCCTTCTTAGATACAAAACAAATTGTTTTTATCCCGCTGATTTTTTTAGCCGTAAGACATGCAACAATATTTGCTTCATCTAAACCGGAACAGGCAATAAAGACATCTGCTCCGTTTATATCAGCCCTTTTTAAAACTCCGATATCCGTTGCACTGCCTGAAACAAAACTAATATCAAGTTTGTCAAATTCTTCAGAGCGATTTTCTTCTTTATCTATAAGAGTTATATCGCAATCTTCAAAAAATTCAGTTGCCAGCAAACATCCTATTTCTGTTGCACCGTATATAATTATTTTCATAAATCACCTATCCGATTAATCCTGTAACTGAAAAAAGAAATGCAACACCATACAAAACAGCGCGCCAAATAAATATTAATAAGAATACGGCTACAATAGGTGAAAAATCAAACGGACCGACAGGCGGAATAAATTTTTTAAATAAATTAAGATATAAATCTACCGATGATTTTAAGCCGTTTAAAAGTGCATTATTATTCCAGTCTAAATTTGGAAGCCACGTAAGAAGACATCTTACACAAATCATCCAGAAATATATCTGGAAACACATATCTATTGCCCATAATATTTTACTTGCTATCATTATTTATTTTCCTCACTTTCAGAGTTTTCGTCATTTTGTTTTTCTTCTGCCGAGTCAAATTCTTCTTTTACTTCCGAAACAACTTTATCAATATACGCCTGTTCATTCTTTTTAATTTGTTCAATAAATTGCTCCGGTGTCATTACAAGAACTTTTGGATCTTTTGGGGCATAATATTTTGCATAAATTTTACCCAACCCCATCATTATAAGGGCTGAAATTATCATAACAAGCATCGGAGAAATTATAAACCCAAAAACCGGCGGAATGAGATAAAATCCGGCAATTTTAAATATATAATTAAACAAAGGATAATTTGGATTTATATTAGGTACCAAAGCCAAAAAACAAGCCATTACCACAAAATATAAATAGTAATTAACCAATCTGTATAAAAATCTTATAAATTTTGCCATAATTTCAAATTACGAGATTCTTCGGCTTGTACCGTCATTCTGAGCGCAGCGAAGAATCTCACAATACACGCCTCAGAAAGACACTCCTTAGAAATCAATTTTTGTTGAATTTTTACATTCACAATTGTTTGGTTCAGAAGGAATTTTTTCAATCATCTTAAACAGTAATGATTTCAGATTTTCAACATTACTGTTAAACACTTCCAAAACCGCCTCATGAGAAACAGGAGGAACATCCCCTACCAATCCTGCATCATAATCGGTGATTAAAGAAATATTTAAAGGACACATGTTGAGTTCCTTAACCAAATATGCTTCAGGAAAAGCAGTCATATTTATTACCTGCCAACCCTGTTTTGTAAAGAAAGCTGATTCGGCTTTTGTAGAAAATCTCGGACCATTTATTACGACAACAGTTCCGCCATCATGAACCTTTATCCCAAGCTCTTTTGCAGTTTTAACCGCAAGTTTTCTTAATTCAGGACAATATGTATCAGCAGGAGAAGGATGCTGAACAACAGGTCCTTCAAAGAAAGTTGATTTTCTGCCGTCAGTCCAGTCTACAAACTGATCACAAATGACAAAACTTCCCGGTTCAACTTCTTTTTGTAAACTTCCTGCAGCGCATGGAGAAATAACTCTTTTGCAGCCCAAATGTTTCATAGCCCATACATTTGCCCTGAAATTTACCAAATGTGGCGGAATTGAATGATCTCTGCCGTGGCGGGGCATAAACGCAACTCTGTGTTCGCCAATTTTTCCGATAAATACACTATCACTTGTTTTGCCGTATGGAGTATCAATTTTAACTTCTTCAATATCACTCAAAAAACTGTAAAATCCAGAACCACCAAATACACCAATATCTGCCTTATTTAAAATTTCCATATTTTCTCCTTTGTAAATCTGTAACTTGATGTGCATATTTTACTATATAAAAAGCAATTATTCAAATTTGTTAATTCAACATGAAGTAGCCCACTAAGGCAATAAATCAGAAGTGAAATATTAACCGTCAGACTAATACAAATGAAATTGTTTTTTCATTTTAATGTAAATAATCTTTTTCATACTTCCAGCTATTCTTAATTCCAATGAGGGCATTTGCCCTCTTTTTTTTATAAAAAATAATGCCTCTTGTTTTACACAAAAGACATTATCACTCGGTTATATAGGTATTATTTATGATTCTGTATGATTTTTTCTGTAAATATCCAAAAGATTTGTTGTTCCGTTATCTTCTTGGGCAGAAATCGCATCACTAAAGTCTGCACCCTTCATTGAAGGATTTGAATTGTTAGTATTATTATTTTCTTCAGTATTATCTGCGTGATGTTTATCCATTAATTTTTCAACCTTACTTGCTAAAGGAGTTGCAATAAACGGAACTATGATACGTTTTGCAACAATTGTTGCTGCTGCAAGCTCGGTAAATGATTTGAATACTGAGAATGCAATATCTTTCATGCTTGTATGTTCATTTCTGACGGTTGAATAATCCGGCAACTCACTTGCTGCTTTACCTGCAGCTTTTGCTTCCTCTATAGCTTTTTTCCCATTTGCACGAATTTGTTTACCGAATAATTTATATGCGCCATCTCTGAATGATGGGAATATTTTATCAAATAATTTTGCGTTAATTTTTCTCATTGCAAAGAACATTGCGACCTGAGATGCAATCATCAAAATACCGTTTGTCAAATCAAGAGCAGAAACAAATTTTCTTCTCTTTTCAGGGATTTTATCATTATTCAAACTTTGATATACATACATTCCGCAACCAACAGCGTCTTTTGCTGCAACTGATGCAATAGTTGTGTAAGCAATAATATCATCAAAGGTTTTTCTATTAATCTTACCTTCAAGTTTTTCATAAGATTTCAAGCTTGAACCTCTGTTTAATGTCCATGCAACCGCTTTACTAATAGGACTTACCATTATTGCTCACCCCCTTTCGCAGGAGTTTCATCTTTTTTGATACCTGCAAGATTGGGGAAGAACAATTCCATAAATCTTGGATATACCCAGTTCAAAGCTGTACAGGTTATCGGTAATGTAACGAAGACACCTACACATACTTTTGATAACTGCTTGAATAAACCAAATCTGTGTCCTACCAATTCTTTATAGCAAGATACTACATCATTATAAACTTTATTAACTAATTTATTTCTGTTTGATAAAAATGCTCCGTTGTCTTTATAAATAAGTTTTAATTTTTCATGTTCTTCCGGAGTTTTACCCTCAAATTTACACGCATCAACCAGCTTATTTATTGTTTCTTGTATGTCCTTTGCCGTTGCTTTTGTAACATCTGTAAACTTCAAAGCTTCTAATTCTTTGACTTTACTGCGTAAAATTTCATTTTGTTCACTTAAATATGTACGATATTTATCCATTGAGAATGGCTTATCTTTGCCACCCATTATGTTATGAATTTTGTCAATTCTGTTTAGAGTTTCCGTGCAATTACTTTCAATTACACTATCACAATTTTTGAGTATTTTCCTTAAAATACGGTCAACTGCTTCACTGGATGCAGATTGACTCTGTTTTTCTAAATATTCTTTAAGAGCACTTGGATCTATATCTTTTGAACCGGAAGAAATTTTTGGTAATGCATCAAGTTTATCTTTGCCTAAAATTTTTCTCAGCTCAGTTTCATTTTCTATAAAGTCAGCACCATCCCAAGCATGAGCTTTTAATTTTTCTGTTGGGATTCTCAAATCTTTTGCGGCTCTTATATAATCATCAATATTATTATTAACAACCCGAGCAACATCAGCATCTTTTATCAAATATTTACCCATTTTAATGGTACCGTCTTTTTTAAGACTTTCAATTATTGCATTTTTTTGTTTTGTTATAATTCTTTCTTTTTCTTTTAATATTATTCTTTCTTTAGCTTCTTCTACCGTTTCCTTGCGGGTTTTTATATTCCCTTTTTCGTCTTTAATCAAAACGCCATTATCATCTTTTAACTCAATATCTTCAAGATGAATTTTCTTATCTTGAATTAATTGTTCAATATCCTTTGCATATATTTTGACTTTTTTACCATCTAATTCAAGACCTTCAATAGCCATTTTGCTTTTTCTGATTTTACGCTCAAGATATTTTTCATCATTCAATGATGCTTGATTTAATACTTTTGACCTAAATTGATTTAATACTTTTGACTTAAATATATTCGCAGTATCTTTGTCATTAGTCAAATTCTGCAAGAACTTATCTATAGGTTTTTGAACACTTGCCTGAATTAAAATTGCCAAAACAGCGGAAATCGGCTGCCTCCAAGCAGTATATTGCTTAGTTCGGCTAACTTCAGCTTTTTCTTCTTCAGTTGCATCAGGTTTTGCTTTTACAAAAGGATTGAATGCAATCGGTAACGGTGCAACTAAACCTGTACCGGCAGCCGTAATAACTATACCACCCATTTCACCTTTGGAAAAATCCTGAATTTTATTCAAGACATTAAACCAGCGTTGCTCTCCTTTAGGCATCATTTTCAGTATCAGTTTTTGAATTTCTGATAACTTAGCACCTGTAAATGCCGGAGATGCACCCAAGTATGCACGGCTTTGAGCATGTTTATGACTTTGCACATTATTATTATGCGCAGTCAAACCTACCTGACAA
>CADCNV010000020.1 GCA_902802825.1 uncultured bacterium | reverse complement strand
CATCATGTCCAAATAATCTTTAACGGCATGAAGCCGGACCCATGGCATAATAAAATCTCCATCGGGCGTCAGCTGATATACCGGCTGATGCATATGCCAGTAAAAAGCGATAGATAACTTTTTTGTTTGACTCATCATACTTTAAAGACCACTCTTTCAAATTATATAGTATCATAAATTTATATAATTTGAAAGTTTATACAAATACTAATTCAAGATATTTATGAAAGTAGCAATACAAATAATTCCACAAGAATCATTTTGTATTCACGTTGCTGCGAGAGCATTTTTGTATTATAAGTTATTGTATGACCAATTATATGCAGGCAAAATTTATACAAAGTGCGGAAAAACTTTCTCAATGTCCGCAATTCAATCTCCCGGAATTCCCGCTTTTAGGGCGCTCAAATGTCGGAAAATCTTCGTTTATTAACGGTATAGCCAATAACAAAAAACTTGCAAAAACATCTAATACCCCCGGGAAAACAAGATTAATAAATTTGTTTAACTTTAGTGATAAGTTTATTATTGCGGATTTACCCGGATATGGTTATGCAAAAGTTTCAAAAGAAGTTCAAAACCAATGGCAAAAAAATCTTGAAGAATATCTGCTGAAAAGAGAAGATATTAAGTGCCTTGTTCAGCTTGTTGACGGTCGCCACGAAATTCAAAAGAATGATTACCAAATGCGAGAATGGGTAAGTGCGTATAATTTACCAATAATAACTGTAATTACAAAAACAGACTGTATTTCTTCACATAACAAAATTGCTCAGGCAGTTGCACATGTAAAACGGGAATTTGGCGGAGAGGTTTATCCTTTCAGTGCAAATAATAACAGATATAATGACAAAATTTTAGAATTTTTCACACGAGCTAGGTAATTCGGCGACAAATCCTATAAATAAGGGATATACTATATTCATATTTTTTTTAAAATATGAGTATGGAATATTATGCATCATTAGAAAATGAAGATAAAGAGCTAAAAGCCGTTGGGCTTGAACTTATGTTTCTTACTCCTGAAAAATATTCTTCAGAAGACGGAATAACAGCTGTTGAACTGTCTAAACGCGTAAATATTCCTCTTGAAACAGTTAAGAAAAAATTGACGATTCTTAAAGAAAAAAATATCGCCATCGTAAAAGGCATAAACCCAAAATATTGGACTTTTGATCAGTATAATTTCCAACGGTTGCCTGAAGATGATGATATATTTCTGCTCCTTTGCAGTTTTGATGATGTTGATTTTGATAAATTTTTTGCTTATTAAAACGCAAAAAAGTCTATATTTTTGAAAACTAATATGATATTATAATTACACAACCCAGGAGTTTCGATGACAAAATCTGCAAATCAGTTACAAAAACCAATAACCGCAAAGATTAATAATGCCGGGGATCTTGAGCTGGGCGGCTGTGATGCGGTTGAACTTGCCGAAAAATATAATACCCCATTATATGTCATTGATGAAAAAACTCTCAGAACAATTTGTGCAGATTATAAAAAAGCATTTGAAAAATATCCTAAAACAAATATTATGTATGCGTCGAAAGCATTATGCACATCTGCGATTACAGCTATTTTAGCAGATGAAGGCCTTGGGTTTGATGTAGTATCAGGCGGTGAAATTTATACTGTTCATAATGCTGGTGCTGATATGAGCAAAGTTTTGTTTAACGGGAATAATAAATCATTTGAAGAACTGAATCTTGCTATTGATTTAGGTGTGGGCAGAATTTCTGTTGATAATTTTTATGAGCTTGCCTTATTAAATACGATTGCTCAAAGCAAAAATAAAATTGTAAATATATTACTTCGTATTACTCCGGGTATTGAATGTCACACTCACCAATATATACAGACAGGGCATCTTGATTCAAAATTCGGGTTTGATTTAACTCAAATTGATAATGCTGTTGAATTGATTTTAAATGAATATGAAAATTTGAAGCTGCACGGTTTGCATGCGCATATCGGGTCACAGATTTTTGAAACAAGTATTTATGCAGATGAAATTGATATTTTGTGCAAAGAGTTGGCAAGATTGGATAAAAAATTCGGTATTGTGCTTGATGAAATAAATATTGGCGGGGGTTTGGGAGTAAAATATACCGACAGTGATGTTCCCCCATCAACTTATGAAATAGGCGAAATTATTGTTGACAGCTTAAATAAATCAATTTCAAAATATGGTATAGAGCCACCTGTTATATTTCTTGAGCCGGGACGCAGTATTATATCAATGGCAGGGGTAACTTTATATACAATTGGAAGCTCAAAACAAGTTCCTCATGGCAGAAAATTTGTATCAATCGACGGCGGAATGTCTGATAATCCCCGTCCGAGTTTGTATCAGGCGAAATATTATGCTCAAGTTGCAAACAAAAAAGAAACAGATGAAACAGAACAAGTAACAATTGGCGGAAGGTTCTGCGAATCGGGAGATATTCTGATTGAAAATATTACCTTGCCTAAGCTTGATGAAGGTGATATTTTATGTGTTTATAATACAGGGGCCTATAATTATTCCATGGCTTCAAATTATAACAGGGTAGAAAAACCGGCTATGGTTCTTGTCAATGATGGTGTATCCGAAGTGATTGTAAAACGCGAAACTTTGGATGATTTAATAAGATGTGATGTAATTCCTGATAGGTTGAAAAAATGATGAATGATATTTTAATTGATCTGCAAAATTTAGTAGTTGATTGGCATTCTTATATTAAAGGCGCATTTGGCTGGAAGAATGTTTTTGAAGTTTTGATTATAGTATCAATTTTGATACTTGTTTATAAAAAATTTATAAAAAATACTCAATCTGAAAAATTTGTAAAAGGTGCTTTTGCGCTTGTATTTTTATGGATATTGAGTGAGATTTTAATTGCCATAGATTTACAAATTCTTGGCGCATTTTTACGTTCTATCGTACTGTTTGTATCTTTAAGTTTAATTGTCATATTTCAGCCGGAATTACGAAAATTACTCGGATATCTCGGACAAATAGATTTTATAAAAAGATTATTGTCAAATAATAAAACTTATTCTGCAAGTAAGTCAATTGATGTTATCAAAGAGGTTACAGAAGCCGTAAAATATTTGTCAAAAACTCATACCGGTGCGTTGATTGTGTTCCAGAAAGATTTGAGTAATACTTTTAAGGATGTCGGAACTATTTTAAATGCAAATGTATCAACAGAACTGATATTGACAATATTTCACGTTAATACCCCTCTCCATGACGGTGCAATTGTAATTAACGGAGATAAAATAATTTCCGCAGGAGTTCTTCTTCCTTTGACAGAGGACCCTAAACTGAGTTGGAAATACGGGACACGCCACAGAGCAGCAATAGGTATGACTGAGAACTCAGATGCTGCTTGTCTTGTAGTTTCGGAAGAAACAGGTGATGTTTCTATAACGATGGACGGAAGTCTTAAAAAATATGATGATATTCCTTCCCTGAAAACAGATTTGGAAAATATTTTAGGACTAAAAAATTCTGAAGAACAATATAATAGTGAAATTTTTAAATTGGAAAATTTAATTTCAAAAAGAAATAAAGCAGAAAAAAAGAATGAAAAATAATAATTTAATAAAAATTGTAAGAAAATTAATTTTGATAACTTTTGGTGCAATTATCACAGGTTTTGCGCTCGGGTCTTTTTTATCCCCAAATGATATTATTGACGGTGGAGTTATTGGGGTATCAATGATTTTGAGCAATGCTTTCAAGCTTAATCTTGGTATATTAATTATGATTTTGAATTTACCGTTTATCTTGATGGCATGGAAAAAGATGGGAACTAGATTTGTTTTGTTGACTGCTTATGCCAACATTATTTTAGCATTATCAACTACATATTTCCAAGAAATTCATGCAACAAATGATTTACTTTTGGCAACCGTATTTGGCGGTATAATACTTGGGGTCGGAGTTGGGACAATATTAAAAAGTGAGGGTTCATTAGACGGTACGGAAATGCTTTCACTGATAGTATCAAGAAAGTTTGGTTTTTCTGTCGGAGAGTTTATTTTATATATAAATGTATTTATATATGCAGTTGCCGGTTTGGTTTTCGGTTGGGAAAGCGCAATGTACTCCGTTTTGACTTATTTTATCGGATCAAGAGTTATTGATAGCGTTATGGAGGGCTTCAACAGTTCAAAATCTGTCAGAATTATCAGTGATAATTCTGCTCAAATAGGTGAAGAGTTAATTGATAAATTGAATATCAGTGTAACCTACCTTGAAGGTGTTGGAGGATACTCAGGTTTAAGTAAAGAGCTGATTTATTGTGTTATTTCCCGCATTGAGCTGCCTAAAATGCTTGATATTGTCAAAGAAATTGATCCGAATGCCTTTGTTTCAGTTGTTGATGTACACGAAGTATATGGCGGGAGATTCAGAAAAAAATAGGGCATAGTATTAAATAATCATTTAATTATAGACATTTAAATTAAAATATTATATACTATTCTTAGAAAAGAGGGATTATATGGCTAAAAATAATGATACAGTTCCAATAGAGGTAACAATTTTAACATCTGATCACGATATAAAAGGTGTTGTTCATGTTTCAAAATACACAAACACAAACAGAGAACTGACAGATCTTTTAAATGACAAAGAGAGAAGATTTTTGGCCGTAACAAATGCTGAAATTTACCCTCGTACAGGGAATCAGTCCCCAAGAAGATATAATTTTTTGGAAATCCATATGGATTATGTTTTAATGGTTCATCCTACTACTCAGGCAGTGTTCAAAGATTCAGGTAAAACTCAGGAAGATATAGCAAGATTCAGAGATCTGAGAGCTAAACTGAATCAAACTAAACCGTTTTAGCCGGGAGCAAAAAATATTTTTATAACTTTTAATATATCCATGTCAAACGGATATTATTTAATTTCAAAAATAACAAATTTACCGTATCACAAATATAACGGGAATGCTTTACGACTTATTAATCAATCTGCAAGAACGGTTGATGAAGTTCTTTTAGGGGCAAAAAACAGCAAAAATATTAAACGCAAAATCACAACATTCAGAGATTCCAACGGGAATATAATTGAACGTGTATTCAATTATTCCGACAAACCGTTCAGAAACAGGATTTACTCAAAATATTACAGTATAATTGGCGAAGATGAATTTATCACATCGACCCATATAAAAGAATATATCTTACCCAGAGCCATGAAAATTCCCTATTTGCAATCCGTGTCAGCAAAGTATAAAAGAACATTACTCTGGACTCCTATAAGATTTTTTACAAATCACTTGAGCCAAAATATAAATACCGGTGATAAAATATTAACAAAGGTAATTCAAAAGAATTTGTTAAAACCGCAAAATGAGATACATACATTTATTGAGTTCCCGCATATTATTTCAGGCAAGATCTCAGATGCAGCAAAAAAAATTTTGGAATTCAGGGTAAATACATTTAATGGTAATAGTGTAAATCCAAAGCGCATTTATACACAGGGAACAAAACTTCCTCAAAATGATTTATTTTTGGGAATTCGTGCATTGAGTATTGATGATTCTAAGGAAGCACTTACTCAAAAATTTTTAATTGAACGCGGATTGAAAAACAAGAGAATAATAATAAATTCCGATTACAAACCCCAAGATGATTCAGAAGAACTATCCAAGGCATTATTTGATCCGAATGAAGGTTCAGTCAATTTTCTTCGGACTCATAAATATAAAACTAAATCTGAAGTATGCACAACAGCACGTCACGAAGTTGAGCATGGATGGCAGTATTACCTGCATGCTAGAAATACTAAAGGTGGTACAACAGAATGGGAATCAAAAATATACAATTTATTCAGAGATTTACCAAAATCATTAAAAAAAGAAGCTCAAAGTTATACTGATTCAATTTCTTCCTATGTAACAGTTGCGGAAGACAGAAAGAAATACAGGCAAAATTTTATTGAAATTAAGGCAAATGAAGCAGGTAAAAGAGCCAAAGAATTATATGACAATGAAAGAGCGGAAATTCAAAAAGAATTTCCGCACATTCCACCAGAACTTTTATAATTATTATAATCTAATCCGCATCTAAGTACTCTGTAACCAACTCAGACATGCATTTTCTCTCATCGTAAATTTCTTTTTCGTTAAAATAAATTGCAATTTCTCTTTCTGCACTTTCCACACTGTCTGAACCATGCACAACATTATATTCCATAACCTGAGCAAAATCAGCACGAATAGTTCCTACTTCCGCTTTATCAGGATCAGTAGAACCCATCAGATGTCTTACCCCTGCAACTGCATTATATCCTTCAACAACCATCGCAACAATCGGGCCGCTTTGAATATACCTGATAAGTCTGGGATAAAAAGGTTTACCTTCGTGTTCAGCATAGTGCGCTTTTGCCTGGGCATCCGTCACCTGAAGCATTTTTAATGCGGTAACTTTATACCCTTTTGTTTCAAATCTTTTAATTACTTCCCCGACTAGTCCTCTCTGAACTCCATCCGGTTTGATTGCAACAAATGTTCTCTCCTCCGGTCGCATAATAAATCTCCTTAAAAAATATCCGATACAAGCCAATTGTAGCATGAATTTAATATTTTTACAAATCTATGATATAATACCTGTATGAAAAGATTATTGTTATTATTACTTCTTGTTTCAATAGGGATTCTGCCCGCATTATCAAGTGAAATCGAAGATGATTATCTTGATATAGCGGCTAATTATTGTGTTGTGGGTGATTATAATTCTGCAATGACGTATTTAGACAAAATATTGCAGATAAATCCTTCAAATAAGCATGCAGCTGATTTAAAACGCGGTTTGAATCATGTAATTTCAAAAGACAAACAGTCATTCATTGATAATGTTTCACCTCTTGTCAGAGAAGCAATGGAGTACAAAAGAGCCGGAGATGAAACAAAAGAGTGGGATACATTAGTAAAAGCAACCGAACGGGAAAATTCTTATCTCGCATATTATTATTTAGGTAATTTTTACCGTGAAAAACAAGAATATAAAAATGCACTTAATGCTTATTCCGCATCGACATCAGCAAGAACCGATTTTGCTCCGGCGTATCTTGGGACTGCAATTGTTTTGTATGAAATGGGACAGTTTAACGGAGTTTTGAATCCTGCTGATAAATACTTATCATTTAATCCGGAAGATGATCTGGCTTATGCAATGAAAGCAAGAGCAGAATTTGAACTTGGCATGATAAGTGCAGCCAAAGAAGATAATGAGATTGCCATAAAAATTAATGATTGTCCGGAATATCAATTCGACAGAGCAAAAATTTTATATAAAGAAGGTTCACCCAAAGAAGCAAAGAAGCTTTTTGAAAGCTTATTAAACGATATTCAGACCTCAAAAATTTATGAATATATGGGGTTGTGTGATATGGATTTAGGAAATTATTCAAATGCTGTGACAGATTTTGATCGTGCAATCCTCCTAACTAAGGATGATAAATACTTAGAAATGAAATATAATGAAGCAAAGCAGCTATTGGAAAATAAAAATAATGAGCAATCAGAAAGAGCAATATTACCGTAAAAAATCCGGCAGTTTTTTATCAAAAGTTGCCAATACTGTTGTAACATTGTGTATGACTGTTGCTTTGATGTGGGGCTTGCAGGCATGCAGTAATGTTTCCGCTTTGAAATTTGTTCAGTTATCTGATATACATTTCCTTGAAAACGGTTCAAACACTACGTTCAAAATGATTGGAGAATCTCCACGGCTTCTTGATGATGCAATTTCCCAAATTAACGAACAAAAAGATATTGATTTTGTTATGATTACGGGAGATTTGATTGATAAACCGTTTGAAAAGGAATTAAGAGCTGTTTTACCACATGTTCAAAAATTAAATTACCCGTGGTATTTCACTTTCGGCAATCATGACAGATGTGTCGGAGGGTATTTGACTTCAAATGTTTATCTGAAAATGATTCGGGAAGCAAATCCTGATTTCAAATTTGATAACCCGTATTATTCGTTTGTTCCTAAAAAAGGATACAGAGTCATCGTTTTGGATGATATTATAACAAATGAGATAACCTCTCAGGGTTATATTGATGAAAAACAATTGAAATGGCTGAAAAAAGAACTTGATAGAGCAAAAAATGATACAGCATTAATATTTATGCATATACCTATTATAGAACCTTTTGCAAGCCCTAATCACAGATTAAAAAATGCATCGCAGGTTATGGGGTTGATTGAAAGTTATAAAAATCCTATCGGGGTTTTTCAGGGGCATTATCATGCAACAAGAGTTGTTCAGCACGATAATGTTTTATATGTAAATACTCCTGCTCTTGTGTCTTATCCGGATGCATTCAGATTAATTACGGTGCAAAATTATACAGATAAAACAGTTTTTGAGCTTAAATGGTTTGAAACAAGAGAAAAAACTATTCAAAAAATGGCAAAACTTCTTGTCATTGCATCATCTATATATACAGGCGAAGAAAATGAACGTAACGGAATTTATGAAATAAAAAAATAAGGCAGAGTTAATATGATAGATTTTAAATTAAAATTCAGAGGTGTAAGAGGCAGTTTTCCTGTCGCAGACAAAAAGTTCCTTCAGTATGGCGGGAATACTTCTTGTGTAGAAGTAAATGCAGGCGGACATACAATTATTCTTGATGCGGGTACGGGAATTGTAAAAGCCGGTGACGAGCTTATGGAAAAATATATCGCCTCCGCACTTGAAACGGAAAACAGAACACCCATAAAAACCACGATATTATTATCTCATATTCATCAGGATCATTTGCTGGGTTTGACATTTTTTAAACCGATGCATTTAAAATCTGCTCAAATTGACATTTTTGGAGATGGGAGTGATAAATCGGATTTGAAAAATAATTTATCTGAGTTGGTATTTGGAAAAACTTTCCCGCTGGATTTGAGTGATATCAAATGCCAATTAAATATCCATAATTTATCTGAAAATTATTGTATAGTTATTCGCCCTGACAGTGCTCCGGAACTTGTAAAAAAAGAAAATTTCGTTCCGGCTGAAAATGATGTTGTGATTACCTTTTATAAATCTTATGTTCACCCTCAAGATGGTGTTATGGTTTATAAAATAAGCTATAAAGGCAAATCGCTTGTTTATGCAACAGATAAAGAAAGCTACCTTGGCGGGGATAAAAAATTTATAAATTTCTCAAAAAATTGTGATTTATTAATTCATGACGCGCAGTATACTTCAGAAGATTATCTAAATCATCATTCCCCGAAACAGGGCTTCGGGCATTCGACATACGAAATGGCCCTTGAAGCAATGCGTCAGTCAAATGCCAAAAATCTCGTATTTTTCCATTATGACCCATCTTATGATGATTCAAAGCTTGATAAAATAAAAGAGTTATATACCTCTCAAAATAAAAATGTTTATATGGCTTATGAGGGTTTTGAATTTAATCTTGAATAAATCAGATTTATTATTAAAAGGATAATATGAAAAAAATATTTATATTAATTGCGTTACTGTTAACAGTTCTTCCTGCATTTTCAAAGCCGGGAACTATTGTTACATATACTATCGACCCTGAAAAAAATGCGTGGAACCATAATAATATGGGCATAGTTTATATGGAAGAAAAATGCTATTATGCGGCAATTCAGGAATTTAAAATAGCAATCAGCTTAAATCCGAAAGCTCAATCTACCGCAATATATATGAACAATTTAGGAAAAGCATATTTGACTATCGGTTATCCTGATTTGGCGGTTGGGTGTTTTGAAGATGCTCTGAAACAATACAGTTTAAATTTTGAATTTTATTCAAATCTCGCAAAATGCTATGAACAGTTAGGTAAAACTCAGGAAAAACTCATAAAATATCAAAGCGAAATTGATAAAAACCCTATTGCAAAAGTTATGGTCGGATTGTTGCAGGAACAAAGCGGGAATAAAAAACAGGCAATAACAACTCTTGATGATTTCGTAACATCAGAACCGGATTTAATAATTACTCCGGCGGTAAAAAAACATATCAAAGATTTGGTAAATGACGTAAACGGCTAGTGTCTTAAAGATTTTGATATTTTAGAGTGAATAACATTTGCCCTGCTCAAATATTGAGTCAGCTTTTCATAATTCTTGGTTTTTTCACCGTATGGTATATTCATATCCATAAGTTCATCTACACTTTTACTGATATTGGATAATTGTTCTAATGAGTCACTCAAAGTTACAACAGAATTTACTTTTTTAGAAATTTTTGCCAAAATTTTTCTTGATACAAAGGATTGTAATTTGTATATAAAAGGCATTTTCTCTTTTAAAGTTTCGTGTAATATCTTTTCTTTATCGCCCAAAACTCTCCCGCCGTACATACGCTGTTTTTCCAAAGAAGAAAGTTCTTGCAGATATCTTTGGCGTTTTGCTTTTAAACCTAAAGCTTCATTTTGAGTTCCGTAATTATCCGCAATTTTGATTTTTTCATCCAAATCTTTTATGGCATTTTCTTTTTCTTTTATTTTGTAATCAATGCTCAATTCCTGTTCTTCGGTTTCTTCAAATTTTGAGTTATTTAATATTGTTGAATCATAGCCGTTCAATCTTTTTGTCGGCTTTTGAGCAAAATTAATTTGATTATCATTTTTTGCATTAAAGGGATTTACGGGCGAAAAACCAAATTCACGCGTAAAAATATTTCCGTTTATATTATTTTTTGAGCTTCCGCTGTCCATATAAATATTATAAATCGTAATAAAATTTTTTTTGCCCTTTAAAAGATGTATTTAACAAAAAATGTTATGAATTATTTGGTCACTATTGATAAAACATAATTGTCGTTAAAATACTTATTTGCGGCTTCTATTATGTCAGTATCCGTTACGTTATTTATCAGCTCAATATATTTATCTTTGAAATCATAACCTAATCCCATAGATTCATATTGGCCTATCAGCGTTGCTTTTTCAAGGTTTGTTTCAAGTCCGATTACATAATTACCTATAAGTTTTTCCTTCGCATCTTTAAGTTCTTTATTGCCTACATGTTCTGTTTTTAGTTTATAAATTTCTTCAAATAATCCTTTTTTGGCTTTTTCAAGAGTTTCAGGATTTGTGCCTATATAAAGAACAAAGCTTCCTCTCAAAACGTGCGGGGACAAACCTGAACCGAGTTGATATGCAAGACCTTCTTTTTCTCTCAGGTCTTTAAACATTCTTGAACTCATTCCTCCGCCTAAAATTGAATCCATTACCTGCAGCGTTGCATAATCTTTTTCATTAATTATTCCGTCAGTTTGCCAACCAAGCATAATCCATGCGGTTTCGGTTGTCGGCATCTTTTGAGTAGAAGTTCTCGGGGTTTGTGGTTTTGATATAGTCCTAGAGTATTTATTGAAATCAAATTTATTATTATTATCAAAATTGCTGAATAAATTATTTAAATCTTTTATTAACGTATTTTTATCAATGTTTCCGTTTACCGAAATATAAATATTTTGCGGCGTAATTACATTCTTATAGTAATTAATCACGTCTTCTCTTGTAATGTTCGGTAAGCTTTTTTCTAAAACATTTGCAGAAATAGTATAAGGACTGCTTTGGAATATCATTTCACGATACTTCTCAAGCGCAACTTTTAACGGTACGTCTTTATTTGCCTTGATTTGATTAAGATTATCGGATTTGATTTTGCCTATTTCAACCTCATCAAATGACGGGTTGTTAATAATTTCGTATAATAATTCCATTGTTTTTTCGTACTGATCTTTTGTCGTGAGTACGGATATTGAAAATAAATCCGCATTAACTGATGGTGCAATTTTTATTCCGTTATCTTCCAACACCTGCGATAATTCAACCGGAGAGTAATTTTTTGTTCCTTTAATTAAAGAAGCACCGGTAATAACTGCTACACCCGGCTTACTTTCAAGAAGCTGACCTCCTTTGGCATTTATGCTTATACCGATAATATCATTGAATGTGTTTTGGGTATATAGAAGCGATGCCCCATTTGATAATTGATATTTTTGTGTCTGAGAATTTTCATTAATTAGCTGTGGCTCATTATTTAAATTCTTTTTGTTTGCAACAGGAATATCTTTTTTATCCTCAGGAAGTAATATTGAAACTGCGCTTTTGTTAACTCCCAAATATTTGTTTGCTACGCGTTTTACATCATCAGCAGATACGTTTTTAATGTTTTGAAGATAATTATCATAAAATTTTATATCCCCTGTTAAAGCAACAGTATATCCTATTTCATTTGAAATATTTGATACAGATTCTCTTGAATAGTGCGTTGTTCGCTCAATAATATTTTTAGCCAAGCTCAGTTGCTCATCACTTACCCCTTTATCCTGAATCTTTTTTATTTCATCAAAAATTGTATCCTGAACAGATTTGCACTTTTCCGGCTCAAAATTTGCGCTTATATAAAAAATTCCGTCGTCTTTATATGTCATATTCCCTGCACCGACTGAAAATGCAAGACGCTTCTTTTCTTTTAAAACCTGATTCAGAACTGATGAACGACCTTCGCCCAAAATTGTTGATAAAACGTCCATCGCATAAGAATCCTTATCAGTTATTGATGTAGAACGAAAACCGATAAGCATGTAGCCGGATTGCGTATCGATATATTCAACCTGTTTTTTTTGTTCGGTTAACGGTTTTTCTTTCGGGTATATTTTCTTTTCAGTTTTTTTTATGTTCCCGTTAAAAACTTCTTTGACCTTATTAAGGGCATAATTTGAATCAACATCCCCAACAACAAGAGTCACCATATTTGACGGAGAATAATGTGCGTTGTAAAAATCCAAAACATTTTCTCTTGTTATTGTTTCTATAATAGAGCTTTTACCTATTACACGCCTTTTATAAGGGTGAGATGTGTATAGCATTGAATCTATGCTTTCATACATTTTCTTTTGAGGAGAATTTGAATCTTTATTAATTTCTTCCAGAACAACTTTACGTTCTTTTTCCATTTCATTGCGAGGAATCATAGGATTCATAAGCATATCTGCATGAAGTTCCATTGCAAGGTCAAAATCTTTTGACGGAATAGTTATGTAATAATGAGTAAAATCTTTGCTTGTGGCAGCATTTGTAATGGCTCCTTTAGTTTCAAGAATTTTATCAAATTCGCCCGGAGCGTGATTTTTTGTACCTTTAAAAAACAAATGTTCCAAAAAGTGAGCAACTCCGTTATTTGAGTCATCTTCATCTATTGAGCCGGTTTTAATCCATGTATCAATAGTGACAATAGGGTTATTTTTTACTTCCTGAATAATAACCGTTTGACCGTTATCAAGTTTGAATACCTGAGCTCCCGCTCCCCAAACCATATTTGCACATAATAAAATTGCTGCTGTTAATAAAGCTTTTTTCATTATTACCACCCTTCTGTCAAGAATGATTATATAATAACGAAATTTATAAGTCCATAATACAGTATGGCTAGGATATAAAATAATTTAATATCATATATCAGTTTCAGATGTTATAATATAATTATGCGAAGATTTTTTATTCTAGTATTGCTATTTATTCAATCATTTTTTCTCTTTGCGAATGCAGGAGAAATTAATTTACAAGCACAAAGTTTAAATAATCAAACTTCGTATATTCAGGCACAAACACAACAGAAAAAAGTATTATATATTGATTTTAAAAATTATGAAAATGCAATTATTGCTATAAGCACAAAAACTGAAGAATTATTGGCTTATAAAGATAATCAGAATATAAACAATTTTGCGGTTGGCTTTTGGACTGATTCCATATCAAATAATAATTCTCATCTCATCGCTAAATCTAAATATGTTTTCACAAAAACTCATGATATATTTTCTAATTTAAAAAATGAAATTCATACCCGCGCACCATAATTAAATAAAAAATATCATAAGAATATTTAAATGCGGAGGGGGTGCGATACTACGCGTCAAAAGTTGTTTGGGCATATCTTGTCCAACATAGATTTGTACGTTTTTGTCTTGATGAACAAGACACATATAAGGAGAAAATAATGAGTAAAAATGATAAAAATAAAAATGAAATTCATACATCAGAAGGGAATGATGTAATATTCCCGCTTATGTTTGGTATAATTGCCACAATTTTAATGGCGATAATTTCCCATTTTATAGGTGATTGACAATTAATATTAAAACAGTCCTCCGAATTATCAGAGGACTGTTTTTAGTCAAATAAATAATAATTATTCTGCAGGGATTTCAGATGTGCAATTCGGGCATCTTGTTGCACGAATATCAATTTGAGTAAAGCAATGAGGGCAAGCTTTCTGAGTTGCAGCAGACTCTGTTGCTTCTTCTTTTTTAGCTGCTGCCTGCAATTTATTAATCCCTTTGATAAGTAAAAATACTGCAAAGGCAACCAAAATAAAGCTGATTAAGGTGTTAATAAATACCCCGTAATTGATTGTAACAGCACCTGCTGCTTTTGCAGCTGCCAATGAATCATAATGAGGCATATTGCCTAAATCATCCAACTTTGTAGGCATTGTCAGATAAAGGTTGGTAAAATCAACTTTGCCCATTAACCAACCTAAAGGCGGCATAATTACATCGTTTACCATTGAGTCTACTATTTTCCCGAAAGCGGCACCTATAATGATACCGACAGCCATGTCAATTACGTTCCCTCTGACTGCAAATGCTTTAAATTCATTTAATTGTTTTTTACAAAAATCCAACATATAAATTTCTCCTTTTCCTTATTGTTTAATATTAACACAAATATCTTTTCTGTATTTCATTTCGGGTATATTTAATTCTTCAAGTTCATCAGATAAATATTTCTTTGCTCTTGTTAATGTACTTGCTGTTTTGGTTACAGTAAAATTAGCGCCGATTACGGAATAACATTTATCATCTTTTCTAATTGGTTCAATGAAATCTATATCCTGCAAATCCGCAAAATCTAATTCTTTGTTCTCTTTATCAAAATACACAGTCAATGATACTGAAGAATAATCGTTTGTTTTTATGGCGTCGTATTCATCCGAAAAAAATCCGTTTATACAGGAATTGAAAATCTTTATCAAATCGTCTTCACAAAGGTTTAAAACGGCTCTTGAGTCATGATTTTCAAAAAACGATTTAATATCGCTTACTACAAAATGATTTTCATCCGTAAGAATACATTCAATTCCAATAATTCCTGTATATGGACACCCCCTGTTATCAAGGTTCTGCAAAATATCTGATACTATACTGCGTATTTTTGTCAGAACGGTTTCATCAATTTTGTAATCAGGGCAATAGCAACCAACTCCATCTGTGTATAATCCCCCGTTTTGTTCCGAAAATTTATAGTTCCCAACAGTATTTAAGGGTATTGCACTATATCCGTCTGTTACAAAATAAACTGTAAAATTATGACCGTAAGTAAATTCTTCAATTAATACATCGGTTTCACCTTTTAAAAACAGCTTGTCTAAGTAGTTACAGGCCGACTTTAATGTGGGACAAACCATTTTATCATCTTCTAAATATGAATTTTGGGCAGTTTGTAATAGCACCGGAAAAGATGAACTTTTCAGGTAATCAGTAATTTGTGAAATCTTATTATACATCCCGAATTTTGGAGTTTTAGCGTGTATTTTATATAAGAATTTTTTGCACAAAATTTTATTCAATACAAATTCGCAGCTATCTTTTGTCGGTCCAAAAATATTTTGTCCGTTTGATTGAAAAAATGATACAATATCTGCTTCAAGTGCTTTTTCGCTTACAGGTATGGTTAAATTAATTTTGTTTTCGAGTGCAAACATTAAAAGCCCCGTCAAATCATCTTCCCGAAAATCAATGATTTCGGTATCGGGACTTACTCCCCCTGTTGCAAAAATCTTTTCTACATAATCATATTGCTTTAATTTACCTGCGAGCGCAGATGCGACTGCGCCGTGCCCAACTATTAAAATTTTTATTTTTTCTGCTTCCATTGACTTGATTATACTACATAAAATATATGATTTTTATTAAGTTATATTAAATTTATAAGAAATTTAGTGATATAATTATGACAAAACAATTTTCATTATTAAAATACGGATAGAAAGGCAGTAGTATGGCAGGTTTAGTAAATTTATTATCAAATGTATTTCAGTCGCCGCAAATTGTACCGGCTCCGGTTGTGCGAGAATCTTCAAATCCGTATGGGAATAATCCGTTTGTAAATTACAACGGAAGAAATTATTCAAATCAATATTACGCTCAAAACAGACCTGTAAAGGGCGGATATTTTGCCGGATATTACAACGGAAAACAAAATATTGTCGGCAGAAGATTATTTGTTGAAGTTTAATTGTTAAATTATGATGTATACATGAAAATGCCTGTGTTCGCCATAAACACAGGCATTTTATTATGCTTGTTATCTCATGTTAAGAATTATTAATTAGTATATACAAAATATAGCAATTTTCGATACGAAAAATACTTTATATACATGTAAACACGAGGATGCTTAAATAGAGGACTTAAAAACCGAACTTTAAGCACACACTTCACACTTCACTATTACGAGGAATGGAGAACAAAGTTTTACATTCCAAAGGGTCTGATTGTCAGACTCTTTTTTTTGTCTTGTTCAGATCTTTATACATTGCCACATTCTTTTATTTCTTTATCAAATATTGAATATAGCGGCTCGGGGATTTTTCTGTAAAGTTTTGCATCCTGATGTACGGCAACAATTACAACTTCAGCTGTTATAAATACTTTATTTGTTTCTTTGGATTTAATTGTTTGCTTAAAAGTTGCAGTCAGGCCTGAAAATTCTGAAATTTCGGTTTCAACGACAACAATATCTTCTAATTTTGCACTTGATTTGTATTTAATATTAATACTTGAAACGGGGAGTAAAATATCCATACTCTCAAGCTGTTTAAGAGTGTATCCATTCTGTGCGCAATAGTCAACTCTGCCCATTTCCATCCAACGCAAATATGAACCATGCCAGACAACACCATAATTGTCTGTATCAGAGAAATAAACTTTTTGTTCAAAAACGTGCTTCATAATGAGAGCATTATATCATAAAATTAATTACGCAAAAACACTTGATTAAAAAAGACTTTTGTGCAAAGATTTACTTACAGCGTTAAATAAAGGGTTATGGCAAGGTAGCTCAGCTGGTGAGAGCGCACGGCTCATACCCGTGAGGTCGAGAGTTCGAATCTCTCCCTTGCTAATAAAAAGAGATAGATTTTTTCTATCTCTTTTTACTATGTATTGTAAAAAATTAAACCGATTTTAAAAAATATTTTTGTGCTAAAATGTTAGTAGCCCATAAATAAACAAAGTGTGCCGAAATTTTTAATTTTTATTGTGAAGAAGGGATAATTGTGAAGAATAGCAAAAAATTAAAATTTAAAACATTGTTATTTGCCGCAATAGCTTGTACTTTTTTTAATTATACTCCTGCCAATGCACAATATACAAATTTGCAGGAAGCAATAAGTGATACAACAACCCCAAGAGAGTACACCCTTTCTACTTCAGAAAGTATAAATGCGCCATTAGGTGATATGGGCGGAACTAATGCAACTCTCACTATTGACGGGAGTTCTGATAATTACGGTATTAATGCAAATAATGTTGTAGGGATAACAGTAAATTCCGGCAATACATTAATCCTTAAAAATCTTGGGTCAGTTACTGTTAACGGAGATGGCAAATCAGTCTCAGATTATGTTGTTAATTCTTCGGTAAACGGATTTGTATCCCCATCAGGCGACGGATTTGTACACAATAGTGATGGAACACTTACAATTACTGACTCTGTCTTCAGTAATAATAGTGCTCGTGATGGAGTAGTTATTTCTAATGTCGGAGTATCTGCAAATGTGACCGAAATAACTAACGTAACTTTTTACGGGAATAGAACATCAGATTTGGGTGGGGCCATTTATAACAATTCAGGTGCTTCTATTGGTAACATTAACGCTGATTTCGTAAACAATATAGGAGAAGACCCGCATATATATGGTTTGGGAATTTATAACAGATACAGCAGTTCTATCGGCAATATTAGCGGAAAATTTGTCGGGAATACTATTGATGCCGAGCAGTGGGCAGTAGCAGACGTATATAATGCTAATAACTCAAGCATAGGTGACATATCTTCGGATTTTATAGGAAACTATGCAAAGGGGCTTTACCTTTATGGAGGGAATATATTTAATTCAGCATCTTCTATAGGAAATATTACGGGTAATTTTGAAAATAATATTGCTATATGCGAAGGTACATATCTGTCCGGAAGTGTGATAAGTAATGTTTCTGGTTCAACAATTGGGGATATTACGGGGAATTTTAAAAGTAATACGGCTACCGCACTCAATGGGACTTTACCAGGTATAATATCAAATCAAAATTCTTCTACCATAGGAAATATTACAGGTAATTTTGAGAATAATTCATTATCAGGAAATACCGTTTATGGTTATATTTATAATCAAACTTCTCAAATAGGAAATATTACCGGAGATTTTAAAAACAATGCGTTATCAGGAAATACTGTCTATGGCGGCATAATGAATAACGGTGGCAATATCAACAAAATTGAAGGTGTAACTTTTGAAAATAATACTGCAACAGGTACAAGCGTAGCTATCGGTGGGGCTATAACCAACCTTGGAACCATTACTAATGGAATTATAAATTCAAAATTCTTGAATAATAAGGATATCGCACCAAGTGCAGACGGTGCAGCTATATACACAAATAAAGATCTTAATATTATTGCGGATGGGTCTATTGGTGACGGGATTTCTACATTTAAAGGTAACTACATAAAATATGGAGATAATATTGAATATGAAGCAATATTTATCGCAAGCGCTGCAAGAACTTTAACCTTTAACGCAAAAAATGGCGGGACTATAAATTTGTATGATTATGCCTACGGGGTGAGTGGGTATGATACACACTTAACAGGAGATTCTGACAGTACAATAAATTTATATAATGATATCTTTAGTTCTGATGTAACTGCAGATAATGTAAATATTAATCTTGCTAATGATGAAACACATGATTATGA
Organism: uncultured bacterium; assembly: GCA_902802825.1. GTDB lineage: Bacteria > Cyanobacteriota > Vampirovibrionia > Gastranaerophilales > Gastranaerophilaceae > Zag111. The sequence goes on along the minus strand of CADCNV010000020.1, from coordinate 396 downwards.
ATTTCTGACATTAAATTCAAATGCAAACACGAAATGGACTATAGATTTTGATGCAGATAATTTAAAAACTGATACAATCAAAACCACAAGTGCATCGTCCGGGATTATAACAATTGAGAACTTTAATATAAAAGGGAATACATCTGCAATTCCGCAGGGCACAAAGATACAAATATTAAAAACTCCAAATGAAAATTTACAATTAGTAATAAGTGATGCCGCAAAAGAAATAATTGACCAGGATACATATGAATATGATGATACTGTTACCGCAGATAATACATGGAATAAAGAATACTATCACCATACTGTTGTAACAAACACAGTTGTAGATTTTACTCTGGCAAAAACAGACACTGAAAACGACAGTATCAGTATTACTCAGAGTTCAACTCC
>CADCNV010000019.1 GCA_902802825.1 uncultured bacterium | reverse complement strand
CGCAGACACATTTTTAATGAGCCGGGGACATCAAGTTCGTGATAACACATCATTGCGACATCATCCCAACCAAGTAATAACCTTGGGAATTTGGCAGGAAAATCCGCATTTAAATCAGATGTTGTTGTAAAAATTACATGCGAAATATTTTTTGTACCTTTTATTCCATTTTGCTCAAACATTTCGCCCAAAAGCTCTAAAGTAGCATCTTCAAGTGCTTTTGAAGTATTTTCTTCAACTGTTATCGCGCCTCTTATACCTTTTGTTAACATCATCTTTTCACCCCGTTATACCAATCTGATGCCTTCATTTCACCTTTGCCTTCCGGCTTTACGGTTATCAGTCTTATAAGTCCTTTCCCGCAGCCCATATCTACACCATCTTTTGAATGAGCCGCAATTTCGCCCTGAACACCACTGCCATCAATTTTTTCAGTTTCAATAACTTTAATAATTTTATTGTTGAACATAAAGTATGCCCCGGGACTCCTGCATACTCCACGTACAAGATTGTGAATATCGGTATTTGATTTTGACCAGTCTATAAGACACTCTTCTTTAGTCAGTTTTGGAGCCATACAAACTCCGTCTTCACACTGTTTTTCAGGTTTTAAAGTGCCATTTCTAAGTTCCACCAAAGTCTGTTCAATCATTTGCGGAGATTTTTCCCCTATTTCATTCCACAACTCTTCGCAATTCATACTCTCAGAAATCGGGATAACAAGCTTTTTGCATATATCACCGCAATCAAGCCCGAGTTCAGTTATCATAGTACAAATCCCCGTTTCACTGTCACCATTGATGATTGCACGCTGAATCGGATTTGCCCCGCGATATTTTGGTAAAAGCGATGCATGAAGATTTATTGTTTCATATTTAGGGATATCCAATACTTCCTGCGATAAAATTTGCCCAAAAGCAAATGTCACGAAAAAATCCGGCTCAAATTGCTTCAATTCTTCCTGAATTTCCGGTTCTTTCCTTATTGACTGTGGCTGAAATACAGGAATATTATGTTCAAGTGCATACTTTTTTATAGGAGAAGCTTGTAGCTTTTTCCCTCTGCCTGCCGGTTTGTCAGGTTGTGTTACAACAGCACAGACCTCAATTTTGTCAGAATTATTTAGATAATCCAACGATTTTAAACCAATATCGGGAGTCCCCCAAAAAACAATTTTTATCATATTTGAGATTTGAGCTCCTCTTCATCTAAAAGTTTATCCGGTTCAATTGAAGGAAGATTATGCTTTTGTAGCACTTCTTCTGCCTCAAATCTGTTTAAGCAGTGATCGATAAATAAGATTCCGTCAAGATGATCGTTTTCATGCTGAATACATCTTGCCAAAAGTGTTCCGCCTTTTACTTCCATAACAAATTGTTTTCCGTGTTCGTTTGTAGCTTTTACCATAATATCTTTATACCGGACAACGTCAGTATATGCTTCAGGGAAACTCAGACAACCTTCAGTACTTTTTACCGCTCCTGACTTTTTAATAATTTTCGGATTAATAAAAACCATCGGCTCCATAGGATCATCTTTTGTTGAAGCATCAACAACAAAAACTCTTAAATTTACCCCGATTTGCGGAGCTGCAAGCCCGACACCGTTTTGGGCATACATAGTATCAAACAAATCTCTTATTAAATCACTGATTTTTTTTGATACTTTATGAACTTCTTTTGAGGGTTCTCTTAATGATTCCTCTCCATAGTGCAACACTCTTTTTACTGCCATAATATAACCTTCCTTAACATATTAACATCATACTACAATAAATTTTCCCCCTTTGCAATAAAAGTATAAAAGCTATCGCAAAAAATTTTATAACATGTTATAATTATTGCGTTGATGAAGGAGTATAAATTATGAAAAAGCATGCACTAATTTTGGGTTTGATTATGAGTTTATGTTTTGTCGGTTCTGCAGCTTTGGCTACTGATGCTGAGGCAAATAAAACAATTACGGAAATCGGGGTTCTGGTTAATGCCCAAAAATATCAAATGGCATTAACAAAGTGCAATTCCGCCATACAAAAATACCCGGGAGAATCCTTTTTGTATTATTGGAGGGGTTCAATACATAATTCTATGGGAGAAAAACAAACCGCTATTGAAGATTTTAACAAGGCAATTGAGCTTGATGCAAAAAATGAAAAGGCATATGTCCTGAGAGGGATATGCAAGGCCGATTTGGAAGACAAAGAAGGCGCACTTGAAGATTACAACAAAGCAATTGAACTAAATCCCGATGATGGCAGCGCATATTCAATGCGTGCAATGGTAAAACTCGATTTGGGCGATTTTGACGGTGCAAACAAAGATTTAGATACCTCAAACAAATTAATGAACAGCAAGTAGGAATAAAATGAGAGTACAAAAAGTTGATAATACGCATTTTGGGGCATTAATAAGAATAAAAAGTCCTGAAGAATTATTTGCCCAAGCAAATCAAATGCTTAATAACATGCCCCCGGAATATAGAGGACTCATGGCAGGCGCATCAAGTACCGCATCAAGTTCGTCCGGTTCAGGACTGATGACAATAGGCAGCGCATCAAATTCTCTGGCAACAGGTTTTGATGTTGTAGGAACCGCATATTGCGCAAAGGCAGCAGGTATTGATTCTTTTGGGATTGTTCCGAGTGCAGCCGCAAAATCTGCCTCTGTTTTAACCCCGAAAACGCTCGTTTCAAGTGCTGAAAACCCTTCTGTTGCCGGTTCTATATTTTCCGGATTAGGGGCATTTATTCACAAACACTTCAAGCTTTTCGGAAACAGCCCAAAGAAAATTCCTTCGTAATTTATCTTGCTTCTTCAAGTTCGCGTCTTAAATCATCAACCGAAACTCTTACAATAGGACTGTTTTCATCTTTCTGTAAAACGCAATGAGTGATGCCTGATTGAACAATAAATCTTTTACATAAAATACAAATCATATTATGCCCCCAGATGTAAATCGTTGCATCCTGACATCTGTCCTGCCCTGCCTGAATAATTGCGTTTTGCTCGGCATGAATCGAACGGCAAGTTTCATATTGAGTACCTGATTTGATATTATGATCAATTCTGTAACATGAACCGCGCTCAGCACACGATTCGACTTTTGACGGCGTCCCGTTATAGCCGGTTGCCTTAATTTTTTTATCAGTCCCGACAATTACTGCCCCGACCTGTGCTCTTATACAATTTGAACGACTGGCACATGTTTTTGCCAAATCCAAAAAATATTCATCCCATGGTTTAATATTAGTCATATTATTACCTTTCAATAATTTTTTATTTGTAATGTCTTAGTTCCTTAGTAGCTTAGTGCCATACTGCCTTTATTTTAATATCTCTTATTCCTTATTTTTGTAAAAATCATCGAAATTCCGTATTTATCAGCCATTTTTAAAATATCGGTTGATTTATTGCTGTCACCTGATTCTACAATTAATCCGATTCGCCCCTGAATAGCCGTATTCAATACCTGAGATGTCTCAATAGAACAATCCAGAGCCATCACGGCATCTTTTGAATTTTCGCATGCCAAATCCATTGCACTTTCAACGGCAGTAACCATATTAGAACGCCCCTGAACAATGGCTTTTGTACTTAAATCTTTTACTATCGCAACAGATGAAGATTTTAAATGTTTTGAAATTTTCCACCCGAAAACTGCATCCTCAACCTGCTCCTGAGTTGGTTTTACCTGCGAAACAACCTTAAAGTTGTCTTTTGAAAGTTTGCTTGTATTCTGCTCCTGAACCAAAATTCCAAACGGAGTAACTTTAATATCCTTTGAGCAAAAGCCCTGCAATTCATGCAGCGGAGTTTTAATTAAAATCACATTTATATCAGTATCTAAAAGATACGAAAATGCTTCTTTTGAAAACCCGACAGAAATTACATTTTTTATTTTCAAAGATTTTAATAATTTAGCGACTTCGAGAGATACTTCTTTTGAAAATCCCGCACTTGAACCGGCAATTGAAACCGGATCAGAATCAAGAGCTTTATTAAAGGCATCTTCCGTTGTCGCACCCAATGCAACCGCACAAATAAAACCTTCATTTGATATCACGGCAGAATTTACATCAAAAAATTCACCCAAAATTTTTATATTTTCAGACAAATTTATGTAATCAATGTACTCCAAATCTTTATTTCTGCTCAGAATTTCATATTCAACGCCATCAGAAATGCCGGAAATACCTGCCGCCTGATGCGGATTAGCTCCGCAAGGCAATGATTCAATATTATTAATTTCAATAGTTTCCATTCAAAACACCCTTCTCACTTTATAATTTTATCACGAAAACAAAAGGGAAACATGCTTTATGTAAAGTGTTATTCATTAGGTGCTAAATTTAATTCCCACTCAGGCATACCAAAATCTATAAGTACCTGTTTAAATTCAGGTGAATAAGCACTCATATTTCCTTCTGATGCAACTGCGATGAATTCTTTAGTATTTAAATGTGCATATTGAATACTTCTTTCATCTAAACCTGCTTTACGAAATTCCCTTGCGTATTTGCAATTTTCTGTATCCGGAACGGTATATGTTTTACCGTTTTGTATTATCTGTTTTTTAGGCATAATTTCGTCTAAATTATATTTTTCAGGAATATTGTTTCCTAATTTTAAATCATTGGTATGCGTTGTTTCATGACGAATATTTTTAATCATTTCGGGTGTCATTTCAGGGAATATAAGTGCTCCGTTGAAATCAGCCTGTGAAATAGCTGCTGCAGTATAATATTTGCCTTTGGTTGCTTCCATGAAATGAAAATCCGCGTGGGCTGTGTTAAATTCTATTGTTGGAGGTAATTTAGCTTTTCCGTTACTTGCTTTTTTCCACATCCCAAATTCTTTTTGTATATAGTCTAAAGTCAAATTCGCCTGTTTAATATTATAAGCGGATGGTAATATAACCTTTACTCCAAGGTCAGCGTTTATATTGTTCAGTCTGGTAGCCATTTCCGGCTGATTTTTAGAAATCATTTTTAAATAATCATTATAAAATCGTTCTGAAATTTCAGAATTAGGGTACTTTTTCATGAATTTTATTGCTGATTCCCAACGGCTGTTAAATTTTAAATCTCCTTTAAAACTTTGTTTACCCCTATTTATTCTTGTTGTGATTTTCCCATCGTTGATTTGGTCATTCCAAGTTTGTATTGATGTATTATCTACATTTTTTGCATAATGACTAAGTGAATATTTACTTGAACGTTCCATTCTTATTTGTTTGCTGTTAACACCGGCTATGTCCATTATTTTTTCTTGTTTCCCGCTTAATTCATATATTGCATCTAAGTACAATTCTAATTTTTCAATTTCTTTATAGTCCTTTGTCTTAATAATGTTGTCAAGAATACTGTCAGCAGTTTTATAGCCTGTTGAGTTTGGAGGTAAGTCTTCGCTAAGTCTTTGGTCTATATCTAATAGTCTTGAGCGGAGTATTTTATCCTGCATATTGTCAAATTCTGCTTTCATTTTTTCTGATTTGAATGTTCTTGTATCTTTTATTCCCGTTTTTTGCGGTTTATTGTAGTTATTTTTTACAAAATTTGTTAATTCTTGTTGGGTCATTTGCTTTTTACTTACTACTTTAATAATTTGTCCGTTTATTTTTACTTTATATGTATAATTTGTTGCAGCACCGGATACATCAGGTGCTGCATTAGAATCTATGTCTTTGAGTTCTACTTTATATTCTGCAATTTCAGATGCTTTTTTATCTATTTTTACATCTTTTTTTAAACCATTTTTAGCCGATCTTGTAGCACCTCCAACCATTATTGCACCCATTGAACTCTGAGATGCACCCTGACGAATTTCTTCTTTTGTGTCAGCTTCTATTATTTCTTTTGTTCCTTCAAATACAAGCTGACTGCCTTCTACTCCAAAATATGCCTGTATAGCACCACCTACAAGAGGACCAGCTTTCGGGATTGCTTGTGCTGCTTTTGTTGCTCCTCCCAACCCTACAGCCATTGTAAAACCTTGAGTGCCAATAAAACTATCCAGGGTATCCCCGACACCTTTTACTATTTCCCATGCACGTTCGCCGGCTGAAATGTTTCCGTCATTCCCGTCATCAATAGCTTTGTCTATATAATCTACAAGTCTGTTTAATCCGCTTTTATTTTTCAAAAAATCTTTTGCATTAGTAATTCCGAATTTTTTGTCCAAAAATTCACATTCATAACTGTAAAATTCATTTATTGCATCCAACATCCCCATTTTATCATTTTTGTCTTTTGCGTCTAAAAATTTCCCCATAATATAGTTTTTACACTCATCGTAAGTCATATCCTGAATTTTTTCTGCTTCTGCCTGTGCATCAATTTTTTTAGTCATTTCAATAGGATTACCTTTAACTTCGGGTAAGGAATCCAAATGTTGCTTTAATTTTTGTTCCTCCAGTTGTTGTTTCGGGGTCTTAAATTTTTGATGACTTTTAGTTGCTTTAATTTGACCTGTTTGAGTTTTTTCAAAGCCCATTATGCTGCCAATTGAGAACTCAGAGACAGAATCCAGATATGTACCTCCATGAAATGCTTGTGCAGCCTGCCATACAGGCATTTTCTTTAATTGCTCGGACTCGTTTTTGTTTTTTAATCCTTCTGATGTTTTTAGCCAATTATTTAAATCGGCAGAATTTAATACTCCTTGCGAAAGCATGTACTGCGCAACGTCATATTTATTTATTCTATGCCCTGTTTTATTTTCTTGCGCGCGCAATTGAGTATTATATTTCTGTGCATATTCATCTATTTTTCTGCCGATATCTACCATTATATTCCTTTCAAATTACTTTATATATCGACTCATTTATGTTTTAACTTTAACTATTGTAAAATTTTATTACATATTGAAAAATTAATATGTCTTTTATATAATCTTTTTAAGATTAGAGATATATTTTAAGAGGTTAATATGGCTGAAAAACTTAGTGATAATGTTGGGAAGAAGATAGTTGAAGCTTTAAAAATGCAAAATCAACCGTTAGACAGTGAACCAATTGATATTGAGGAAGAAGCTGTCGAAGAAGAAGTTGGAAATTCTGCTGAAGAAGAAGTAATTGAGCATGACGAAGTTGATTCTGCTGATGATTCTGAAACAGAATATAAAACTGAAGATGAAGATGCGGAAACAATTCAGCCGGATGAAGTTCCGAATATTGATGTTGCGTCAATTCTTAACGGGAATAATTCCATAAATGACCTTGATACAATATTTCAAAATACTTTAAACCAAAATTTATCAACACCGGCATTTAATGATTTATCAAGCGATATTGAATACCCGAATAACGTTGCTATATTGGCTCATTTGATTACAAAACTGCCTGCGGGAGTTTCAAAACAAACAGGTGCTTTAATTATTCGTCAGACAATGGAGGCACTCGGCATCCCAATGAAAGCCGTTGTAGGAGAAGCTAAACAAGTTCAGCAAACTCTTACTGCTAAAGCAAGAGAATGTCAGAAAAATATTATTGATTACAGAAAACAAATAGCAACGCTCGAAATTAAAGGTCAGCAATTCCAAAAACAAGCTGTCGCTATGAGTGATATGATTAACTTATTTATCAATACAGGTGTTTAAATTACCTGCTGCTGTAAGAAAATAGATGTTCAATTTCACCTTTAATCATTTCATCAACGGATTTCAGTTCTGTATCAATTTCTTGCAATCTCGTTTGAATTTCTTCTTTTTGTAAGCTCAAAGATTCTTCAAGAAGTTTAAATTTATATTGTCTTTCCTGTAAACGTTTTGATATAAGAGAATCCGATTCGTAATCGGTTCCGACCTGCATAAGCTCATTTGTTGATTTTTGAGCCGCTGCAATCCCTTTGGTAATCAACAATAACTGAAATTGCAGATTGGATCTTTCCATTCTTAACTGCCGTCTTTGAATTGTTGCTACCAGTAATCCCATTTTCTTCTACCTTTTCTGATCTAAATTGGAACCTTTCAAGAAGTTATGGTCTGAGTTTTCGGCTATCAGCTGCTCCATTTTCTGTAATTGGTGCTGGTGATAATTCAACCTGTACTGAGCCATTTTTAACTTCTTTTTTATTGTCAGAAAATCTTTTATACCTTCTACTATTGATTCGGACAATGCTTTTATCGGATTAGTCCTTATTATATAGTTTCTTGTGTATATCAGAAAGTCTAAAAGTCTTCTGAAGTATAGTTCTAAAGATTCTTGGAACATGTATAATCCTTACACTTTAGACCTACATGTATTTAAAAACATATCTTGCTGATAAATTGCTAAAATTAACTTATCTCTCGTTACATTTCTTTACATGTAAAATCTATTACTGTTTCACTACATATTATTATACGGATAAAATTTAAAAAACTTTAATAAATTTATTAAAATATTTTTATACCTAATATCTCAGCGGGATTTTTGATCTTACGACTTCAATATTTTCATATCCGAAATTCAAAAGCATTCGGTTTGTACTTGTATAAAAAATCGTTTCATCAAATGTTGGCCCGATATTTACCGAACTAACAGAGCTTTTTTCAAAATAATACTCAAGATACGGAACAAAAAGACCGTTTTTTTCAACAACCTTAGTCGGTTTACAGTCAGCTGTTCCAAATGCATTTACTATTACAATTCTGTATTCTTTCTCATTTTTAAACTGCGGATTTTTAAAGAAAATACTGACAATATTCAATACATCTATAAGCTCAAAAAGTATATCGAAAAGCTTTATATTGTTTTTCTTTTTTGATGCGGCAGCTTTTTCAAACATTGTATTCCATTTTTTGAATATGCTTTTGATAATCTTTATTTGTTTTTCTCTGTCATATATTACACTGCCATATATCGGTAAATAATTTTTATCAGTCATTTCTTTAATAAGTTTTTTCTTATTGAACCCAATATTATAACCGGTATAATTCAGACCTTTTGCGTAGTTATTCCAAAGCGTAAGATTGTCGCTTTCAGACGAAAAAGATGTCGTAAAATATTCAAGTTTATTTATCAAATCATCATTACCGTCAACAATATTTTTATATTTGTTATCAAAATGATTTTTAATTTTATCAAATAAATCTGAATTCAGGTTTGAAGTTTCATTTGCAAGTTTTACAATCAACTTATAGGAATAAGCAACTTCTTCCTTATCATTAAGATAAAGCACATTTGAAAATCTAATGGTTTCACCTGACAAAATATTCAAAAGCTTTTCCGGCTTCGTGTAATGATAAATTGTATAATCTGTATCATTGTCTAACAGTTTTTTAATTTTTGGAATCTTTTTCAACAATTCATCATAATAAGACATGCAAAAAACCTCTAAAATTTATATAGAAATCAAGCTATATACATATATATTATAACATTATATCCGGTCATTATACAAGCCAATTATTTTTATCTGATAAATTTTGATTTTAATCTGTCAAATAACTCACTTGCATATTCCATTTTCATCATTAAATTCAGCGGAATATACACAAATAAACAAATGCAGGCAATTAAACTTATTTTCAGTAATTCAAACGGAATTTTCGGCAACAAAATTAATTTATCAAATTGCGCAGCTGCAAAATAACACACAACGCCAGCAACAACACCCGCAACAGACATTTTCAAAAAGTTTTTAAACAAAGATTTGTAATCCATTTTCATTTTCTTTGTTATGAAATAGCCCAAAACACATGCATTAAACAGAGTGACAAGAGATGTTGAAAGAGTAATTCCGCCTATACCAAAATGCATTTTTGAAATTAATATCCAGTTTAAAAATACTTTAAGAACAATAGACGAAAAGGCGACAGTAAAAGGAGTGGCAGAATCATTGAACGAATAAAATACTCTTGTTATTGAATCTCTAAACACATAAGGAATAATTGAAACTGACAAAAACCAAAGTGCTTCTGTCACCATAAATGTAGCCATTTTATCAAATTCGCCATGTTCAAAAATTAATCTGACAGCATCCATACCAACAACCAAAATTCCTATTATGATTGGTATAGCGCCAAATAATAAAACTCCGACACCTTTGTTGAAATAATTTTTTATTCCGTTATAATCCTTATCCGCAACAAGCCGCGCAAAAATCGGAAACAAAGGCACCAAAAAAGCCGTGACTAGTATTCCGACAGGGAATTGAAAAACTCTGTTTGCGTATCCTACTGCAGTCCAGGCACCTTCCGAAATTGAAGAAGTAAAAAACATATCGACATAAATATGAATTTGTCCGACAGTTGAGCTTAACACCGCAGGGAAAAGGAGCTCGCCTATTTCTTTAAAATGCGGGTTATTTACAAATTCAAAATTCGGTTTTAATTTGTAACCGAGTTTTTTTATATTCGGATATTGAATTATAAGCTGCAACACAGCACCAATCGTAGTTGCCCATGCAAGTGCGTAGCCCTTTTGATCATTTGGAACGGCAATAACAATTCCTATTATTGCCAAAGACATAATTATCGGGGATAAATTAGGCAGCATAAACTGCTTATAAATAATCAAAATTCCGTAATAAATTCCGACAATACCGCCAATAACAAGCAAAGGAGTCATAATCTGCAAATGAACGGATGCAAGATGAATCATTTGTTCTGAACCGCCCGAAATTATCAGCCCCATAATCTGCCGCGGAAATATATACATCAAAACCGAAAGCAAAACAAAAAATATTATTGTTGCGGTCATAAATGTTGAATATAACTTATTTACAACTTCCGGCGGTTTTTCTTTCAAACTTGGTATCAATTTCGAAAAAATTGCAACCGTAGCACTGTGAAAAGGTCCTCCAACTCCACCTAACAGAATCAAAGACAATGACGGAATTTGATACGCGTAATAATAAGCATCGGAAACCATAGACGCACCATAATAATTCGCAATAACAATGTCACGAACAAAGCCGATTAATTTGCTCACAATCGTAACAACCATTATTATCCACGCCGCTTTTAAAACGCTAGGAGTTTTATCTGTCTGCTCGGTCATCACACCCTGCCAATTCTATATACATTCTCAGCATCCCCGTATTACCCGTATATGACGGATAACTAAATACTATCTTATTCAAACCGTTTTGTAAATATTGTGACAAGTCAATACGATTATAACGCTCTTTTTTATTCAATTTAATCGCTTCATAAATTCCGTTTATGGTTAAATCAACATAATCAAACTTGTACCTGTTATCAACAACGAGCGTCCCTTTCGAATCTTTTGAATAAAAAACCTGAGATACTTTGTTATCGGGAGATTTAGAACCTAAATTAAACGGCTCTGTCGAAAGTGTAATTCCCTGATAATAATGCTTTAAAATCTCATCATAAGATTTATGCAGATGTGTCGCCATATAACCGGCACCGTATTGACTCATTCCGACACCATGCCCGTATCCGCCGCCATATATTTTGACACTGCTCAAATTTTCATTTTCATCAAATTCCTGCTTAATAACAAAATTTGCACTGGGCAGGGCCTTACCATTCACTGTAAACAAACGTCTTATCACAAGTTCTTTTTCAACTGTATAGTTTTTATCATCTGTTTGAATTTCGAGTTTCATGATTTTACCTGAAACCCCTCTTTCCAAAACTTTAAGCCCCTTAATTTGTCCGATAATTTCACCCTTTTGAACTGCAGGATGAACAAAACCGGCTGCACTTTGCGCAGCAATATGATTTTGGACTTCATTTTGCAATTCTTCCTGAGTCCATTCTCTTTCCCATCTGAAATATGATGATTTGTTATCAAAAGACTTTGGTTTTGATTTATAAAATTTTTCGGCTGATTCATCATCACTTAATACTCCAAAATCTTTGTAATCTGGAACTCCTGTCAGATATGGCTTTGGTTTTGCAGGAAAAACTCTTGTCTGAGGATCAGAAAATGCATTTTCATAACTTTCCGTATAACCGCCCGCAGTAGATGAATACAATGCAAGAATCAAGTCCCAATTATAAATCGCGACTATTCCCTTTGTTTCTTCAACTGCCTGATTTGATAATTCTTTTTCGGTATTCGCCCCAAAATAAACCTGACTTGCAACAGAATCCACAACATCATAATTCGGATTTGATTTTACTCTCGGCGATAATACATAATTTCTTGCCGCAACAGCTTGCGCCTTTAAAGCTTCTAAGCCAAAATGAACAGGCATTTCATTCGGAACAACACCTTTTAAGTATTCTTCAACTCCCAGCAAATTTACAATATTAAAATATCCTTCTTTTGGACATACAAGCTTTATCTGCCCCCTGTATAGTGCATCTTTGCCTGCACGTTTTAAATCTTTTATACCAATGAATCCGTAATCGCTTTTAAATATCACAGGTCCTGATACTTTTGCTACATCGTTGCCTTCACTGTCTTTTATAACAAAAATTTTATCAACCATATAAATATCAATCTGATTATTCGCGTCAAATGTATTTATATAAGTATTGTTATTGTATATTTCATATTCTCCGGTTGCATATATAGAAACCTTGTCCCACAGATAATTTGAAAAATTTTGATTCCCAATCCCGACCCGAACTAATTTCCCGGGGGTATTATTCTGAGTTTTGAATGAATTTACAATCTGACTTATGTCGGAATTGTTACTAAAAGAAAATGCCACAGACGGACATATTCCCAAAATCAACAATCCCAAAAGTAATCCCAATTTTTTCATAAAATTATTATATAACAAAATCGGTATTTGTTATTTTATAAAATTAAATTGCGTTACGTTTTATAAACGCAGATTTGCACAAAAAAAAGCTATGTACATGAGGTGCATAGCTGTTGATTAGGGATATGTGTATCTTAGTCTCTAAGGAGTATATTGTTATGTTAGCATTTTATTTTTATTTGAAATCATACAAACTGATGATATTTTACAGTTTTGCCATAAATTCATAAGTTTGCTATAATATTGGCATAAATGGAGATTGTATAATGAAAAAGATAATTTCGGCATTATTAGCAGTTTTGATATGTACAAGTGCAGTTTTTGCGGCAGAATATACAAAATTTTCAAGAAAATTTATACGCCACATTAAAGATTGCGATGCTTATGAAGAAACTGTAACATCTGAATTTGAAGATGAAACTTTTAAAACAACAAGAAAAATTCACGGGTGGAAAAATGGTTTTTGCCGCTACACTGAAACAATAATTTCCGCAAGAGGTGCTTATAAATTGGATTGTGGATTTACCGAAATTCAGCTTGATGATTTATATGAAGCAATGAGAGATCGTTCTAAAAAAGCTGAAAAATATACACTTGATATTTACACCGAAATAACGAATCCAAAAACCGGAGAAATAGAATATATAAAAGACGGAACTACAGAACTTAAAGGGAATAAAGCATACATTGTATGGGCAAAATATCAGAATAATCCGTTTTTCTGTAAACCAACTGATATTACAGCAGAAAAAATGAAAACAAATCAAAAATAAAAATAAATAAAGGGAACATTTACCCTATTTTGAGAATACCCAAGTTCCTTTAGATGTCGTTTTTACGACTGTTTTTCCGTTTTGAGTTTTTTGATTTTTGACTTGCGGGTTGTTTTGGTAGTTTGTGAGATATTTTTGGAGTTGTCTTTTTTCTTCCTTTGAAACTTTTTTTTTTGCGCAATTTTCACATTTTTAGCCAAATTTGCACTGTTAAATGCGCTTGCCATAAGAGTAGTCGTATATACCGGAGTAGTATGAGCATAATCGAATAAAATGACCCCGTTAGCATTCATTTTTCTTGTTTCAAAAATTTGCCTGATTAGATCTTCACTTGCTCCACCCATAAATGTAACAAAAAGTCCTGCATAAAGTTCTGTGTTTGATGATTTTACATTCATAACGTCATTCATCATAGATGCAAGCATTTTTGAATCATACGTCAGAAAAAGAGGGGTAAACCCGTCAATATAGCCATTGAAAGACCAGCTTCTCCAATCCTGCTGCTTTGTTGAAAGAGCAGAAGCTAAATCAGGAAAAATTACGGCACTGATATAAGTTTTATTTTCTTTGCCCAATTCTCCTACTTTACGCACAAAATTTGTAATAATGTTTCTGCGATAAACATTCCAGTCATACCAATATGCATCCGAAATTGTTAATTCGATAGGATCTTTTCCGTATGATGATTTGAAATCATTTCTTGCATACTCACTAAAACCCCAAGCTGCCATATCATTACGGGGATTTGAATTCGGATACCTTATATAGTCCAAATTTATTCCGTCCGGATGATATTCACTTATAATTTCTGTTATAAGTTCAAGCAAAAATTCCTGTACATTCGGGTTTGCAGGATCAAGGAAATATCCGTTATGCTCGGAAGCCGACATGGTTGCCCCTTCACAATCTGCGCATTTTTTGGTTTTATTACCCCATTCCGGGTGCTGAGCAAGAATACTTGTCGGATTTGATTTTGGATTTTGGTTGCCTACATAAAATGACTGAAACCAGGTGTGAACTTTTATTCCCCGCTTATGCGCCTCTTCTACCCAAATTTTAAGCGGGTCAATTCCCTCGAACAACTCATTTTGAACAGTAAAACCATACTTATTCATAGTTTTACTCGGAAAAATCGTTTTCCCATGGTAATACGTTTCAAGAAATACATTATTAAAACCATTATCTCTGAGTTTATCAAGTGTCGTAATTATTTGCTCCTGAGTAGTTTCAGTAGGACGTACCCATACACCTTTTAATTCATTTTCCAAATACGGCAGAGAAGTTTTGATAGCCATATTCCCCTCATTGATAGCTTCCTGAGAATATTGCTTTAATACAGGCAAATTATTTTTTGAATTTTGTGCCAATTGAAGGTATTTTTTTGCATTTTTTATATGCTCTTCTGCCAAAGCAGAATTGTAATTACTGTTTGTTTGCTTATAAAAATCGATTATCGAAAGTGCCTCATTTATCTTTGTCTGCGCATCATATGTATAACTTTCCGAAGTTGTATATACGGTAATTGTTCTGCTTACAACATCAACATAAACTTTTGACCCGATTGTAATATTTTGACTTATCCATGTTTTGGCGCTGCCGTGACCACTGATTACTATTCCGTCTTTTGGAATAGCAGAATCAGCTCCGGAAAGAGATGTTACAATATTATCGGTTACAATTGCTTCCGTTCCGAATTCATTCGTTCCTGTGTGTTCTCCATAATTTGAGGTATAAACAACAAGCTTATTAGGACCACGTCCGCCGGGATAATAACTTGTTGTCGATGCGGGGTCTATAAGATCTATTTTTCTTGTTATTTGTCTGAAAATTACATCTCCTGGGTTTATACTTAACGGAGTGAACACTTTAAGAGGCGGCTGCTGTTCATCTTCATCAACATAAAACTGCATATTTTCAGGAGTATACAACATATCATTGACATCCTCCGCAAAGACAGGTGTTAATGTCAATGATAAAGCAAATAAAATTGTCAATATATTGTTTTGACTCATTTAATTATGCGATCTCCTCTTATAGTAACCTGATTGTTCATATTCTTTAACTGCTGACTTGTTTATTTTTCGTTTTAATTCCGGATCATTTGGATTGATTTCCAGGCCTGCACTATAATAAAAATTTGCTCTTTTTACATCCGCAAATCTCTCGTATATGTGTCCTATTTTTTTATAAAGTTCTGCATCTGCCGTTTTTCCGTACAAGAGTGACTTCTGATAAAATTCAAGAGCTTTTTGGTATTGTCCTCTTGTGTAGTAAAATTCGCCGAAATAATAATTCGCGTCCACATTTTTATTCTCTAACGCTAAAGCTCTGCCAAAATATGCTTTTGCGTATAGATCTTTTCCCTGTAAATCATATATCCTTCCGAGTTGTACGCATGGATAAGGATCCGATTTGTTTATATTTGCCAAAACATAATACTGCGCCGCGGCATTTTCTAAATTAATATTCTTTTCTTCTTCAGATTCAGCACTCACTGCAATCTTGAAAAATTTATCCGCAGCATTTTTCGTTACTTCAGTATTAAATTTTGAATAATCGACATTCAGACTTTTTTCATCATCAGCAATAGTATTTGCAAAACAACAATTTGTTGCAGTTAAAAATGTCAGCAATACAATAGCTGATATGATTTTACAGATCTGTTGCACGCGGTTCCGGATTGTTATCATGATGGTAGAATGAGTAATCGTCTATTGCAGGATCAATATATGCGTGGAACTTGTGCCACCATCTCACAGGGGCCTTAGATTTTTTCAGTTTTATTTCTTCACTGCTGTAAAATTCTTCCCCAAGTGCTCTTGACCTGCTTACATTTACAGTGTCATATATTTGCTTTGAATATCCGTTATTCTGAAGATACTCCTGAGTCATCGTTTTATCTACTGATATTGCTGCATTTGACTGCAAACCAACGGATAAAACAACTGCTGCAACTAATAATAATTTTATTTTCATAGGCACCTCTTTGGTTTATTATAATGTTTTTTTAACAATGGTACAAGTATATTATAAATTGTTTACAATATTTTGGCATAGATTATTCGTAGGATTAATTTATGCTAAAATTATTCTATGAATTTAGTTGTAAACAAAGATTTCAGAACTTTGAACGGACAAATTGAAATCCCGTCTGACAAATCCCTCTCGCACAGAGCAATTATTTTTTCATCACTGGCAAAAGGGAAATCCGTAATTAATAATTTTTCTAAAGGGCAAGATCCTCTTTCTTCTCTTAATATCTGCAAGAATTTAGGAATTGATATAGAACAAAATAATTCCACAATTACCGTAAATTCTCACGGGAAATTCAATAAGCCGTCATCTGCTCTTGATTGCGGAAACTCGGGAACAACCATGCGGCTTATAGCAGGAATTTTGGCAGGACAAGAATTTGATTCCGTTTTAAAAGGGGATGAAAGTCTTTCAAAGCGACCGATGAAAAGAATCGTTGAACCTTTGTCTTTAATGGGTGCAAATATCGGCTGTGATAATTATCATGCGCCTTTAAATATACGATGTGCAAATCTTCACGGTATAAATTACGAATCGGCAATCGCTTCGGCTCAGGTAAAATCGTGTGTTTTACTTGCGGGCTTATTTGCACAGGGAATAACAACATACAAAGAAATTTACCCCTCAAGAAACCATACGGAAATTATGCTCTCTAATATGGGAGCAAATATTATCTGCGAAAACAATTTAATAAAAATTGAAAAATCGGAATTAAACCCGCTAAATATAAATATTTGCGGCGATATATCTTCTGCGGCATATTTTATTGCAGCCGGCTTAATTGTTCCGGATTCAAAAATTATATTAAAAAATATCGGCTTAAATCCAACCCGCTGCGGAATTATAGAAGTGATTAAAAAAATGGGCGGGAGCATCGAAATACTTGACCAAAGAAATGTTTGCGGGGAACTTGTCGGAGATGTCAAAGTCGAATATACACAGGATTTGAAAGGAACTGAAATCGGAGGAGAAATTATACCCGCACTTATTGATGAAATCCCTGTTATTTCACTTTTGGCGACCCAATGCGAGGGGCAAACAATTATAAAAGATGCATTCGATTTACGAAACAAAGAATCAGACAGAATAAAAACAACCGTATCCGAGCTAAAAAAACTTGGCGTAAATATAAAAGAGACAGCTGATGGAATGATAATTCAAGGGAAGACAAAACTTCATGGCGAAGTTGAAGTTGAATCTTATAAAGATCATCGTCTTGCAATGACATTGTACGTTGCAGGATTAATTTGCGATAAAGAAATTTTAATAAAAGATTTTGAATGGGTAAATATATCATTCCCGGAATTTTTGGAATTATTTGAAAAATTAAAATAATTTAACATTATTCTTGAAAATGAAAACTGTTTGTGATAATTTATACGTACAGTTCCGAACTGCGGATATAAGCTTGCATAGTCAGGCAACATTAAATCCGTAAGCGGTGTAATAATAGGAAATACTGCCCGATGAACTGCGGGTAAGTTTCACAAAAAGGAGACAAAATATGTCAATGACAGATCCTATAGCAGATATGCTAACAAGAATCAGAAACGGTGCACAAGCATCTCACCCAAGTGTAGATGTTCCTGCTTCAAAATTAAAAGTTGCTTTAGCAAAAGTTTTAAAAGAAGAAGGTTACATTGAAAACTATGAATTAAAAAATGATGCAGGTAAATTTCAAGTTTTAACAATTACTTTGAAATACGATTCAAAAAACAAACCTGTAATTTCAAAATTAGTAAGAGTTTCAAAACCGGGTTTAAAAACATACTCAAAGGCAAAAAATTTGGAAAAAGTTTTAGGCGGTTTGGGTATTGCTGTTATTTCTACAAGCAAGGGCTTGATGACTGACAGAAAAGCAAGAAAAGAAAACATCGGCGGCGAAGTTCTTTGCTATGTATATTAATAGTGGCACTAAGACACTAAGATACTAAGGCACTAAGGTCGTTTTAAGTTATTAATATTAGTAATTATCAACTTATCGGCTTAAAACAGGGCATAATTGGTAGAAAAGCCCAAAAGTTATTACATATACCAAAAGGAGAAAATTAAAATGTCAAGAATAGGTAAAAAACCAATCGAAGTACCTCAGGGAGTTGAGGTAAAAGTAGAAGGACAAACAGTTACAGCAAAAGGACCTTTGGGAACTGAAGTTGTGGAAGTTCGTCCTGAAATTGCCGTAAAATTAGACGGTAATACAATTACATTGACAAAAGTCGGAACATCAAGAGAAACAGATGCTTTCTACGGTTTGTCAAGAACTTTAGTGGCAAACGCTGTTGTAGGTGTTAAAGACGGTTTTGTTAAAAAATTAGAAATCAACGGTGTAGGTTATAGAGCACAAATGCAGGGTAAAACTTTGAATATGGCTCTTGGCTATTCTCACCCTGTTGATATTGTTCCTCCTGAAGGAATTACTATCACTGTTGAAAACAACACAAATATCACTGTAAAAGGTGCCAACAAACAGATGGTAGGTGATATTGCGGCTTTAATCAGATCTAAACGTCCGCCTGAAGTATACAAAGGAAAAGGTGTTAAATACGAAGGCGAATACATCAGACGTAAAGTTGGTAAAGCCGGTAAGAAATAAGCATGAGCCGGTGTGGAGTGCCGACGTCGGCTTGCGATTAGCAAGACGACAGGGCACGAAACATTATATGACCGCCGTTGCGAATTGAGCGAAAGCGAAATGAGCGAAGCAATCTTCGATTGCACAGGCGGATTATTCCGAACTTGTTTCGTGATCTTGCACAGAAAGGAAAGACATGCTTAATCCTGTTCAGAATATTGCATTTGGCGGTATTTATGATTTGATGGTTCCAAATGGAACACCAAGAGAAAAAATAAATGCCAAATCAATTCAAACCCAACAAATAATTGCTAAAAAAATAACAAACGGATATAACACATTTAATGTCGCTACATTCGACGATAGAATAAGAATTGTAAGCAGAACAGATGATCCGAATGTAATTATGAATTTATTTGAAGCAATAGGCGGCAAGGATTTAGCGTTGCAATATATGAATAGAAACAGGCAGGAATTCAGATTAAACATAAATGCATAATTAAGCCCATATAAACTCTTGAACCGGTTATTCAAGCAGGTTTGGGTAATAGAAAGGATAAAATAAAATGATTAAACAAAAAGAAAGAAAACCATTAGTACAAAAAAGACACAGAAGTATCAGACTAAAAGTTTCAGGAACTGCCGAGTTCCCAAGATTAGCTGTTTACAGAAGTACAAAACATATTTACGCTCAGTTGATTGATGATGAAAACCATGTAACATTGGCTTCAGCATCTTCAAATGATAAAGATTTGAAAGAAAAACTTTCAAACGGCGGAAATATTGAAGCTGCAAAAATTGTCGGCGAAGCAATCGCACAAAAAGCAAAAAAAGCAGGAATCGAATGTGTTGTATTTGACCGTGGCGGATTCTTGTATCACGGCAGAGTAGCTGCTTTGGCTGATGCTGCAAGAGAAGCAGGTCTGATGTTCTAATAAAACATTCAATTTTTTCAAAATAAAAGGGTTGTTATTTGAATAACAACCCTTTTATTTTTACATTAATTTACTTTTATTTTTTTTGTTAAAGTTCTATAATTAATACAGTTGAACATGCTTTGGGAGAAGATAAGGGGAAAATGGACGGATATTGTTTTGAGCTGATAACAGGCCCGATGAGCTGCGGAAAAACAGAAGAACTTTTGCGCAGAATAAGAAGATGTATTATTGCAAAGAAAAAAGTCATTGTTATTTCGCCTGATGTTGATACAAGAACAGGCGGAGATTATATTGAATCCCGCAATGGTCTTTGGCTTGATGCAGTAAAGGTAAAACATTCCATTCAAATTATGAGTTTGGTAAAAGATGCACAGATTGTTGCAATTGACGAGCTGCAATTTTTTGACGCCAATATCGTTAAGGTTATAACAGAGCTTATGAAGCAGGGTAAAAAAGTTATCGGAACCGGCTTGGAACTTGATTTCAAAGCAGAACCGTTTGGTTATATGCCGCAATTGATGTGTATCGCAACTAAAGTTGATAAACTGCATGCCGTTTGTATGAAATGCGGATGTGAAGAAGCAACAAGAACGCAAAGATTAATTGATGGCAAACCGGCTGATAAAAATTCCCCTCTTATTATGATTGGCGGAGATGAAACTTACGAAGCAAGATGTATCAAGTGTTATGAATTGCCTGACGTTAAGAAAAAAGCGAATTTTTTAGGACTGAAAGTATTACAGTTCAAAGATAATTAATCATTTTTATAGTACATTTACCCCTTGACTATTTCACATTTTCCCTTAATTGTGTTAATATAATAAACAAGATAAATGGAACTTTTACAGAATAATTCCGTCTGAACAAAGAGGATAGAATTATTGGAGGTTTAAAACATGAAAAATTCAATAAAGAAAAGTGCGGTATTTTTTGGCTTATTTGTTTTG
>CADCNV010000018.1 GCA_902802825.1 uncultured bacterium | reverse complement strand
ACGGAGTGCAGGTCGTGGTTTTGAGGCACTTTTGCCACCAAAAGTGCCCCTGTCCGGAGGACCCTGCGGAGCTAAATTTTATAATTATAATATGTTTTAAGTAAAAGTATATTACGGCACTTATATTTCAATAAAAAACAAAAAAGTACTCAAATAATTCAAATTTTTAGCAGAAATTCTGATAATTTTTGAGCAATGATTTTGTGCCCGTCGGCATCATAATGCAGTCCATCAGCTTCTGATGGTTTTACAAATTTGTTAATGTCAAAATATTCCAAATTGTAAGTTTTGCTTAGTTTTTTATAAATTTCGCTCATTTTTTCAGATTTTAAAACG
Source organism: uncultured bacterium (assembly GCA_902802825.1). GTDB lineage: Bacteria > Cyanobacteriota > Vampirovibrionia > Gastranaerophilales > Gastranaerophilaceae > Zag111. The sequence goes on along the minus strand of CADCNV010000018.1, from coordinate 20,712 downwards.
CTTCCTTTATCAAACTGAAAACTGAAGAATCCGTCCAAAATATTGTCAGACAGTTCAACAGACGGTATGAAAACAATTTTTTGTGCATAATTTTTCGCGGTCAAAATGAGTTTTTCAAGTCCTTCTTCAAATTGCTCCAAAGGTATATTATATTTGAATTGTAAGTCATTTGTTCCTATCCATAGTACAAGAATATCAACTTTTCCTGTTTCTGATAATAATTTCGGGAAATGTTTCTGAGCGGAGAACTCAAAACCCTTGTCATTATCTGCTATCCCTGTTCTGTCACAGCCGCCTTCTTCAATTACCAGGTATTTGTTACCTAAAATATTTTGTAAAATAGCAGTCCATCTTGTATGTTCATTATATCTTGAAGCATCATAAGGATTGTATCCGAATGTATTTGAATCACCGTAACATAAAATCTTTTTCATACATTTTTCCCTTTATTTTCTGCCTTTTACAAATTTTTCCATTGAAACATGCGCCGATTTAAAATTTATTTCCTTATTTGGGATTTCATTTTGGGAATTTTTTTCATTGTCTTTTGCTTTTCCTTTTGTCATCCAGATGTTGAGTTTTGGAAGTAAAATTCCCAGCATTACGGCACTGTATAATATTCCGGATATTTGAGCGAAATTTAATTTTCTTAAATTTGCTTTTACATCTCCGCCACCTGCTAATATTTCTTTTTGTGATTTCAGGGAAACATTTTTCAGCCAATGTTTAATCCCCTTGCCATTACCTGTAATATTAAACAATTTTTCCTGTTTTGGGTCAAGTATTTGGGCAATTCCTTTTGAAACAAAACCTCCTAATACAAGCCAGTTTAAAAATCCCAGATAATCACGAACATTTGTTTCTCTCAATTCAGTTGAATCTTTTGATGCAAATATTCTGCCCAGAATCAGCGTACCATAAATTGTTTTTATTGCGTTCCCGCTTGTAACAGGTCCGTCAAATTCAAGTTTTTTAATGACATCTGCTGCTTTTTTAATTCCCATTACTTTGGAAAGCATAAGAACAAAAATTCCTGCCGACAAAAGCTTTTTAGCCCTTAAACCCTTTTCTCTTTTCTTCTCATTCTTGTCTTTTACATTGTTTTCATAGCCGTTTTCTCCGACGAAATTGTCAATTCCTGTTCTGCGTTTTGTAAGATACCTGTTTAAATATTGGTTTGAAATTGCAAGTCCCATTGACAGAGGTATCGCAATCCCTATGCGAAGATTATTCATTGATTTAAGTTTTGATAATATATGGTTTGAATTTTGTTTAGCTTCGTTAAAGAAGATATTTCTCCCCGAATCAACAATATCTCTCAGTGTATGTGTAAGATTTGACGAAACTGATTTATTTCCGGATTTAATTATGATATTATTATCCGTTCCTGTAATGTTTATTATTTCATCCTGAATTTTGACTAAAGAGTTTTTAGTAATTTTTGAATCAGCTGATTTATTACTTATAAGGTATACCAATTTTTCAACAACACTTTGGGTTTTCTCTTTATTAATTTTTGAAAATTCAATTGTGTTATGCCCTGAAGTTCCTGACATAGAATTAAAAATACCGTTTACATAACCTTTTGGAGTTTTATCGGATTTTTCATAAATTTTTGAAAATACTTCCAGCCCGTTATTTGTTATCCAAGAGCCGGGATTTACCTTAATTCCCGGTTTAAGTTTTTTTGATATAAATTTTGAAATTAAAACTGCAAATAGTGCAGCTGAAAATTCTGCGATGAAAGTTCCTGTGTATTCTCTGAATCCCATTTCAATTCCGGCTTGTTTCCCTCTGTTTTTTGTTTCTACAACTGTTCGCGGGGTATCCATTGCAAAAACATCAACAAAAGATGCGTTTAGCATGTCATTGTTACTCAGGGTATATAGTGCATTTGATAAACCTCCCATTGAGGCACTGAAACTTGGGGCATTATTAATTTTTTCTATTTTCATTTGTATTTCTCCTGTTAAAAAAGGTTCTTAAAAACATTTTCAAGAACCTTTTATACTTTTATGTGATAACTATTAATCTGCGCAAAATTATAAGTAAGTTCTTAACAACAAGACTTACAGCAACAACAGATTAAATTTTCTACAAATGAATACTTCATACCACTTATAAAACACGAAAAATTAATTTTTGTCAATAAGAAAATCAGATAAAGATTAAATATTCATAACTTTTAGTATGTCGGTTATGTCAGATGTAGTCTTTTTGACATCTGCATTTGAATATTTAATTGCATTGTCAGGGTCTTTCAATCCGTTCCCTGTCAAAATACAAACAACTTTAGAACCTTCTCTGACTTGATCTTTAACCTTAATCAGTCCTGCAACAGATGCAGCAGACGCGGGTTCTGCCAGTACACCTTCAGTTGACGCAATAAGTTTATATGCTTTAACAATTTCATCATCGGTAACAAAATTAATCATTCCGTTACTTTCATCGCGTGCAGCTTCGGCTTTTTCCCAGCTTGCAGGGTTTCCTATTCTTATAGCGGTTGCAAGTGTTTCAGGGTTCATAATTCTTTCACCTTTAACGATTGCCGCAGCTCCTTCGGCTTCAAATCCCATCATTTTGGGCTTCGCAGTGATTTTACCCAAGTCATAAAATTCTTTGTAACCTTTCCAGTATGCGGTAATATTTCCGGCATTCCCGACAGGAATGAAATGATAATCGGGAGCTTGCCCCAATGCCTCACAAATTTCAAAAGCACCTGTTTTTTGCCCTTCAATTCTGTATGGATTAACGGAATTTACAAGTGTAATCGGGTATTTTTCAGCAATTTCACGAACAACTTCCAAAGCCCTGTCAAAATTTCCCTGAATGGCGATGATTTCGGCTCCGTACATCATTGCTTGTGATAATTTCCCAAGAGCAATATATCCGTCAGGAATCAGTACGAATGTTTTTAATCCTGCTTTAGCACCATATGCAGCAGCAGAAGCCGATGTATTACCTGTTGAAGCACAAATAATAGCACCTGAGCCGGATTCTTTTGCTTTTGTTACAGCCATTGTCATTCCGCGGTCTTTAAAACTTCCTGTTGGGTTACAACCCTCAAATTTTAAATAAATTTCGGCATCAAGTCCTATTTTTTTAGCCAAATTATCTGCTTTAATAAGCGGAGTATTTCCTTCATTGAGTGTGACAACAGGTGTTGAATCCGTTACAGGCAAGTATTGTCTGTATTTGTTAATTAATCCTTCGTACATATTTCCCTCTTTTCTTTTTCTCTATTCTACTACAAAAAAAATCCCCGCTTCTGCGGGGTAAAATCTTTTAGGGAATTAGGAATAGGAATAAATTTTCTCTCTTTGCTATTTAAACGGAATGTAAATCTCTCTTCTCTCTTAATATCTCTCGCATTTATTCAATGTTCTTATATATATAAAGTATATACTGCATTATATATTTCAGTGAATATGATTATCGTTACAAAAGTTAATAAATTTTATCAGCAAGTGAAAGAAACTCTAAAAAGCTTACAACTTTAATTTTTTTGTTTTTAATTTGCATCAGTCCCTGTTTTAATCCTAAAATGCACGCAGGACACGATGTTATAACATAATCTGCATTGGTATTTTGTATATTTAATGCTTTGTTTTTTGAAATTTCTTTTGAAAGCTGCCTGTTTTTGAGTGCAAAACTTCCTGCCAATCCGCAGCATTCATCGTAATCTTCCATTTTTACATATTGAACATTAGTGCAGTTGGAAATAATTTTTTCAAAAAATGCGTCGTTATTTAAGTGGCATGGCTTGTGAAATGTTACTTTTACAGGATTTTTATATTCAAATTTTAAATTATTCAGGGCTATAATATCTCCCCAATTTAGTGTTTTTTCACTTTTAATATCACAGTCAAAATATTTGTTGTAACTAAGCAGGGTACTTTCACAGCTTGCACAGTCTGTTACCAGATAATCGTAATCAGCGCTAAGTTTTTCAATATTTGATTTTGCGCTTAGTTCAAATCTTTCCATGTTGCCTTCTGATAAAAAAGGCAGCCCGCAACAGTCAAAATCAGGGGAAATAATGTTTATATCCGTATTTCCAAAAATTTTGTTTAAATACTTGTCAGTATTTGGGAAAACCTGATTTACGCAACCCTTGAAATACATAACGGATAATTTTTTACTGTCAGCCATATTATGGTATTTTTCGCTTCGCTTAAGATGACGGAATAGTAATTTGCCCAATTTGATTGAATTAGAAAACACAAATCTGCTATGCAGAAAACTAATAATTTTGCTCATAATTGTTGATTTCATATATTCGTGTTTTGCGCAGTTTATAATTTCGAGAGCATCAATTCCTGCGGGGCAGAATTGAGTGCATTTACCGCATTTCAGACACATATCAAGGTATTTATTTATATTTTTTGACAGTTTCAGTTCATTTTGGGTTACCCCGTGCAGCATTATAAACTTCCCGCGGCTTACGGTGCAATCGTTTTTGGTTATTTTGTATATCGGGCAGGCACTTTGGCATTGCCCGCATTTTGAGCATTTTGAAAGTTCTTTCTCATAATCTTGAAGTGTTTTCATAATGAAATAATAGCACAAAAGCCCGTATGGCACTAAGATTGCAACAAGTATTAATCACTGCTATATAGTACATCAATTACTAATATTAACAACTTGATACGAACTTAGTGCCCTATTATCTTTATTAATTGTAAACAATTTTTAATAAACAACTAAAATTATTAAACTTTTTTCAATACGTGTCCGATTTATTAGGTAACAAAGATTATAAGAGGACTATGTCATGTCAGAAAATTCACAATTCAGTTTTAACAGACCATACAAACCGTTCGGCTTCAATATTCAGGTTCCTGAAAGAACGATGCAGCAAGCGGGTCAGTCTTTAGAAAATTTGATTAAGGCACCGACAGAGCCGTTGTTCAATTTTCTTGAAGAAAATGAGAATGTTTTCAATGGTGACGTAGCTTTTGAAATAAATAAAGTTGTTGCGCAGAACTTTACCATCGGTTCTATGATGCGTTTGGAAGATGAAAAAATAAACGGTAAGCAGCCTAAAATTGATATGCATTTTTAATAGCCCGAGCAGAGGCAGATACGAAGTATCAGTCCGACAATTATGCAAGAATGAATATTCTTGCTAATTGGAGGCGTTGCCGTTTATTGCGAGGGCGTACCCGAGCAGAGGCAGAAGTGAAGTATCAGTCCGACAATTATGCAAAAATGAATATTTTTGCTAATTGGAGGCGTTGCCGTTTATTGCGAGGGCGTACCCGATCAGAGGCAGAAGTGAAGTATCAGTCCGACAATTATGCAAGAATGAATATTCTTGCTAATTGGAGGCGTTGCCGTTTACTGCGAGGGCGTACCCGAGCAGAGGCAGATGAAGCAATTTATTTTCCTAACTCGCAAGCTTTTTGTGTTGTTTTATCTATGACATCATAGAAAACTTTTGAAGAATCATATTTTTTCATTTCCTGAATTCCGACAAATGTGCATCCGCCTTTTGTTGCTACGTTGTCAATCAGAGTTTGAACCGGTATTTCTCCCCGATTAAAAATCATTTGAGCCGATCCTAATGCGGTTTGGGTTGCAAGGGTGAGTGATTTTTCGTATTCAAGTCCGAGTTTTTCACCTGCTCGCGCCATATCTTCTATAACCTGATAGAAAAATGCAGGTCCTGAACCGGAAATTGCCGTGACAATATTCATTTGTTTTTCTGTTACGGTTATGCATTTGCCGATTGTTGAAAGTAAATTTTCAACAAATTCAACGTCTTGTCCGGTTGCTTTTGAGCCGGCACATATTCCGAACATCCCGAGTTTTACGAGTGCCGGAGTGTTTGGCATAATCCTTATTACTCTCGTATCATTATTGAGAGCGGATTCAATTTTACCAATTGTGACTCCTGCGCAGATTGAAACAATCAATTTTTCTGGAGTAATTAATTCTTTTATTCCGTCTAAAACTTCAACAGCTTGATTTGGCTTTGTTGCAATAAAAATAACATCACATTCTTCTGCGAGTTTTTTGTTATCGCGGTATACTTCAATCCCAAGTCTTTGAGATGCAGATTTTGCGATATCTTCATTTATTTCCGAACCTGTAACTTTATAATCATTTTTAATTGCGCTGATAATTGCACCTGCCATTTTTCCGCATCCGATAAACCCTATTTGCTTCATAATATTTAACTATTCCTCTCTATTTTTATTGACTATTTATTTTTTTTACTATAACATCTGAATTATACGATAAAAATAGCAAAGGAAATAAAAAATGAAACGTACACTAGAAGGAACTAAAAGAAAAAGACAAAATGTAAGCGGCTTCAGAGCAAGAATGTCAACTCCGGGCGGCAGAGAAGTATTAAACAGACGCCGTGCAAAAGGACGTCATAAATTGGCTATCACTGCTAAGGAAAGAGCATAAGCATTTTGTGTCATTCTGAGCAGGAGATTCTTCGGGCTAAAGCCCTCAGAATGACAGAGTGCGAAGAATCTCATACAGTATTTTGTATAGGTTATTCGTTATGCTTCCAAAACAATATCGTTTAAAAAAAAGAACCGCTTTCAAAGCAACATATAAGATTAAGCACTCCACCCATTCGGGCGGAGTAACTTTGTTTGCGGGTATTGAGAAAAAAGAAGATGTTCCGACAAAAGTCGGTTTTGTTGTAAGTAAAAAAGTTCATAAGCGTGCCGTTAAAAGAAATCGTTTAAAGCGTCTTTTAAGAGAAAGTTACAGACAATTGTTAAAAGAAAACAATATTTATGGCTGCGATAAATTCTTATCATTAGTGTTTGTCGGGGGCGAAAATGCTTTGGGTAAAAATTTTGACGAAATAAAAAATGCCGTTAAAATAACATTGGAGAAATTATAATGATTCTTGAAGGCATGTATTTTCAGAATGAAATAATGCACTCTGAAACAAGAGTTTATCCTCAGTTTCCGACTATAACATCAGGACTTGTTGAGGGTACGGATGCTGTTTACCGCTATGGGCTTAGAGAATCTTCTTATCCCGATTTGGTAATAGTAGATGAATTAACTGACGGCAAAGGCAGTTTTATTCCTGCAGGGCATTATGAGCTTGCATTGTCTGATGACAGGCAGTTTTTATTGCTGCTTGAAGCAAAAGAATTGAGAGCAATAATTCCTGTTTTTAAAGTTGAAGTTTCAATGAATGAAACACCACAGGTTCATGATTGGAAATCTTTAAAAGCAAGAAGGAAAAAAGATAAAGAAATATGGAAAACGAATCGTAAGCGTGAGCGCAAAGGTATGCCGCCTGTCAATGAAGAAGAACAGATATATCAGGAAGCTTCTATTGAATACAATAAAGACGGAAAATATTTTTTAATCCGTTATGAGCGCGGGGATGTAAAAGCATGGGCTGCTGTAAAAGCTCCTCAAATCAGACAAGAACGTAAATAACCGTAATTAGAGCAACCAGCATAAATATACCTACAATTATCCAAAATCGTGAAATTCCTGTTTTTATTGGTACAGAATTCATTGAAGTTACTTGTGGTTTTGGCTTTTGAGGTTTTTTAGCCGAAGCTTTTTTCTTTGAACTTTTAGTGGCTTTGTCTTTGGCTTCAATGTATTTTTCTGATAAGGATTTTTTCGACTGATTGCCTGTTATTAAGAGTTCTGTATCATATCTTAATTTCAGAATTTCGGAATCTTCTTTCTGATAGAATACAGAATAATTTATGCCTGCTTCGAATGCTCTTTGCAGACATTCAAGTGCTGTTGTTGCATTTTTGGTTACGGACTTAGAGTGAACAGATAAATTTCCTTGTTTTTTTAAAAAATATAAATCATCAATAAATTCTTTTTCCTGTTCGCTGTGGTTTGATTTGTCTTTTAAAGTTGCAAGCATTTCATCAAATGTAACTTCATTTGTGCGGTTTGAACCAAGAACTTTTCTGCATAAATGTTCGCCAAAACGTCTTGTCTGCCCCATACATTGTTCGAAAAATTCTCCTCTGTACAGTCTTTCGGCATCAATTATTATTTCGTATAAATTTTTATCAACTGTTTTTAAATAATCAAAATTTGTCTTTGCCATTTGATTAGATTGTATTACAAACAAATGATATTTTAAACTTCCTGATTCAGTGCCCAATCTACGGAATTATCAAAATTCTTATTAAAATATTCTGCTTTTTTAGGGTACTTGCATATAATTTTATCTCCATGTATCAGGTATTTATCAACTCCTCCTTGATTCTCATTCACAAAGTATACATAATTTTCTCCGTACCTGTTGACAGGAGATGCCTTAAATACGTTAGTTTTGTCTTGTTTGGAAAATCCGTAAGTTATTCCGTTGTTTGTATATATTGTCAATTCATCGAGTTTCAATTTAAATGCTTTTATAATTCCTTCAATATTTTTTTCATATTCTTTTAACTTTGGTAATAAATCAAATTTGGCTGCAAGAATATCTTTTTGCGAAATATAATATTGTTGTGATTTTACAGTTTCAACTGCTTTTTCAGGATACATTGTATCTAATCCGGATTTTGTATGAAGTCCTGAGAAAAATTTGAATCTAAGGTTATTGTCATATATAAATTTTGCAATACCTGCATCTTTTCCTTTGCGAACGACGTAAAATACGTCAGTTGTATTATTAAAATTTTCAAAAATTTGTTTGTGTTTACCCGATAATAATTCAAGTTGCTGCTTTGCTGCTTTAGGGGGATTCTTTACTAAGAATGCTCCGGTGAAATTAATTTTATTATCCATTTTTTACTCCTTTTTATTCTATAAAAAGTCTAAAAATAAAATTTGCCCGGATAATTTTATAAACTTGTCATTGATGCAATATTTATTGTATAATTTTGCCGGAAAGAGAGTTTTATGTATAAGAAAAAAAGTTACAACGGATTGCTTATATTGGGGATTGTATCAATAATTGCAGGTCTGTCTTTATTGATTTATTGTATAACGTCTTATTCAGAAATAAAACTTGTTACTGATAAGATAGATTTTGATGAATTGGATAATAATATTCAGATTTCAACATCTGATAAATATTATAAATACTTGTCAATTTGGGATACTTTGAACGACAAGCTTGAAAAAAATAAGAATTTGCCCGTAAAAAATATGTCTTGTGCTTATTTGGATTATTCTCAGCATAATATAAAATCAATGTATAAATTAATTTTCAAGAGTGCAAATGAAGATTCTGCACGCCGATCTGTTGTAGAGGGGAATATAAAAACGTTACAGGAGTTGTACAAAAATTATAAATCCTGTCGTAAAACTGCTCTTTATATGGATGAACTTGATAAAATGCTTGTGGAAATTGATAATGCCGATGATATTTTTTATCAGGGACGAATGGATACATTTTTAACCGGTAAACATGAAATTGAACGTACAGATGTCGGTTCTGCGCAAAAAACTGAAACAGCGGAGTATGGTAATCAATATCAGGAAGTTTATTCTGATAATGGTGCAGTTGAATACAACAATAATGCTCAAAATAAATCTTCTGTTTCATTAAATGCAAAGCAAGATGAACAATACAGAAAAGTTGAACAATATATTGAACCAAATGATAAAAGCCGCTCTGACAGTCAGAACGGAAGAATATATTACGGAGAACCGCAAACTTTTTCAATTGAGCATAAAAACTAACGCAAATGAGCAATTATTAAGTTTTGTAAAGTGTAAATTTTACACTATTAGCGGGTTTCAGTGAATCAATATTAATTATAAAAGTATATTGTTGACAGGAAATTTTTCTCGTGCAATAATATAGACATAAGATTTAAGTGTAGTCGAAACACTAAATATAAATAGTTCATTAACCCCAAAACATATAAACTCCTAAATAATAAACACTAAAAGAGACCATTAGGATGCAGAAAACGACCCACTCACTTGTTGAGTGGTTTTTTTTACCGCCGAGCAGAGCCACGAGCGAAAGCGAGAACCCGACACTGAAACGGCGGCACGACTGTGACGTCGTTGGAAGTGGAGGTGGTGGCGTTTACTGCGAGGCGGTAGCAAGAGCAGAGTTGTCTGTGGATCTTAATATTGAGTTTATCAAGTTCGGTAATTCAGTAGTGATATGCTTAAGCTTAATTTTTTGCTTTATTCCCAGCTTAAGCCGCCAAAATTATGAATCAAATTATACAGATCTGTTCCCGGCTTATTTGCTTCTTCTTCCAGCATTATATTTGTCATGTAGTCAAATTCAAAATCTTTTAGCTTTGATTTTGGGAATTTTTGTTTCAGCCGTTTTGCAACAGATATATTTTCAATAAATTCTTTTAAGCTTTTCTGATTTGTAAACAGGTGTTCGGCTTTTTTTTGTAAATTTTCAAAAATTTCACCCGCATTGATGCTTTTTGAAATAATAGTGCGAAACATTTTATTTTCTATCCGGGCCAAAGTTTTAGGACATTCCTGAAGTAGTGAGTACGAATATGATATTTTAAATACCGGAGATATGTTTGTTTTATGTTTAATTTTATTGTACCCGACATGAGAAAAAACATATTGATTATTCTTATCAAGGTCAATTATTGTGCCATTATCAAGATTTTTTGTAAAAGCATCTTCAAAAAGTTTTTCAAATCTTGCAAGTTTATTTTTGTCATTTTTAAATTCTTTTTTAAGAATTTTTTGTACATTATTTCCAAGTTTTGCCTGAAAAGAAATATTATTTTGAATATCCATATTTTATTCAAAAACGCTAAAAATAAAATTTGCTGATGAAATAGTAGCAAGTATGTTCAATTTACAATTGTTTTCACAGATTTAAGACCGACAAAACATACACTCGGTTTGCGTTTCAATTCCAAAGGGATTTTCATTACTTTCTTCAATAAAAAACTGCTTACCAAATTGGCAAACAGTTTTTTATACGGAGAAGCGGGGATTCGAACCCCGGGTGGAATCACTCCCACAGCGACTTTCGAGATCGCCACCTTCAACCACTCGGACACTTCTCCAATTTATTTTGTTTAAAAAATTATTTTTCTATTACAACGTTATCCAAAAGCTGTATGTCAATTTTATCACCGGCTTTTGCTTTGTAATATAATCCCGGAGTTAACAATCCTGCTGCTGCCCCAACTGCAAAACCAACAGGCATACCGATTGCAAAACCGCCAATGATTACAGCTCCTGCTGCTACACCAATACCGCAGCCGGCTCCTGTTCCTATTGCCATTCCGCCTAATGTCGTACCTAAACCTTTACCCCAGCCGTTCAGTTTGCCTCTCGATAAGAAGTCTTTTTTGCTGAAAACTTTTGCTTTAATAAATTTTTGTGTTCCGTCAGGTAATTCTATGTATTTAAAATCTAAATATATTTTACCGCTTCTGTTGAACGCTTTCGGACGTTCAATATTGCAGATTTCTGCCACAAATTTTGTTGAAGCCGGTAAAACTTCCGTTCCTTCCTCTGTTCTTAAACATTCATTTAAAATAAATACAATCTCATCACCTACTTTGGCATATTTGCTGTTAAATGCTTCCGCAAATGAAACCTGCAAAGTATTGTACGGTAAAATTTCTGTTTCGACTGCACTTGAATTTACTATATTTGTCGGTGTTTTTTTAGCAAGTTTTTTAGGTAACTGCATGTGTTCAACGCTTACACAATCTTTGCAATTATCGTCTGCAAATACACCAACAGGAATGCTTAAATTTATAAATAAACTACATAATAAAATTGCGATAATTTTTTTCATATTACTGCTCCTTTTTTTTGCATAATAGCACACTAAAACGCTATTGTAAACCGAAAAATGGAGTAATTACAGTATATGGTTGAGCTACATTCAATGTGTCATAAATCAAATGGCTTCGGCTTCGGCTCGCTCGTTCCGAACTCCCTGCATAAAGCTGTCGCTTTATCAGGGGTTCTCATCTCCAAATTCTAAATAAAGCAATAAAAAAACAGAGAGGAGGGGATTAATCACTTCGCTCGCCATAGACAGCACTGCGCATTTTGTCTTTTGTGGCAAGTGTGCCACAAGCCAAAATGGCTTCGGCTTCGGCTCGCTCGTTCCGAACTCCCTGCATAAAGCTGTCGCTTTATCAGGGGTTCTCATCCCCAAATTCTAAATAAAGCAATAAAAAAACAGAGAGGAGGGGATTCGAACCCCTGGTGGAATTGCTCCCACACAACCTTTCCAAGATTGCACCTTAAGCCGCTCGGACACCTCTCTTTATATACTAATTATCACTTAAACGCTGCGACTCGTCAAGTTCTAAATATTCACTCTCATCATATTCTTTTGTTTTATATACTTTCTCAATCTTTGCATCCGTCAGAAGCTGCAAAACCTTGGCATAATTGACACATTTTTTGCCTTTTATACCTTCTGTCTGCATTTCTATCATACCGTTTGGTAATAATTTTATTTTTAATTTTCCCATAAATCTATCCTATGTTAATTGTTAAAATAATCGAATTATCTTCATCTACCCGTTCGTCTTCAAGATGTAAATTGTGATCTTTTAACCTCTCCATTATTGTATGATACGTCAAATCCTGTATATTTAACCCGTATTCATCTTTTAAATCTTCAAGCAGTTTGTTACATTGATTTTCATCTGTGATTCTGTTGATTTCCAGATTATATGCCTCGTTTGAAGAATTTTTTGAATATATCAGCTGCATTCCGAACATTTCACACGATATATTCAATTCATCCGCTTCAATTGCAGTTGCACCATGCTCTCTTAATGTTTTTACTAATGCATCTTTATTTGTGTAATTTGTGTTTATGTTTCTCGATGTTATATTTTTTTGCCCAGAACCAATATTTACAAGCGATATTTTCTGTTCGTTTTCTATAAGAAACGGATCTCTTTTATTTTTTCTTATAAATTTGTAGTTTTTGTTGTTATATCTGAAACGTATTTCCATATCCGTCGATTTTGTAATATTTTCAATTTTGTGTTCTTTCAGCATTTCAAGAATGTCATATTTGTTTTTGTATTCTGTTTTGTAGCAATAGTAAAATATTTCCTTTGATTTTAAGTCACGGATATTTTTTTTCAGCATAACTTCAAATGTACGCATAAGAATTTCACTTTGTTTAGTCAAATATGAAGCCGGAGCGTGTCTTGATGTCAGCGGAATGTGGTTGTTAAGAGATAAAAATGCGCAATAACGTGAATTATACAATTCCCAATGCACATTAATTCCGTTATTAAGAATATAAGTATCATTTTTATACTTATATGGAATACCGAGATTTTCCATCAAATAGTTAACTTGTTCAAGCTGAATATTTGTCGCGACTTTAATAAGCTGGAGGTTTTTATTCTCAATGCTTAAATCAGGTCTTTCATTTATACTGCTGACCTGTTTTGCATTCGGGCTGATTAAAAATGCCATAGGAAATGCTTTTAATACAATCGACATAATAAATCCTTTCTATACATCGAGAGCTCTGCCTCCGCGGGATGCATTAATATCATCTTTTGCTTTTGAATTATATGTTTCCATATCTGATTTTTTTGTCGCCGTAACTGCTCTGACATTAGCCCATGAACGTAAACTTAATATTTGTTCTTTTTGTGTTACGGATAATGGTACAACATTTTTTATTGAATTTGTTAAGTCATCAAAAGTCAATGCTCTGTTATTAAAAAATGCTTCATATAGTGAGTCTATAATTAACTGTTCAATTTCTGCACCTACAAATCCTTCCGTCATTAGAGCGAGCTTTTTACATAAAGAATCATTGATTTGTATATCACCTGCAACTTCACTATTACCCAGACGTTTTCCAAGGTGGACTCTGAAAATTTCTTCTCTTTCTTTTTGAGTAGGCATATCAACGAAAAATATTTCGTCAAATCTTCCTTTTCGTAAAAGTTCAGGTGGTAACCCGCTGATGTTGTTTGCGGTCGCAATTACAAATACCGGAGCTTTTTTATCCTGCATCCAATTCAAAAAGGTTCCGAATATTCTTGAAGATGTTCCGCTGTCCCCGTTTGAATTCATTCCGCTTAAACTTTTTTCTATTTCATCTACCCATAAAATCGATGGGGCTACTGCTTCTGCTGTTTTTAATGCTTTTCGCATATTTTCTTCCGAGCTGCCAACGATACCTGCAAATATTTTCCCGAAATCAAGTTTTAATAACGGTAATTGCCAAATTGCGCTTGTTGCTTTTGCGGTCAAACTCTTTCCGCAGCCGGGAACCCCTGTGATGAGTACCCCTTTAGGTGATGGTAAACTGTATTTCTTTGCCGATTCTGACCAGGAATTGTTTCTTTTTTGAAGCCAGCCCTTTAAATTTTCAAGACCGCCTATATCTTCAATTTTGTATTCTGAGTTTATAAATTCAAGTATACCTGTCTTTTTAATGACCTGCATTTTTTCACTCAAAATTGTGTCCAAATCTTCAATGCTTATTTTCCCGTCATTAACCATTGCAAGTGCAAATGCATTTTCTGCCTCCTGCAAAGTTAATCCCAATGCGGCTTTACACAATTTTTCTTCGTCTTCGGGTGTAAGCTCTGATGTATCAATTTGGGAATTTTGCTTAACCATCTTGGTGAATTTTGTTTTTATATCATCAAGAGTTGGTAACGGCATATCCAAAACCGTAATTTCTTTTGACATAGTATCGGGAATAATCAGTTCTGATGATAGAAAAATTACATTTTTTCTGAACTTGTTTGTTTTTAAATTCCCTAAAATATCTCTAAAATGTCTTACGACATTGAAATCAACCTGACGCCCTTTAATTCCGAAATAAACATGAAAATCGCACATAATAAATACTGCGTGTTTTTCGACATTGTTTATAAAATCAATTGCCTTATCAGGAGCGTTTGTGTCCTCAATGATTTTATCATCAAGGGTAAAACCGTTTGTTTGAGTCCATATATATACATTTCTCGGAATTTTTACGAGTTTTTCTGATGATGAAATGTTTTTAATAAGGTTTATTGCACGCTCTTCTTCAAATGTTGTCAGATATATGTAAGGGAATCTTGCCCTGAAAAGTCGTGTTAATTGTGATATAAATTTATTATCCATAAAAATCTCTCTATCCTGATATTAATAATCATTTTACATTATTTTGCGTAAGTTGTAAACAAAAATCATTTTCTAATTTGTTGAAATCTCCCATTCCGTTTATTTCCATTTTTCCGTCAGAATCAATGTGAACTTCTATTTTATTTTTGTATTTCATAATTTCTTGTTCGCTGTATCTGTCAGAAAGAAAGATATATCTTTGGTTTGATGATCCTACCCAAGGTCTTGAAAGATCAAATTTTTCTTTTTCAAATCCGCCATCTATCAGTAAATCTATTGTATTGAGTAAATCTCTAACGGATTTATCATTTTTGGTTTTAAGTTCTTCAATTGTATATCCTGTAAAACATACGATTGATAAGCTATTTTTCTTGATTTTTTTTGCAAGTTTTGCAAGTTCTGTTGACTGGTCAAACGGTTCGCCACCCAAAAATGTCACTCCCTCAATGTCTTTTTGTGATGTAATCATTTCAATCAGTTCTTTTGAGTTATATTCTTTCCCTAAATTGTAATCCCATGTTTCAGTTGCAAAACATCCCCTGCAGTGCTTAGAGCATCCCTGAAACCATATGCAGAAACGATTCCCCGGGCCTTCAACAGTAGTATTTTTGATTATTTTATAAATCCTCATATTTTAATCAACGGTTCTTTCTCGTTCTTCGGTAATCTTAGGATATTTGGGCACAGATAAATATGATTGCGTTGTAATCATTTCTGAAATTTTATCTTTGAAAATTTCTTTCACTTCAGATATTTTTATAAAATCCTCTTTTTTGCTGAAAAAGCCGTGTATATCTCTGTATTCTACAATTTTTTTAGCCATAATTATATTTATTCCGGGAAGCGATGATATTGTTTCTGCATTGGCAAGATTCACATCTATTTTATCGCTGTTTGTCAGATCTTGCATATCTACGACTTCCTGATTTACTTTATTTTCAGTTTGAATTTCAGGGCTGATATCTTGTGTATCTAATTCTTCAAAATCAACTATAACCTGATTTGAATTTTCTTTCGGCTTAAATTTTGGGTTTTGTTTATCGTATTTTGGAGTGTTTTTTTGCGCCGGCTGTATCGGTATAAATTCCTCCATCCCTTCAAGAATATCATTCTTTTCTTTTAAATTGAAAAATTTAATGTTCAATCTGCCGCTAACTTTATCAATAAATGAAAACAAATTATTTACATTTGAGTATTCATCAAAAAATGAACAAATATCTGCCCAGCATTTGTTTACATTTTCGTTGTTTGTCGTATCAACCGTGAATGCCCTGTATATTTCTTTTTGTAAATTATTTGGGTTTTCAATAATTGTAATTTTTTCATTTGGGAAATATCTTACGATGCAGAAATTATTTTTTAGTGTGTTTTTATCATTTTTAAATTTAGCCGGTACAATAGCAGCTTTATTAGTTTCATTGTATTCGTGATGTGCGTGTTTTAAAAATAATCTCGCAGAAATAATACCGGCAATTGCTAAAATCAATATATTGGCAGCGGTATAAGAAAACATAATTGCCAATAAAAAGTACATTATTATTAGTGGTATTACAAGTGCTTTAATTTTTACATTCATACGTCTTAAATATACATCAATTCAAAGTGTAATGTAATAATTTAAATGAATGAATTAATTTCATAAAAAATACTTGAAATTTTTAAACAGTTGTATTACAATCATAGTAATTAATAGAAAACAAGGAGTGAATTATGGCTTGCGGCTTTTTAGAAATGGAAATATTGAATGCGTTTTGGGACATGAATTCTGTTGATGAAGACAGGGATATCTCCATACAGGATGTAGTTGATGAACTTTCATCGAATGGTGTTGAACGTGCTTATACAACAATTAAAACTGTCATGGACAGACTTGTTGCAAAGAGTATTCTTGTTCGTTATAAAACCGGAAAAAAATTCTTTTACAAAGTCACAATGGATAAACGTGAAATGGCTCTTGATATGATGAAAGAATTTACGGACAACTTCTTTGATGGTGATGTATCAAAAATGGTTCGTTTTGTCGAAAAAGAAACTGTTGAACTTTTAGTAAAATAATTATGAATGAAAATAGCGATAGTGACAGACATTATGTCGCAGGTTTGCTGCGTCTTGTCAGGTTGGGGCAATTAAGTGTCAGAGAGGCAATGTTGAAATATCCTAAAGATACGCAGGATGAAAGTCTTGTCGCCGCTTATCATGCCTTAATTCATTACGAAGCGGATGAAGATATAAGGGCTCGTGATATTCTGTTTCGTGATGAACAGGATGATTATCTTGAATTTGTTTATACAACTCTTGAAAAAGGAGAAGATTTACCTCAAAATATAATAGATTCTTATAAGGAATTTTACGACAAAGCGCCAATATTACATGAGCAAAATGTAAAGGGCTTTTGGAAAACATTTTGGCAAAATTTAAATGTAAAGGATGATTAAAATGAAAAAAATATTAGGATTGTTATTGGCAATAGCATTTTTAATAACAATTGTTCCTGTTGTGGGTGCTTGTCACTCGAAAAAAATAAATAATATTCAAGCAAAAACTCAATCAGGCCAAAATGCGGATACAGTTATTCTTACAACTATGAATGATGAAATGCCCAAAGGAAATGTTCTGTGGGTTGGTACTTTTCAGATTGTATGGAATGAAGTTATTGATAATCTGATTCATCATCCGATTGAATTTGTCGGAGGAACAACACTTGCAGCACAAAATCTTAATAAAAAAGAATTCTCAAAAAATGATATAAGTGAAGATTCGTATTACACAAAATATGGAGTAGTATCTCCTGAATTAAAAAAAGAAATTGAAAAAGGGATAAAAGATAAATTTAATGAAACAAGTGATATACTTGGGGCTTTTGATTTCAGCTATAACCCGATGAAAATGTTTTTCTATGCAATGCTAAAAAAAGACTTCAAATTCTTAGAGCCGTTTGATAAATTATCCGATGATGTTTTCGGGTCGATAAATAATGAAAAAGTAAAATATTTTGGTATTGATTCAAAGAGTTTGGGTAAACTTTATAAAAATGTTTCAGTTTTATTTTATAATACTTCTGATGATTATGCAGTAAAATTAAACACTAAAACAAAAGATAAAGTAATTCTCTACAGAACAGATGATGAGAAAAAATTTAATGAATATTTTAAAGATATTAATGCAAAAGATAAAGCATATACCGAACGTAAATATTTCGGATACTATGACAGGTTAAAAGTTCCTGATATTTCATTATATTTAATGACAAATTTTCCTGATGTGGAAGGGAGAAAAATCAAAAATTCCGATTTTAAAATCGATCAGACTTTAGAAACAATTGATTTCAAAATGGATAATGAGGGCGTAAAATTAAAAAGCGAAGCTGCCATTATGATGATGGCAACATCTGCAGGCGGTCCTCGTCCTCAAATAAGATATTTTTATTTTGACAAAAAATTTATTTTGTTCTTAATTGAAGAAGGAAAAGATGTTCCGTACTATGCCATGAAAATTACGGATATTGCGAGTCTGAATAAAACAGGAAGAAAATAATTTATGTCAGAAGAACTTTTTTCAAGGAACACTCTTTATTGGGGTGAAGATAAGCAAAAGATTTTAGCGCAAAAACATGTTGCAGTTTTTGGTCTTGGCGGTGTCGGCGGTTTTTGTGCGGAGGCGCTTGCAAGGGCTGGAGTGGGGAATCTTACAATTGTTGATTTTGATACTGTTTCAGAATCTAATATAAATCGTCAGATTATTGCACTTCAATCTACTATTGGGCAAAAAAAGACTGAACTTTTTGCAAAAAGATTAAAAGATATTAATCCGGATATTAATATAAAAATTTTTGACGATTTTTATACTGAAAATGAAAATTTATCCCTCGCCATTATGTGGAGAGGGATTAAGGGTGAGGGGCAATATGATTATGTTGCGGATGCAATAGATACAATGCGTTCAAAAATTCACCTGTTAAAAACCTGTTATGAAAATAGAGTTCCTGTTATCAGCTCTATGGGTGCAGGAAACAGAATAGACCCGACAAAACTTTATATTGCGGATTTAAAAGATGTTGAAAACCGCAATGCTACGTTTGTTTCCAATGTAATTTATCAACTTAAAAAACTTGGTATCACTGAGGGGATAACTTTTGTTTGTTCAAGAGAGACCCCTCAAGTTCAGGAAAAAATAACCGAAAAAGAAGAAATTATTACAAATTCAGGTGAAAAGATTGAGTTTAACAAAATTATTCCGTCATCAACTCCGTTTGTT
Source organism: uncultured bacterium (assembly GCA_902802825.1). GTDB lineage: Bacteria > Cyanobacteriota > Vampirovibrionia > Gastranaerophilales > Gastranaerophilaceae > Zag111. The sequence goes on along the minus strand of CADCNV010000018.1, from coordinate 1,431 downwards.
GCTTCATGTTCGGGTATTTTTATGGCATCATATATTGTGCAAAGATTATTTGAGGATTAATTATGAATATTTTGGTTACAGGTGCATCTAAAGGTATAGGTCGAGTTATTGCGCAGGAATTAAAAGCTGCAAAGCATAAGGTTTTTGTGAGCGCAAGAAATGAGCAGCAATTAAAAGAGTTAAAACCCGCAGGTTATATTTTGTGTGATTTATCTGTCGAATATGATATATCTAAATTGGGCGATTTTATTGCTGAAAATAAAATTGATGTGCTGATAAATAATGCAGGTGAATACATATACTCAGAAATTGATAAAACTAAAATTAATAAATTAAACCATATTGTAGCTGTGAACTTAAAAGCGCCGATATATTTGACTGCCCGTGCCGTCCCTTATATGAAAGAAAAGGGCTTTGGCAGAATCATAAATATCGGTTCAATTTCTGGAGTCATGGGTGAAGCAAATGCAAGCTTGTATTCTGCAACAAAATCCGGTTTGATTGGTTTTACAAAAGCGACCGCCTTAGAGCTTGCGCAGTTTGGAATTACCGTAAATACAATAAATCCCGGATGGGTTGAAACAGAGCTTGGCAAGGATTCTATCGAACAAAGTGAATTTAGTCAAAAAGAGATTATAGATTGTATTCCTCAAAAAAGATTTGTTGAACCAAAAGAAATTGCAGGCATGATAAAATATCTTATAAGCGAGGAAGCAAAAGGCGTTACAGGTCAATCAATAAATCTTTGCGCGGGATTAAGTGTAGGATTTTAATTTTTGTATTATAATTGAATAGAATCATAATAAAATTTAATTTATGTCGAAGTGGCACTCTGCCGACGAGAACGATTGAGTATCGTTCGAGGAGAGGGTTTCCCAGAGGAAACTTCCGCCGCTGAGAGCATAATTCTATTGATAATTGAATAAAAATATAGTAGTATGTTACCTATGTCGAAGTGGCGGAATTGGTAGACGCGCATGATTCAGGTTCATGTGGGTAATTCCTTGAGGGTTCGAGTCCCTTCTTCGACATTTTTTAAAGTTGGTGCAAAGGATTACACTCTACAAGCTATAAATATAAGGTGAGTTATGAAAAAGAATTTATTTTTTATTTTGGTTGCAGTATTGTCTATGGCAAGTTGTGCTTTTGCTGCGGAATGGCTTCAAATAGGAGAAAAAAGTTATCTGGATGTTTCAAGTAAAAGTCCATACGATTATAGATTAAATTTTGATAATGACAAACTCTATTCCGTATGGAAAAAATCATTGAATGATGGAACAAATTCTTGGAAAGATTTAGAAAAAACAATAGGTAAAAAACTCTGGTATGATAAAGCACTGTATGTTATCAATTGTACTAAAAAAGAAATAGGTATAAAATCAGTTGTATATTATGACTTAAAAGATAATGTTGCAGCAAATCATGATTCAT
>CADCNV010000017.1 GCA_902802825.1 uncultured bacterium | reverse complement strand
CTATTTACACTTAAAAGATAATGTTTTAAATAATAAAGCAGGAAAACCAACAATTTTAATACATTCGAATAATCAAAATGTAGTATATCTTGAATCCCCTTTTTATCTAAAGGATGGGCATGGTGCGACGAGTGTATTACAAGCCGAATTTTTGAACGAGTCAATTGCTCTTTATATTATGACATGTATCAAAAAGGTAATAACTAAAAAGTTCTCATATAATGATAAAGCTACAAAAATTGCACTAAAAAACACCTTAATTAACTTACCTATAGATGAAAATGAGAAAATAAATTTTCAATACATGGAGGAGCAAATAAAAGAACTTGAAGAGGAGCGTATAAAAGAACTTGAAAAATACCTAAAAGTTAGTGGATTAGATAATTACGTTTTAAGAGAAAATGAAAAATCTGCAATTGAAAATTTCAATTGTCGATGTATTAAAACACAAAAATTTAAACTTGGTGAAGGTGATAATCGCTTATTTGACATAACAACTACTAAGAAAAAATTTAACGCAAATAGCATAAAATTTGGGGGTAAATATCCATATGTTGCCAGAAGTAGTGTAAATAATGGTATTAGAGGATATATTACAGAAGATGAAAAATATTTAAATGAAGCTAATACTATATCTTTTGGTCAAGATACTGCAACAATGTTTTATCAAGAACAACCTTATTTTACAGGTGATAAAATTAAAATAATGACTTTTAGAGAAAAAACATTAGACAAAAACCTTGCTTGTTATCTGATAGCAACAATGAAAAGAGCTTTTCAAAACTTTTCGTGGGGACAATCATCTTTTAATGAAAATATTTTAAAAAATATTGAAATCGAATTGCCTGTTATAGATAAAAACAAGATAGACTATGATTTTATAGAAAAATTTATTACCGCACAACAAAAATTAGTAATTAAAAATGTTGTAGATTGGCGAAATAAACAAATTAATGCTACAAAACAAGTAGTTAATAATATTTAGATTATTGTGTCTTTTTGTAAAATCTTTTCTGCGTTTTCAATTTTTTCTCTTCTTTAATCTATCGTATTTCGTAACTAATAAAATGAAGTCAGGCTCCGCCTGCTGAGGGTTCTCGTCCAGTACTCATATTTTTTACAAAAAAAACAGCGGACGAAGGGACTTGTCTTGGATTTGCTCCTCGCTCGGAAAGTTTCGCAATTGAACCTTTGGTTCAAGTTTGCTCAATTTCCTCGCTATCCGGACTAACTTCGTGTCGTCCGTCCGCAAATCCGCTCGTCGTTCCCGCCATTTATATAGAGTCTAAGTCCGGATTCTTCTTATATTGAGGTTTAAAAATTGCACCCTACAAACTATAATATTTTTGCAATCTGTTAGTTAAGTTTTTGTATAAAGCTATTAAAAAAAATAAATATTATTTTATTTTTTTAATCAATTTAGCAGGATTTCCTGCCACAACCGCATTGTCAGGTACATCTTTTGTAACAACACTTCCCGCTCCGATTACAGAATTTTTACCTATTGTTACCCCTGGTAGAATCGTACAATCAGCACCCACCCAAACATTTTCCTCGATTTTTACTGGTTTTGGAGTAGCATTTATTCTTGTTTCAGGACTTATATCATGATTTAGAGTAACTATAGTAACATTTGGTCCTATCATTGTTTTATCACCAATTTCAATACCTCCGTTATCCTGAAAGCGACAACAAGAATTTATAAATACATTTTTACCGATTTTTGTGTTTTTCCCGAATTCAGTATGAAAAGGTGGTATTATAAAACAACTTTCATCAATTTTACTTGCAGTTAATTCGGAGAAAAGTTCTCTGATCTTTTCAGGCGAATTATATTCTGTATTCAACTTCATTGTTATTTTTAGTGCTTCCTGTGCATATTCACCAAAAGACAATAACAAATCAGAACCCAACTCTATAGGTGTTCCGGCTCTCATTAACTCTCTGATTCTTTCAACACTCAATATTTTATTTGACATAAATATACCCTGCTTTATTACTTGATTATATTATAATTCAATATATTTTTTTGAAAAGCAAAAGTTTAGATACTAAACAATAAAAATTTGTTATATAATAATTTTACGTTTTTGTACTTAAATTATAAGGATTAAATGGTATGAACAAAGCAATTAAATCGTTAATTATGCTCTTTATGATTTTATGCACGGCAACTGTGTCATATTCAGCAGAAAAAAATGTGTTATTAAAAACAACTCGCACATGGGATAATGCAAAATATAAAAAATTAAAAATTAAAAAACCTGAAGTTACAGTTTTAAAGATTATTATAGATGTCAATGAAGAATTGCCTATGCATAAACATGATTTAGTAAATGTTGCTTATGTAAAAAAAGGGACTTTGACGGTTGTTACCGATAATCATAAAAAAATAACACTCCACGAGGGAGAAGCTTTGCCTGAGCTAATAGGGAAGTATCACTATGGCAAAAATACAGGCAATGAACCGGTCGAATTGGTTGTTTTTTATATCGGCGAAAAAGGAACCCCTTTGTCTGTTAACAAATAATTGAATAAATTAGGTTGCTATATAGGAGTTACACATAAATAATTTAAAATCAGCACCCACCCCAACCCTCCCTCACAAGGGAGGAAAAACCTAAATTTATTCAAAATTAAAATCTATGATTTGCTCATATTTATTTATTCGGAAAAATAAGTTGTGACGTGCATTTTTTATGATATTTAATTTATCTTTGTAAAACTCTTTTTGAGCAGAAACATCAAACAAATGATCATCCTGACCAAACAATGCCAAATCATAAATATTTTTTATCTTAAATTTATTTTCAGAATAAATCTTTTTTAAACTATCGAATTCTTCTCTGCAACTTTGTAGAGACCGTTTTGAGTGATGAAAAATTTTCCATTCATCATCTGTTTTTACCAAATAATTTCGCGCAAAATCATCAGCATTTTCTTCTGTTATACCGTATAAAATGTCCTGAATTTTCTTAGAAAGTCCTAATTTTTCATCAAATAAATACGGATTTCCCGATATTGCGATTTTTTTATTTATTTTAAAATCAAAATCAATTATTGATGCGACAAAAACTCCTGCCGAAAATGATATTAAATCAAAATTTTTGTATTTCGAAAAATCAAAATCCAAATTTAAGTCAGAATAATCATACAAGAGCAACACATCACAATCTGATTTTAAATGTTCAAATTCATATTCATCGCACCCCCATCCGGTAAAGAATATCAGAAGATTTTGAGAATTGTTATTTATCAGATATTTTTTCACGCGAAGGTCCCCGTTTTATTTAACGCCTTCTACATCAAAATCAAAATATGTATCAGGATATGGTTCGTTTTCAAGGGTAAAATGCCACCACTCTGAATCTAAACCTTTAAATCCGGCTTTAATCATTGCATCGTGTAGAATTTTTCTGTTTTGTTTTTGTTCTTTGGTCAATTTTTTATAATCCGGATGAGAGATTTCGCTGAACAAATCGAAAGTTCCCCCCATATCGACAAATGAACCGTCTTTTTTAATCAAAGTCAAATCAACAGTTGAACCCCTTGTATGACCTGATTTTTCCATTATGTACATACCTTTTAGCAAATCCGATTTTTTAAGTTTAGGATAAAAAGATTTATCCCCTTCATCTTTTGGATTATTTATCCATTCTACAAAATTATCAACTGCTTTCTGCGGTCTGTATGTATCCCAAATCAGTAATCTGTAACCCTGACTTCTTAAGTCCTGAGCTGCGACAGCCAACGCAGCAAGTGCCTCTTTTGTCATATAAGCAACCGGAGCTTTATAACCGTTTATTTTATTCCCCGTAAAATTATTGGGCGAATAATATCTTATATCATAAGCCGCATCGTCAATTACCGTATAAACAGGTGCAAAATCGCTCTTATCATAAGATATTTGAGATGCAACCGAAATCTGAACAAAACTGAATGTTAATAAAATAACTAAAAAAAACTTTTTCATATAACTCTCCAACTAATCAAGTACCTTGTATTAAAATACAACGTTTAATTCAAGATTCATAATACCATATAAAGATATAAAACTAAAACATCAGAATTGTAAACTTTTGTAACATTAGGACACAAGATTTTAAAGATTTACATCATAAAAGCCGTCAAACAACATGATAGAACATGTCTAACGCCAAATTTAGAAAGGAAAAAAATGGGATTAGCGGCATCACAAGCAAGATTGTTAACCATCACAGCCAGAAAAGCTGACTGCGAATTTCAATCTATGAAATTATCTCATGAGAAAATTGCTCTATCCAGAGATATGGAGCGAATTTCTGATGAATATCAAAACGCTATGAACATGACAAAACTTGTCTATGATTATTATGGCAGCGGAACAAGTGATATGGCATTGAGTTACGGATTATTGATGACTCCGTCAATTTACAACGATTATTATCCGAAACTTATAACAAATAATATTAACAGAGTAGTATTATCACAGGATTATGCTTATGCTGCAGCGGCTGCAGGTATTCCTGTTGAAGGATATAACGGAACTCCGTCTTCTGAAGTAAGAAACAGATTTATTGAAGCATTGAGAGACAGAGGAATCATCTCTGCATCTGCAGCTTCGGATATAGAAAGTGTTCCGTATAACAACGGTATAGGTCTTGGTTCAGGTATCGCAGCAACCGCAGCAACTCAGGATGTTACATACGCAGAGCTTAAAAAATTGCTCACTGCAAAATGTATAGGTACAGATGAATATGCTCTTACTCTTGGGGGCAAGCAAGCGACACCTGGACTTGATTCCTATAAATATGAAAAACAAGACGATAACGGTATCAGCAGTATGTATGTAAATAACACACGACTAGGTGATCGTTTAGAGTCAGCTTTCCATCTAACATTAACCGATTTATTAGAAAGAAACCCGGACAATAGTTATAAAAATAATTATGTAGTATCTTATGAAGCAGGTCAAGGTTCGACTTCTCCTTTAGCTGCTGCAGCGTACGCTCAACAACAATTGGTCGGCTCAGAAAACAGCCCGTCATTTTTGAATTGGCTTGTAGATCAATTTAGCGAAGTTTTGGGCGGAGTAACAGAAAATGAAATCGCGCTCCAATATGCATACAATCAGGTTTATGATTTGATTTTCCCGAATGAAAAAGTTCAAGAAGGTTATAAAGAACTTATAAATACGACCGGTTATAACGAATTGGGAAACGAAGATCGAAGCGATGAAACCAAGCATAATAGATTTCAGTCAAACGAGAGATTGGATACGATAGGTATTCGAGTAGAAAATTGTTATGATGATAATACCAGAGATGAAGTTGCCGCAGAAGCAAATAATTATGTAGGATTTGTATATTCATCATGTTACAACGACGTAAAAACAGGATGGAGACAGTTTTGGGGCGGTGATCCTGACCTTGATCAACCAAGTATCGCCATCAATTTAAACACCGTTACAGATATATTTATGACTGCATTGGTCGAATATTTGAGCGGAATGGACGGTGCATTCGTTTACAATAAAGGTAAAAAAAGCGATGCTGTTTTATGGAACCCGGATGATAATTATATATTCAAAATATTAGCACCAACAGAAGTTGACGATGATTCAGACAATTTATATGCAAACTTCTATGATGCAATGTTTAACAAAATCTGCTCAAACGGCTGGACAGAAAATGACAATATCAACGATGTCAGCTATATGCAGGAACTTTTGAAAAACGGTTCTGTATTTATTTCAACAATCAATAATGACTACAACTATTATCAGGGCAGCTATTCAACCGACACATATATTGCAGAAGTTGCAGATACCGAAGGAATAGCCAAGGCAGAAGCAAAATATAATGCCGCAAAAAGCAGAATAGAGCATAAAGAAAATACTATTGATATGAAGATGAAAAACCTCGATACAGAAATATCATCCCTCACAACGGAATACGATACAATGAAAGGTCTGATATCAAAAGTAATTGAAAAATCATTTAAACGATACGACGCATAAAAGAATGACTCCTTAAAAAAGGAGTCATTCTTTTTATTAATAATTAAAATAGTTCAATGTCATTCGCAATTTTACATATCAAACAATTAGTTACATGTTTAATACATAAATAGTATTATCTGTTGTTTATTTTTTTGTCATGAAACAAAAAGAAAAGACAACCAAAAAGAAAAACTCGCTGATTACAATACTGTCTGAAAGCGGCAATAGCGCAGTAAACAATAATTGTCGGCGAAACAACAGTCGACCGCAGACTTTGTCTGAGTAACAACAATTCCGGGTTTGACAGCTTTCCTAATTTACATTCAAAAAAGATGCTTCTGATTTCCCCATATCAACCAATGATATTGCATCTTCACTATCCTGAGAATAAAAATAATCCTCTTTTTTAAAATCAAAAACTTCAACAAGTTTAGATTCCAAATCAAACTCTTTTTCGGATTTAAAAACATAAAATTTATTTACATTTTTCATGTACAGCGCAAATTTTGCGGAATCTTTTTCCAAATCAGAAAACATTTTATTCTTTTGAACAATTTTATTTGAGCCGTCAAAAGTATAATCTGTCAATTCACAATACACTTTTACAGTTTCTAACAATTTATACGGCTCTATCCATTTTGTAATAATCAGATTATTCATTATGCGATTTCTTCGTATGCCTGCGGATTATTCAGCAAATCATAGTTAATTTCATTTTCATTATCAGCAATTGTTGCCGCAACAACAGCATCTGAAACAACATTTAATGTGGTTCTGAACATATCAGTTAGACGTTCTATTGTAAACAGGAATGCAAAGCCGGCAACAAGCTGTTCAGGAGTCAAGCCAAGACCGTTCAATATCAAAGCAATTGTAATCAAACCGCCACCGGGGATACCTGCGCAGGTACTTGATGCAATAATTGCCAAAAATGCAATTGCAAGAACCATATACGGCGTCAAATGTACCTGATATGCCTGAGCAAGGAATATAACCGCAACTGTCTGCAATAAAGCAGTACCATCGAAATTAAGTGTTGCACCAAGCGGCAATACAAAACTTGAAATTTTATGAGAGATTCCTCTCTTTTCACAACATGCTATTGTCAAAGGCAATGTTGCAGAAGAACTTGCAGTCCCGAATGCCACCATTGTTGCTTCTGCAATTGCAGAAAATAACATCGGCGCCGAAACCTTTGAAAAACATCTTAAAAATACAGGGTAAACTATAAACATTTGAATAGCAAAACCAACAATCAATACTAGTAAATATTCCGAAATCGGGCCGAAAATATTAATCCCGAAACTTGCAATAGCGCTTGCAGTTAATGCAAATACACCGGGAGCGGCAAATAACATAATCCAATCTGTAACTTTCATGGTTGCTGCAAATACTGATTCAAAGAAAGAAACAATAGGTCTGTTTATATCTCCGACTTTGGCAAGTGCCAGAGCAAACAATACAACAAATAAAATTATAGATATCATATTGCCGTGAGCAAATGCTTCAATTGGGTTACTTGGAATAAAACCTAAAAACATATCAAGTATTTTCCCCTGCTGCTGTTGCATTGCAGTTGTAACATGCGTCTGTACATCAGATGCCACGTTTGCTGATATATAATGCGCTGCACCTGCACCGGGCTTAAAAATAAGAGCCAAAGCGCTTCCTATTGTTACGGCAATTGTAGTCAATATACCGTAATATATAATCATTTTTGAACCAAATTTTCCTAATTGTTTATTATCCCCAACACTTGTAATACCTATAATAATTGCAGACACAACAAGAGGAATAACAACCATCTGAATCAGACGTATAAACAATTGACCTATAAATGTCAGAAAATTCAAAACCGCAGAACTCACACTGCCTGAATGAGAATAAAGAAATATACCGACTAATATACCGGCTATAATACCAAAGAATATATGCCAATTTCTTTTAATACCCAAACCTAAAGCAATAAGAATTTGCATGTGCAGTTTCATATATAAATCCTCTCTTATAAATATTCAAGTGCAACTCAGCCATTATACAACTTACAGCCAAAAATTTCAATTAATTTTAATGAAAATGGTACAAATGGTGGGAATTTTAAATATAAAATTTTTAAATTTTACCCGCTAGATTAATTTGTTGACTTTATTTTTAAAAGTTGTACAATGGAATAACCAAATAAGGAAAGCATGGGTGAAAGTCCCTCACTGGTCCGCAGCCGTGTCCTCTGCGCAATATCTTGGGGTTGTGCATGACTTCAGTAAAGTTACTGAAAAAGTCGGAATGCTTATTGGTTTTGTTATTACTTTACGAGACTGGAGGATTTGTTATGCAACAAAAAGTTATCAAACGTGACGGGCAAATTGTCGAATTTGATTCCGAAAAAATCACAAGTGCCATTTGTAAGGCATCAAATGTTACAAAAGAGATTGATCAGTTTACCGCACGCCGGCTGACCAAAAATGTTATCAAAATTGTTAATGACTTTGTAAAAGAAAAACAATCCAATCTTGAAGCTCCTACTGTTGAAGAAATTCAGGATATTGTTGAAAAAGTTTTACTTTCATCAGAATACAAACAAACCGCAAAATCGTACATTTTATACAGAGAACAACACAATAAAATGAGAGATTTTGCTAAAAATGCATCAATTAACATGGTTGATGACTATTTGAAACAACTTGACTGGCAGGTTAATGAAAATTCTAACATGGGTTATTCAATTCAGGGATTAAACAATTACTTAGCTTCTGCAATGAGTAAAAATTACTGGCTGAATAAAATTTACCCAAATGAAATAAAAGAAGCGCACGAAAACGGAGATATTCACATCCACGATTTAAATATAATTTCTGTTTATTGTGTCGGATGGGATTTAAAAGATTTGTTATCGGAGGGCTTTACAGGGGTAGAAGGCAAAGTCGCATCAAAACCTGCAAAACATTTCCGCACCGCTTTGGGACAAATGGTAAATTTCTTATACACTATGCAGGGTGAAAGTGCAGGAGCTCAGGCATTTTCAAACTTTGACACATTGCTTGCACCATTCGTAAGATATGACGGACTTAACTACTCTCAGGTAAAACAGGCCCTGCAGGAATTTGTATTCAATATGAATGTCCCGACAAGAGTCGGCTTTCAAACACCGTTTTCAAATGTGACGATGGACTTGGTTGTTCCGTCATACTACAAAGATCAGTGCGTAATTATCGGCGGAGAAATGAAAGAAGACACTTACGGCGACTTCCAGCAGGAAATGAATATGATAAATAAGGCATTCTTCGAAGTTATGATGGAAGGAGATGCCTCAGCCAGAGTATTCACATTCCCAATTCCGACATATAACATTACAAAAGATTTCGACTGGAATAATCCTGATTTGGACGGTTTGTGGGAAATGAGCGCAAAATACGGAATTCCTTATTTTTCTAATTTCGTAAATTCCGATATGAATCCTGAAGATGCACGTTCAATGTGCTGCCGCCTGAGAATTGATAACAGACAGCTTGAATATCGAGGAGGCGGATTGTTTGGCTCTAACCCGCTAACCGGCTCCATAGGCGTTGTTACAATGAACTTACCTAAAATCGGCTATCAGACAAATTCTAAGGAAGAATTTTTTGAAGTTTTGAAAGACAGAATGGAACTTGCAAAAGAATCCCTTGAAATAAAACGTAAACTTCTTGAGCGCCTTACAGACGGCGGCTTATACCCTTATACAAAATTCTATTTAAGAGATATAAAAGCACGTTTCGGAGTTTATTGGAAAAATCATTTCTCTACAATCGGGCTCGTTGGCATGAATGAAGCATGCGAAAACCTTTTGGGATGTTCAATTGCCGATGAAAAAGGTCACAATTTTGCGGTTGAAGTCATGGATTATATGAGAGATTTGATAGTCAAATTTCAGGAAGAAACAGGCAATAATTACAATTTAGAAGCGACCCCTGCAGAAGGAACAAGTTATCGTTTGGCAAAACTTGATAAGAAAAATCTTATTGACATTAAATGTGCAAATGACAATGAATATTATTCTCAAAGTGCGGAACCATATTATTCAAATTCGACACAGCTGCCTGTAAATTGCACCGACGATATCTTTGAACTCTTGGATCATCAGGACGATTTGCAGACAAAATACACAGGCGGAACAGTTGTTCACATTTTTGCGGGAGAAAGAATACACGATATTTCAACAATGAAAAATCTTGTTAGAAAGATTTGTGAAAATTATCACCTGCCATATTTCACATTCTCTCCGACATTCTCTGTATGTCCGACACACGGATATGTTGCGGGAGAGCATTCTTCGTGCCCTGACTGTGGCAGCGAATGCGAAATTTATTCAAGAATTGTCGGATATATCCGTCCTGTCAAAGGTTGGAACAAGGGTAAAAAAGCAGAATTTGCCAACAGAAAAACTTTTGATATGACAAAAGCAGGAGAGCACTGCTGTTGTTCATAATCGGAGGAATACAAAAAACTACATTAATAGATTTTCCGGGTAAAGTTGCAGCCATTGTATTTACACAGGGCTGCAACTTCCGCTGCGGATATTGCCACAACCCGAGTTTGATAAATCCCTCGCCCCTTAGGAAAGAGGGGGTAGAGGTGAGGGACTTTTTCTCTTTCCTGCAAACACGCACAGGCAAACTTGACGGCGTTGTAATCACAGGAGGAGAACCAACACTGCAATCAGGACTTTATGATTTTATAAAAGAAATTAAACAAATGGGTTTTGACGTTAAACTTGATACAAACGGAACAAATCCCGACGTAATTGAAAAACTCCTGAACAATAATCTGCTTGACTATATAGCAATGGACATTAAAGCACCAATTGAAAAATATAAAAATATCGTTTGCAGAAATATAAAACAAGAAAATATACTACGCAGTATTCATTTGATTATCAAAAGCAAAATTGACAATGAATTCAGGACAACCGTTATTAAATCGCAGCTTTCTCCGGATGATTTTGAAAAAATAGGGCAAATGATAAATGGAGCAAAACGGTATTACATGCAAAAATTTGTACCGTCAGAAATTCTTGACCATAACCTTATAAACGAACAAACCTACACCGACAACGAATTTAAAACAATTTGCGAAAATTTGAAAAAATATATTGAATTTGTTAATTTCAGATAAAAAATCGGGATGACTGGATTCGAACCAGCGGCCCCTACCACCCCATGATAGTGCGCTACCAAGCTGCGCTACATCCCGATATTCAATTGTCAAGTTGGAAAATCTTTGTATTGATTTATGTAGGTTGGGTTTACCAACCCAACAAAATATCTTAAAAATCGGGATGACAGGATTTGAACCTGCGACCCCTTCGTCCCGAACGAAGTGCGCTACCAAGCTGCGCTACATCCCGATATTTTTAATTATAACACCAACAAATAAAAAAACTAAATTAATTTTTATATTTGCTCAATATATTCAACTACTTCCTTTAACGAATAGATATTCTGCTGAACGAAAAATTTTTTACCGGACTTTTTTCGGACATAATCGAGGTTATTGCCATCCAAGAAATCTTCACTGTACGGTCTTAACATAACCGCAGGTATTACAACAACATCACATTCAACATCTTTTACCGCATTAACTAAATCATCTGAAGTTATAAGTCCGGCAACAGTTATATCTTCTCCCCAATAATTCGATTTTACCGGCTGAACCCCAACAGATAAATTCCTAATTTTAGACATTTTTTTTGCGACTTTTTCAAGCATGTTTTTTGCAGCATAAGAACACGCAAAAATCATTTTATACGGCTTTGCAACGGATTTTGGCAATTCTAATTTCTTAAAATCATCATAAGTTAAACGTAAAGCACCAACTCCGTCATCAAGCTGACAATAATTCCCATAATATTTTGATTTGGGAATCGGCTCACCTGCCAAAAGGAAAAATTCATCACTGCAACATACACGCTTATATTTTGAAGCAATTCTAATTGTTTCTTTTGCGCATTTTGCATCAACCCGTTTTAATTTTTCTTCCCGAAACTGAGTAATTCCGACAGGAACAATCGCAGTAGATAATACCGTGTTTTTGAGTTGCGCCAAATCAGATAATGTACGCTCCAACTCTTTTCCGTCATTTATCCCCGGGCAAAGTACAATCTGTGCATGAAACGGAATTTTGTTTTTTCTGAGCCACTGCAAATTATCAAGTGCTTTCCCCGCATTTGGATTTCTCAGCATTTTTACCCTTAATTCCGGATTTGTTGTATGAACTGACACATAAAAAGGCCCCAAATGCATCCTTTTTATACGTTCTTTATCCTTATCTGTAAGATTTGTCAACGTAATATATGTACCCTGCAAATATGACAATCTGTAATCATCATCTTTTATATACAAGGTGTCACGCAAACCTTTTGGCTGCTGATCCACAAAACAAAATATACAATGGTTTAAACAGGGTTTAATCTTATCAAAAACCGCACTTTCAAATACAATACCCAAATCTTCGTCAAAATCTTTTTCAATCTCTATTTCTTCAATTTCACCATTTTTGCGCTTTAATTCAATGGTAACAAGCTCCGATTTCATATAAAAATTGTAATCAATCATATCAGACATTCTTTGTCCGTCAATTGATAAAATCTCATCACCTTTTTGAATATCAAGCTCACGAGCAATTGAATTTTCTAAAACACTATCAACTATTGCGCTCATTTTCTTTTTCAAAACCTTCTACCATGGAAATAAAATTGTTATATTCACAAATAGTATTATCCAAAACTATTTTTTGATAAAAATCAGGGGTACTGTACTCATCTTCAAGAATTTTTTGGGCATTCATTCTGTGCAGATATGCGCCGGCTTTTATATTGTCAAATAAATGTTTTTTATCTGAATCCGACAAAAAAGAAGCACAGCATAATTTTATTTTTGCATCAGATATAAACTGAAGAGGATTTTTTGAAAAAGGCATCAGCAAAAGATTGCGTAATTCCTTTACGCCACTGTCCGTAACTGAATAAAACGCGGATAATTTTCCCCCCTCAGACATTACTTTTGAAGATGTAATGAATTTTGATTTCTCAAGTCTGACCAGCGCCGGTTTCAATGCCCCAAAACTCGGATTCGTAAAAGGAGCAAATTTATCCGCTATATGCTTTTTTATCGCATACATTGTCAGATCACGCTTCAACAACAAAAACAATATCATTAAATCAATCATATGGTTAGAATAACACATAAACGGACTGTTAACAATATTATTACAATCCGAGCATCATTTTATTTAACGAAGCATAGTAATTCATCGAAGCATACATATTACTTTCATGCTGTTTAATTGTTTTGCATGCTTCTTCAAGCGCCTGATATTCCGGCTTAAATTCTTCAAAATTCCCGCGATTAATCTTATCGGAAATCAGTTTTAATATCTCTTCAACAGGCATAGTATTTGAAACAATAATCCCCATTTTAGAAGCAAGTCTTTTTGCTTTTGATATTAACTCCTGCTCTCCCTGACATACATTTATCGGCAACGGAGTATTTGAGCTCTTACGAATTTTAATGGCATTTTGAATCAGGGCCTGCGCCTGAGCTTCGGAAGTCACAGTGCGCGGATCAATCCCCAGCGCAATCAGCTTACGGCGTGTTTCTTCTGAGATTCCGCCACCGCCAAAACCTCCGTAACTGCCAAGTTGTCCGATTGAATTGATAGACATAAAATACACGTGCCTTTCTGCCATAAATTTAATGATTTTTACACCCAAGTCAAATATATAGACGACATTTTTCAAAAAAACTTTAGAATTCAAAAAATAATTATTGTAAACAAATGTAACAAAACTGTAAGCATGTGAAATACAGGATTTTTTAAATACTTTATATGTGTAAGAGAGAATAAATAAGAACGAGGTGAGAGCCATGTCAATCGCAAATTTACAAGAAAAAATGTTATTTTTTACACGTCAAAAAAGCCGTTTGAATAATCAATTATCAAATATTCAAATGCAGCAATTATCAGCCACAAGAAGATCTACTACTTCTCAAATGGCATATAACGAACAATTACAAAATTTGTACTATGACCCTGAAGTTGGCTACGGAACAGAAGAATACACTGAAATTTTAGTTGAACTTCAAAACGACCATGAATTTGAAATGGCAAGCTTAACTGCCTGGGAATCAGAACTTGAAGCTCAAAAAGAATCTCTGGAAACACAACTGAACGAAGTACAAAATTATGAAAATTCTTGGCAAAAATTATTAGCTAATAATATCAAAGTAGAATTTACATATGGAGGTTCAGGCGGCGGCGGCAAATAAGAATTAAATTTGAATATGAAGAGATATAGAAAAGCACTGAATTTAATTCGGTGCTTTTATTTATAAAAAAAAACTGCCAGCGAGGAGCGGCAGGATCGCGACTTTTATAAAGCCGTATGATGGATAAATTATTGTTATTTTGAAAGTCTGAATTTCAATATTATTGGCTACTTATATTCTTCAATAATATTATAAATTTGTCAATATTAATATTGAAAATTCCCTATAATCCTATTTTATAATTTATCATTAAAAAAGACAGGAGGGCTCGTGAACAATCCAATCCTTAATGAAATTAAGAATCTGGTTGCAGACAGAGATATAACTTTAACTTTGCTTGCTCAAAAACTTGAGAAAAAATTAGGAAGAAAATATTCATTAGCTTCATTATCTCAAAAATTGAGAAATGGGACAATACCATATAGCGAAGTAAGGCATATTGCAGAGATTTTAAATTATAAAATTATTTTTTACGATTTAAAAAAGAGAACTAAATAAATATAATTATTTGATTATTAATATTAGTATGGATAATAATTTATGTTTGATTTTGCGTTGTAACTTATGCGAATAGTTTTTGGCTTTTCATAAACATTAGGAACTCTTTCTACGAATCCGTATTTTTCCAAGAGTAAATCGATATTACCCGGCAACTTGTCATAATCTCCTACGATTAAAGTTGAAGAACTGTCCATTTTTTTAGAAAGAATGTATAAAAGTTTTTCACGTTCATCATAAGTCAAATATGGCCAGAAATTCCTTGCAAACATAATCGTATTTTTAAAATTTATTTTTTTTACATCATCAAAAATATCACCTCGCTCAAAATTTACAAGAGATTTGAGAGAATCATCAACTTTTACGGTTGTTGTATATTTTAATCTTGGATCTTTTGAAACTCTTGAAGGCATCAAATCAAAATAGTTATAAAACTCACCATTCATATAATCGTTTGCCATTATATATTCGGTATTAGTAATATTATAAACTCCCCTTTTGGCAAGTTTTATATGCTCAGCATCAATATCTTTTGCTGCAACAGGTAAAAATTTTGCGGCTTTATCTTTTAATTTTGAAATTAATACCCCAAGGAATGAATAAACCTCTTCTCCATCAGAGCAAGCATGCATAACAACATTTACTTTTGGAACATTTTTATATTTATTATCCAAAAAACCTACAACTTCAGGGAAATATAAATCATCTCTGCACAAAACAGTGTCCCCTCTGTAACGAATATCTCCGTCTTCATCATTTACATCACGGAAATAAATTCCAAACGAGGGGTTATATAATTTTACAGGATTTATCGAAAGCATATAATTTAAAAAACTCATAAATATATTTTTTGCTAAAAAAAGAGTTCGATAAAATCGAACTCTTTTTATGTTTTAAATTGTATTTTCAATTATGCTTTGCTCGCTCCCGCTGTCTTGGTCGCTCGCTTTAGACGCATTCCGTATTTTGCCTTTAGAGTGATTCCATCACTCAGGCAAAATAACTCTATGCTTTGCTCGCTCCCGCTTTAGCAATAATTTCGTCTTCTACATTCTTAGGAACTTGTTCATATTTTTGGAATTCCATAGAGAATGTACCACGACCCTGAGTATTAGATCTCAAGTCAGTAGCATAACCGAACATATTAGCCAAAGGAACAACAGCACGAACAATTACGTTACCTGTATTCCCTTGAGGTTCCTGACCTTCAATTCTGCCTCTGCGGCGTGAAATATCACCGATAATTGTTCCTGTAAATTCATCAGGAATTTCGATTTCAACCTTCATCATCGGCTCAAGGATACATGGCTGAGCTTTTTTACAACCATCTTTAATAGCCATGGAACCGGCAATTTTAAATGCCATTTCAGAAGAGTCAACTTCGTGGTAACTTCCGTCATAAAGTTCAACTTTAACGTCTATCATCGGATAACCTGCTAAGATACCGCCTTCAAGTGCTTCTTCCATACCTTTTCTTGCCGGCTCAATGTATTCTTTAGGAATAGCACCACCGACGATTTTGTTTTCAAATACGAATCCGGCATTTTCTTCAGCAGGCATAATTCTGACTTTACAATGACCGTATTGACCTTTACCACCTGACTGACGAATGAATTTTGAATCCTGATCAGCAGTTCCTCTGATTGTTTCTCTGTATGCAACCTGCGGCTTACCAATATTTGCTTCAACTTTGAATTCTCTCAACATACGGTCAACGATAATGTCTAAGTGCAATTCGCCCATACCTGAAATAATTGTTTGACCTGTTTCTTCATCAGATTTAACTCTGAAACTCGGATCTTCTTCAGCAAGTTTCTGAAGAGCAATACCCATTTTATCCTGGTCAGCTTTTGTTTTTGGCTCTATAGCAACAGAAATAACCGGTTCAGGGAAAGTCATTCTTTCCAAAATAATCGGATTCTTTTCATCGCACAATGTATCACCTGTTGTTGTTTCTTTCAAACCAACAGCAGCACAGATATCACCTGCATAAACTTCGTTTTCTTCTAAACGCTGATCTGCATACATACGAACCAAACGTGAAATACGTTCTTTTTTACCTGTTGTAGAGTTCAAAACGTAAGAACCGGAAGTAATCTTACCTGAATATACACGTAAGAATGTTAAACGACCAACAAACGGGTCTGTCATAACTTTGAATGACAATGCACTGAACGGTTCTTCATCTGATGAATGACGAACTGTTTTTGTACCGTCTTCCAATTCACCTTCGATTGCTTTTACATCAACAGGTGATGGCATGTAGTCAACAACGTTGTTCAATAACAACTGTACACCTTTATTTTTGAAAGCAGTACCGCAGGTTACAGGAACGATTTTGTTGTTGCAAACTGCTTTTCTTAAGCCAGCTTTCAATTCTTCAACAGTAATTGAATCAGGATCTTCGAAGAATTTTTCCATCAAAGCATCATCTTCAGATGCGATAGCTTCAACCATTGCATCGTGATATTCTTTTGCTTTTTCTTGTAGTTCAGCAGGAATTTCTTCTTCTTTAATATCTGTACCTAAGTCGTTAGTATAAATTTCAGCTTTCATAGTCATTAAGTCAACCAAGCCGGTAAATTTATCTTCAGCACCGATAGGCAATTGGATAGGAACAGCGTTAGCACCTAATCTTGTTTTGATTTGTTCTGCTACACGATAGAAATCTGCACCTGTTCTGTCCATTTTGTTAACAAATACCATACGAGGTACTTCATATCTGTTTGCCTGACGCCATACAGTTTCTGATTGTGATTGTACACCACCTACTGCGCAGAATACGGCAACAACACCGTCTAATACACGCAATGAACGTTCAACTTCGATTGTAAAGTCAACGTGTCCCGGGGTATCGATAATGTTAATCTGGTGTCCTTTCCATTCAGCCGTAACAGCTGCTGACTGGATTGTGATACCTCTTTCTCTTTCTTGTTCCATAAAGTCGGTTACTGCAGCACCATCGTGTACTTCACCTAATTTGTGAGTTTTACCTGTATAAAACAAAATACGTTCTGTTGTAGTTGTTTTACCGGCGTCGATGTGGGCAGCAATACCAATGTTTCTGATTTTTTCTAGTGGAGCTGGTCTTCCCATTTTTCTTTTCCTTCTTTTTATTAAAAATGTGTACTACTTTGCTATTTATATTTTATGTCGGCATAGCAATGCCGACCTGCAATAATGATTATTACATAAACATAAATATTTTCAAATTTTTATTGAAAAAGTTTGTTACATTCTATATTTTAATTTGTACTATTGTAAAACATGATTAAAATTGATATAATACGCACAAATGAGTGACATTAATAATGAAAACATACTTATGCCCGGCGATGCTGCAGGGAACTACGACGAAAAATGGACAAAAACATTTGATTTGCAGTTTTTAATATTGTGGATTATACTATTTGCCGCGCTGCTTATATACACAATCTTTTTTGATGCAAGTTTGTTTCATGAAAAAGCATTCTTTATCAGAATGTGTATAAAACTTGCAATCATGATGATTTTGTCTATTGGGGGCGGTCTGGTATGCAGGCATTATTGTAATACCGATGAAAAAGGATATATTACATCTCCTAAAAATAATTGGTTTAAAGTAAATTACACAAGAAAGATTCAGCATTTTGCTGCGTATCTTGTTCCTTTGTTAAGCCCCCCGAATGCACCTCTTGGGATTCTGCCACATCTTTGGGAATCACTTTTTGTACTTTTGATGTTTTTGGTACTGATAAAACCTATCCGTGAATTTTCAAAGTTCTTTATGCTTCAGTTTAATTCTCTTGACAGAGTAGAAGACCGACCAAATACTCTTAAATGGATTATCCTTGGAAACATTTTGCCGGGATTATTGATAATTACAATATTTAAACAGGTTTTTGAAACTTATCTGGCGTTACCTGCACTTGCATCAATCGTAGTATTCACGGTTGCAATCGGTGACGGGTTTGCTGAACCTGTCGGAATATATTTAGGTAAGAAAAAATATGTCGTACCATCATGGAATCTGAAACAAAGATATGTACGTTCTTATGCGGGAAGTTTTTGTGTTTACTTATTTGCAGTAATTTTCATATTGTTATATAAAGATTTATTTGCAAATCCTTATGAATTTTGGGTTGCACTGACAATATTTCCGCCTGTTATGACGTTTTCCGAAGCATTCGCCCCACATTCAATGGATACCCCGATAATGATGTTGGTGGGATTTACGTTGTTATTCACTATTTGCGCAATATTTTAAATAAAAAAAATGTCGATAAGGTTACTATTTTGGAACCCATTGACAATGAAACTATACCACAAAAACGTTGCCTAACAACATTTATCAACGCATAGTTTATATTATGAAACAGTCCACGCAAGAATACTACAATATAAGAATGGTGTTAGGATTAGAATGCAAATAATTGTTGGTTTCACCCAACCTACTTACTAAATGCTCTGCTCAACAAAGCTTTAATTAGAAATTTTAAATTATTGATTAAAATATAAATTTGATTTATTATACGTATTGGGAGTTTCAATGAATTATTTATATAAAAGGAGGTTATATGACAACTGAAAATCGTTTTTCAAAACAAATAAATTTAGAAAATAATACAAATATGAAAATTATATCACAACTAGGTAATTATGCTGTATATGAACACGAACGAGATTTAAGTTGTGATGATAATTGCATTGGTTCATATTTTGCGAAAGAAATGAATGTAAGAAGAAGACAATTACTATTAACCCTTAATGGTGGTGCTGTAAAAATTCAAGCAGGTGCCATGCAATGGATGTTTGGAGATATTGAAAGTGAAACGGGTCTTGGTTCTGGAGTAAAGGCTGTTGGGAATCTTATTAAAGGTGCTGTAGCTAGTATGGTTACTAAAGAAAGTGCTGTAAAACCTATATACAAGGGCGTAGGTTTAGTCATGCTGGAACCAACATATAAAAATATAATATTAGAAGATATTGCAAGTTGGGGGGATGAAGGAGTTGTTCTTGATGATGGTATCTTTTTAGCCTGTGACTCTCAGCTTGATGCTAAAATTGCCGCACGTCAAAATTTATCATCTGCATTTGGGGGAAAAGGAATATTTAATTTATGTCTATCTGGTCATGGTATAGCTGCTTTAGAGTGCCCTATACCAAAGGCTGAATTAATAGAATTCACTTTAAATAATGACACTTTAAAAATTGACGGTAATATGGCTGTAATGTGGTCTAAATCTCTTAATTTCACTGTAGAAAGGTCTTCAAAATCATTAATTGGCTCAATGATGAATAAGGAAGGTTTGATTAATGTATATAAAGGAACAGGTAAAGTTATAATGGCACCAACTGTTAGTGGAACATTAATGAATAATGGTTTAAATTCAGAAGCAAAAGCCGTAAAGGGTCCATTAGAAGGGTATAAACACTCATTATCAGAGTAGCATGTAGGGTGCAATTTTTTGCACCAGTTTTAAAAAGTAATGTCGACGGGGGGACTTGTCTTGCTGCGCCTCGCAGGGGACGGCTTCCGCGTCGGCTCATTTGTCTAGCCGACCGCTTGACGATTTCGCCGACGACTCCAGCCTCTGCTCGGCTTGCGCTGAACCTCCCAAAAGGTGGTTCCAGTGTAATATAACAGTCGGTTTGAGAAGAAAGAACAGCGGATTTGATGATTATTTTGTCTAAATAATCGCATACTACAGAACAGGTTTAAATTCATCTCTTGGAACAGAGTTATTTCGCATTTGAACAAATTTTAATTCCACATCGAATTGATTTGTGCTTTCAACATCATTTACCATTTTTTTTAAAACATTTAAATTCTCAGAGATGTTTTCCTGTTCTGATAATTTAATATTTGGTAATAACTGTTTATAATATGAAAAAGGATTTTCTATAAAAACACTATATTCGCTGGAACTTATCTTTTTAAAATTTAAAATAGTTGAATAAGAATACTTTTCCAATTTTCTACCTAACCTATCCATAAGGTTAGGAATCATTTCAATATCCTCAACTGATGAAGATATATTATTACCAATATGTTCTTGTAAACTACTCAACATTGGCTTTATTTCACTACAATTAATTGCACCAGTGAAATTTTGGTTAAGAGTAATTTTATTATTATTGTAAGTTGAAATAGGATATATACGCATATTAATTTTTCCTTAACAATACAGTTATATAATAAATAAAAATTATCTTAAATGCAACTAATAATAGTTTTTAAGGTACAAATTTTAGGACAAAAAGTACAAAATAGTGGACATTTTTGTTACCGAAATCGGACATTTCGGACTTTTATAATCAACCGACTTCCGACCATTGGAAATCGGCAAAAGCTTGATTGCTTGGAACTTTCGACCTATACAAAGGCATAAA
>CADCNV010000016.1 GCA_902802825.1 uncultured bacterium | reverse complement strand
CCGTATAAGCAAAAATCTTTGAATTTTTTGTTTTTACAGGAGTGAAATTACCCTCATTCAATACAGGAATCAAACTTTTTTTAACATCATTACCCAATACAAAATCATTTTTTAAATATGTATTATTCCCGCCAGGTTTACGTGACAGATTAAATATATCAATTTTGCCTCTGTGAGTGAAATAAATATCATCATCCGTATTTGTAGTCGGAGCTGTTTGATTTCCCATCAGGTATTTATAATCGTCTCCTGTCTGAAATCCGTCAACAAAGTATGAATTAACAGGCAGCGTTGCGCTAAGCCAGATAATCATATCGCTCAAAGCTGGCCCTTTAAGTAATATTGGGCTGACCTCATCGTGGGTTGTAAAACTGCCAATAACACTTTTTTTGTCTGGGAATCTTTTTAGATCACTTAAAGTAAATGATATTTGATTATATAAATCACTTGCATTTTTCCAGTCCTTAATATTAAAAAATGAGCCGTAATATCCGTCAAAACCGGCATCTAATAACTTGTCATACGGAGTGAACACAGTATAAGATGAAACTGCATCATGCCAAGAATCTGAAACTTCAGCGAGCCACATAAATTCCGGATTCTTTCCAAAACGCCATTGTTTTGCAATGTGCAACATCTGCTCTTATTCCGTCAACGCCCAGGTTTATCATGTATTTTACAAAATCTTTGTACAAACTGTAAACATTTGCATCAATTTTTTCTTCAGTCCCTGTTGACAACAATCTTACATCTGTCCAGTCTGACGGTAATATCGGCTCTCCTGCTTGATTTGTCACAAATAAATCAGGCCTTTGCAAAAACAAATCATAACTGCCGCAAGCCGGAATATCTACAATTATTCGAATACCGCGTTTATGTGCCTCATCTATAAAATATTTTGCCTGCTCTTCAAATGAAAGCTTAGAATTTTCATCAAATAAATCTTTATTCAAGGATTTAAAATCTGCAGCAGCATAAAGACTTCCTGCAGTACCCAATGCCTTTAATTTCCCCGTAGGTGTAATCGGTAAAATATGCAGGGTATTTATTCCGAGATTTTTTATTTCATCAAGCCGATCAACTGCATTTATAAAAGTTCCCCGAACTTCACCACGCTCCTGCTGAATAAATCCGTCTCCGTCTTTGTCCTGAGAATTAAACGAACGCATATTAATTTCCATAATAATGGTTTCATTATTAAGAAATTTTGAGCGCAAATCATTCTTCCATTCACCTTGTTGAGCAAAAGCAGCACAAGGCAAGACCATCGTTAAAAGAACAACTAAAAGTTTTTTCATTTAAAACCTTCTATTTTTCAATCGGTAAAAGTAATTCCTGATCAATACTGATGTGATCGAGGTCTTTCAAATTATTTGCCTTCATAATAGCTTCGGCTCTTGCAGAAGTGTATGAGCCATAGTTACGAATAATAATCGCTTCTACGGTATCACCTTCTTTTATGATATATTTTTTGGTTTGTGATGGTGCTTTCGCCTCTTGATTAACTTCTTTTTTAACTTTTTTTACTTTTTCAGTTTTTTCGTTTTTTTCGGTTTTTTCAACCTTTTGCGGTTCCGGGACTTCATTTATGATTACGGCAGGAGAGCCAACTTCATCAGCCGGAATTTTCTGTTCTTTTGAAATGTTTGAAACATCAACATCATCTTCAATTTTTTGATTCTCTGTTTGAGCAGTCCCAAACGCAAATTTATTTTTAAGAGCAGTATTATCAGAATTTGCAGCAAACATTCCAAAAATAGAAACAGCTAAAATAGTTGTAATTACACCAAGTATAAATCCGCTTAGCACATGCATAAATGTAGAATTTGTATTAAATTGTGCAGATTTAAATGTCTGCCATAATAAATCAATCTCTTTTGATTTATTATCAACACTATTTCTTTCTGTTTCTCTGTAATATTCGCTCGGAGCATTATAAGAGTCAGCATCTGAATTTGCTATATATTCTGCCGGGGTTTCATTTGCCAGATTTTCAATTATATCAAGTGATTCCTTTGATAAACCTGATCTTCTAACTGTTGAACTTTTCATTTAATACCTCACTAGTGTACTTGTACCATAAGTATATCCTATCATATACATAGTTATGATTCAAGTTTGTAAATTTTAATATTTACACTATATATATGACAAATTATTATCGCTTCTCATTTATAATATCAGAATGGAAGAGGTAAAATTAAAACAAAAATATGTGAAATATATTGAGGGAATGATATCTCAAATGAGCTCTGCATTTCCCGAAGATACAAATAAACTCCAACGAGATTACCTGGTACAAAATATTAAAAAATCATCCGTTCTTTTAGCCAAATCCCTACAGGAAGAAGCGGTTTTTCAGAATTTGGATTTTGAAAAACACTGTACATACATTCAAATCATGGCTGAATGGTCTTTTCACAAAGAAATTGATTTATTTCGTTCCGGAATTCCACCAAAATACTGGCGAATTGTTATGCAAAAAATTTGGTATACAACATGGGAAGTCATGTATGCCTGTGTTCAGAATAAAGCACCTGACAATGTTGTTTTGAGTGTTGTTGAACGCTATGTAAACAGAACTTATGAAGATGCAGTGGAAGAATTAAAGAATTCAAATATAATTTCTGAAGAAACAGAAGAAAATGCAAAAAGACAATCAAATATTGAAAAAATGGCTCTTCAGTATTTGCATGAACGTAAAATGGAAAGAATAAAACATTATGTCAAGATGGCAATTATTCTTGCAATTATCGGTGTTTTAATCACTGTTCTTATTTTAAAATTTAAAATATTCGGTGTGATAGGTGTTTTAATTTTACTTGTCGGATATGTATTTTTCTCGGGAGAAAGGCACTACTGATGGTTGAACAAGAACGAATGGATAAATTCTATCAGTTTATTCGCGTGATTATGGAACGTATAAACAGCCATTTTGAAGATCAAAAAGAATACATTCACTGCAAAGAAGGATGTTCTTTATGCTGTGAAAAAGGAGAATATCCCTGCTCTGAATTAGAATTTGAATTTTTAAAAATCGGCTTCATGAGTTTAGACCGAGAAACTCAGCAACAAATTGTAAATAATACAATTGCGCTTAAAATTGAAAAAGAAAAATGCACAGATAAAATTTTTATGCACAAATGTCCGTTTTTAATAAATCACAGATGCAGCGTTTATCCATACAGAATGATTATTTGCAGAACATTTGGACTTTCATATTACGATAAAGATGAATATGAAAAACGTAATGTTCTGAAGGTACCGTTTTGCATAGAACAAGGTCTGAATTACAGTGAAGTTTATGATCAGGAAAATAAAACTTTTTCAACCGAATTATTTAAAAAAACGGGCTACAAAAAAGAACCGTTAACATATAATCTTGGGGTCGAATTTTTGGTCAAAAAATTCGGGCAAGAAATAATGGATCTTGATTTTGGAGAATTCAAACGATTAATTGACTGGTTGTAAATTTTTGCGCAAAAAATATTTTTAGAGTTTTTTAAGCATGATATATTGAATTTTATAAGGGGGTATATATCATGCAAATTAGTCCTATTGGCATTAGTAATTCATATTCTGCGAACAGAAAAAATCCGTCATTTTCAAGTCGTTTTCTTATAGATGTCGGCGGTAGTGTCGGGGAAAATTCATTAAAAGCACTGCTTATCGAAAATAAATCAAATAATACAATATTCAAAATGAAAGATGTCGTAAATACGCAAGGTAAAAGAATTTACGAAGGCACACAGGATTTTTTACAAAAACTTTCAAAAAAAATGGCTGCTTGCTATAAAGAAGGATTAGCAGTAAATCCAAAGGATTCTACCGTAAAAGAAGCGGTATTTTTTATGCCGGGTTCAGTTTACGATAACAAACTTCTTTATGCCGATAATATAAGAGGAGCAAATGGTATCGGTATGAGCGATATAGATTTTAATCTTATGCCCAAGTTTTTAAAAGAAAACGGTGTAAAAATTGCCAAAGATTTCAAAGTCCGTTTATTCCAAGATTCAATGGGAAGCGGTTTAGCCATAGCCCAAAAATTGTTTGACAAAAATATGCTGCACGCAGGAGATCATTATTCTGTTGCAATAACAGGAGGCGGCTGCGGAATTTCTAATATAAGGGCTGTTACAGATACATCTGCAATTGTGGATGCAACAGGCAGCAGCTATTTTACCAACGAACAAGGACTTGTAAAAATTGCTAATGCCGGCGCTTCAGCATCTAAACTTATTAACAACTTCTGCAATGCAATGGGTATTAATAAGCAGATTGTTCCTGAAATCGCAAGCTGCGGAATAGGTCAGGTTGTAACATCCGAAATATTCCGAATCCCGAATAATGCTCAGGGACAAAAATTAAAAAATCTGCTATTATCTCTGAAAAAACTTTCGCCGAAAGATTCTGCAGACCCAAGAAGTGAACTGATTTATAAAAATATTTATGCTTTACATGATGAAAACAATATCAAAGTTGCAGATGATTTTTCCAGAGATTTTAAACACGCAAGATATACAGCGATAGACAAATATGCATCAAGCTTAGCAAAATTCGCAGTTATTAAGGAAAATGAAGGTGCGAACGGATTGATTGTGACAGGGCCTTTAGGATTTGCTCTTGATAAAGCGCTCAGAAAGCATCACATGTCATCATTATCTGAAATGATTTCTCAAAAAATATCCGAATCGTATAATACATTCGAACTCGATAAAATCAGAGACAGTCATAAATTCAAGGTAATTTGTAATCCTGAATTCAGCTTAAGTGATAATACAGAAGCAAGAGATTTGGCTCTGAAATCAGAATTAGTAGGCAAAGAAAGATTCAACTGGCTTTTGATGAATTTTGATAAAAAATAAATTATTATACGTCAGGAAGTGTACCTTTTACTTCCGCAATCTCATCACAACCCAGATTAAAAACTTCGTGCAACGCCTTAACGGCCTTTTGCGCATCTTCTTTATTAATTAAACAGCTGATTTTAATTTCTGAAGTTGAAATCATACGAATATTAATACCTGAGTCCGCAAGCGTTTTAAACATTGTAGATGCGATACCCGGACGGTCAATCATACCTGCACCGATTATTGAAACTTTTGCAATATTATCATCAAAACTTACATCCCCCGCGCCTAATTTTTCTTTTACGGCTGAAAGGATTTCCTGAGTTTTTTGCAAATCTTCTTTATTAATTGTGAATGCAATATCATTTTTAACTTTTCTTGCATAAGATTGGATAATCATATCAACAGAAATATTTTCTTTTGCTAAGCTTCCAAACAGTGTTGCTGCTTCCCCAGGGGTATCCGGAATGTCGCAAACAACAACTCTGATTTGTGATAAATCCGCAGCTACACCTGCAACCGGTTTATTTATTTCCATATCTTCAACTCCTAATATCAAAGTTCCTTTATTATCATATTTAAATGTCGAACGCACACGAAGCGGCATTTTATATTGTTTTGCAGTTTCAACACTGCGCGGATGCAAAACATTTGCACCTGCATGAGCAAGCTCAAGCATTTCTTCATAAGATATTTCATTTAATCTTGACGCATTTGGAACAACTCTTGGGTCTGTTGTGTAAACACCTTCAACATCAGTGTAAATATCACATCTTTCCGCACCTAAAGCAGAAGCAATAGCAACAGCAGATGTATCTGAGCCACCTCTGCCTAATGTTGTAATTTCACCTTCAGTAGTAACTCCCTGAAATCCTGCAATTACAATTATATTACCTTCATCAAGACTTTTTCTTAATTTATCTGTTTTTATATCGATAATTCTCGCTTTTGTATGAACATTTTCGGTTATAATACCAATTTGTGCGGCATTATAGCTGACTGCCTTATGCCCTTTTGCCTGAAGCGCCATTGTTAAAAGTGACATTGAAACACATTCTCCGGTTGATAAAAGCATATCAAGTTCACGCTCTGACGGATTTGGGTTTATATCGTGTGCAAGTTTTACAAGGTGATCTGTTGTATGCCCCATTGCAGAAACCACAACGATTACATCATTGCCGTTTTCTTTTTCTTTTATTATGACATCAGCAACATGCTTCATTTTTTCGACATCTGCAACAGACGTACCGCCAAATTTTTGTACTACGATATTTTTCAACTCTAATTTCCCTGAAAATCTTTTAACATTTCCTCAAGCTCTTGTTTTTGGGGCATATAATCAAATTTTCCTAATTCAAGCGCTCTGTTTGCAACCGAAATTGCATCCTTTATATTATATTCACAAATGTTTTTCTTGACAAGAGTATATTTTGTAAAAAATAACATATTTACAATTTTTGTACTTATCGGAGCAAACTTTTGGGCTTTTTGAAGTTTTCTTTGTGCTTCTTCAAAATCTGATACATTTATTAACCATTCACCATAATCTGCAAATCCCTGCGCATAATCGGGATTACTCTGCGTAAATTTATCAAAATATTCCCTGACTTTGTGAGCATTATTAAGTTTTTGATACGTATGTGCAAGATGATAATAGTTATATGTCTGATGCTTGTCAGTAGCCAAAGCTTTCTTAAACATTTCTACCGCACCTTCATAATCAGCATTTGCAAACATTTGCAAGCCAACAGCTTCCTGAATATACACATTATTTTGATTTTTTTCTTTTAATTCCTCAAGAATTTTAAAATCATTTCTGTATGCATAAATCAATGCCATTGCAACTTTTGCATCATTATTACCCGGTTCAAATTCAAGAACTTTTTTAAATTTTTCTTCTGCATTTAAAAAGTCCAAAAGACGCAAAAGACATTTACCCCATTCAAAATATAACGCGCTGTTTTTTAACCCGAGATTTTCTGCGGTTTTATAATTTTCATTTGTCCCTTCATAATCTTTGTTGACTGAATAAATTTCCCCAAGCACAAAATACGCAGGAAGCATCAGTTTATTTAGCATAAGAACTTTATGAGCATATTGTTCTGCCTCATCATATTTATTTTGAATAAGTTTTAAATGCGCATATTCATACAAACTGCCTTCATTTGGCGCAACTTTTACAAGGAATCTCAACTTTTCTTCTGCTATTGCATATTCCCCAAGACGCTTTTCCATAACAGCAGATAACAATATCGCAGAAAAATTATATTTGTTTATTTGCGCAGCAAGATTAAATTTATCCTTTGCAAGGGCATATTTTTTCTGCTTCATGTAAACCATTCCCCAACCCGTATGGACATCTGTATTTAATGGGGAAAGTTTATCGGCGTTTTCAAATGCAATAATCGCTTTATCCAAAATATCGGAATATAAATAACTCATTCCGAGTCTTAGCCAGATTTCTTTATCATTCGGGCTTAAGGATGCAGTTTTTTCGTAATAATATACCGCATCTTTGAAATTCCTGTTCATTTCGGAAATTTTTCCCAGATATTTATAAACCAAAGGATCTTTATCCGAAATATCAAGAGCGGATTCTAATACTTCAATTGCGCCGGTATAATCTTTTTCATCAATCAGTTTTTTGGCTTTGTTTACATAAGCCACAGTAGGCAGTGATTGTATTACCGTGTCATTTGTATAATTATTTACCGTATTATTTATATTTTTAATTTCATCGTAGAATTTTTTTAATTTGTTAAGCAATCCGCAACCTCCCTGAATGCCCCGTTGCCGCCACAAACTTCAGTCATCTGAATATTCTCAATCGCTTTGACTTTATCTGAGCCATTTGGAACTGTGATTTTGTATTTAGCATAATTCAGACATTCAATATCATTTATATCATCGCCAATATACAAATATTCTTCCTGTGATAAATGTTTTTTTTCAATAATTTGTTTTAACACACTGATTTTATCGCGTATATTTTGATGAACCTCGTTTATTTCAAGATTTTTTGATATAGTTTCAATTGCCGCATTTTTTTCACCTGAAATAATGGCAATATCAATACCGTTTTTCTTTAACAAATAAAAACCGACAACATCTTTAAAATTAATTTTACGCGACATTACACCATCATCACTGATATAAACGCAATTATCCGTAACAATCCCGTCAAAATCAGTGATAACCATTTTTATTGTTTCAGGAAGCTTTAAATTTGACATAATCCCCGCTGTTTACAAACCTTAATCTATTGATTATAATTATATCATGTTATAGGAAATTGAGGGACTAATGTCATCATATCTTTACATAATTAATATCGGTATAATTTTGGTCTTTGTAATTTTGTTTTTCATTACAAGACGTTCTAATAAACGCTGGTCAAAGATAAACGATTATTTGGGGAAAGTTACCACGACAGTCGATTCTATTCGTTATGGTGATTTGAGCAAAAAAATAAATATTGACCATCCTTCCTACCAAAATGTAACCCACAGTATTAACCGCATGGTTGAAACACTCAACGACCGTGAACGTATGATTGCTGAATACCAATCGGAACTGATGAACCAGAACAGATTACTTGAATCTGTTATCAATTCACTTTCTGACGGGATTTTAATCATTAATGACCGATTTGAAATTCTGAGAGCGACCCCGAAAATTTTGAAATGGTTCGGAATTAAAAAAGGGCAAAATATTATCGGAAAAAATATGTTTGAATATATACAGGTTTCTGATAATAATACAGAGCCGGATAAATTTGAGAATGAAGAAGTTTTTATCAAACACACTCCGACAAACAACTTTCTAATCAGCTCTCAACCTTTACCGCATATTGAAAAAAAACGCTATGTCATCATAATAAAAGATGTTACGGTTGAAAAAGAAATAGAAACGCTGAAAGTTGATTTTGCCGCAACATTAACACACGATTTAAAAGTTCCTATTATTGCGGCAGCGAACATGATTGATTTGTTTCTGAAAGAAAAATTCGGTCCTATCTCAGATAAGCAGGAATTCGCCCTTAAAAATATGAAAACATCTAACGATGAACTTCTTGAGCTTGTTCAGGTTTTATTGGAAACATATAAAATAGATGACAAAGGCATTGAGCTATATAAAGAAAATATTGAGCTGAATTCATTTTCGCAGGATGTTGTTAATAATATGATGCCTTTGACAAAGGATTTAAACATTAAAATTAACTTTATTCCTCATAAATCCGATATTGCAATTAACGCAGATAAAATGCAGTTACAAAGAGTAATCCGCAATCTTATTTCTAATGCAATAAATCACAGTAATACTCACAAAGATATCGACGTAAAAATCGGAGAATCAAAGGGGTATGCAACAATATCAGTAATTGATTACGGTCAGGGAATACCAAAAGACGAAATAAAAATGATATTTAACAAATATTATTCAGCCGCAAAAAAATTAAGAAAGGTCGGAACCGGGTTAGGACTCTATCTTTCGCAACAAATCACGCAAGCACATAACGGTGAAATAACCGTCGAAAGCGAAGAAAATGTGCGCACCGAATTTTGTGTAAAATTACCTTTGTAATTTATTGTTCTTCTTCAAGATAATTTCTTACACGGCAAATATCTTTATTTTCGATAATTTTTGTGAGCTGATCCTGCAATACCTGTTTTGCCTCTTTTGAGGTTTCTCTGTTAACAGCATACATTTTTTGTACCACATCAGCCAACTGTGCTCTTGTAACCCCGCATTTTATCGTAAGTATAACTTTATCAAGGTCATAGCTGTAAACTGTACTTTTTGTATAGCATTTACCGTTTAAATAACCTAAAACTTCTTCTGTTGATTTAACTTTTAAATACGGAGAATTAACATCGTTTGTAGGTATAGTCGTAGAATATTCTTCAGAATATGCATTACAATTTTTCAGATGCTTAATGTACTCCGGTGTATACGTCAATTGCTGAGTCTGAGCAAATACTCCTGCTCCTGCAAATAATAAACCTGCCAAAATAAGTAACTTTTTCATAATTCCACCTTTAATAATTTAATCCTATAATATCATTTTACAAATATTATTCTGTTTGTGTCAAATAATTAATCATCTTTTTTAAATCTTTGTTCCAAGAGCCGTTCCATTTTTTTATAATTTCATCTGCAGGTGATATTCCGCGTGAGAGATATTTGCTTATTGAATTGAGAAATAAATTTTCGCCTGTTTGATTTGCCTTTAATGATTTCCCCGCAATCGAAACGATTTCTTTTGCATAATCTAATACAGATGTATTTTTTATTTGTGCTTTTAAACCCTGTTTTGGAACATTATATCGTAATTCTGAAAAATCTTTGTATTGAAGCGGTTTTAATAATTCTTCAATTTCTTCAAGAGTTGAGTTATCATAGAAAATACCTTTATATATAGCTAAAATAGCATATTTTAAATCCCCGCCGACACAATCGTGATTTCTTATCTCTATAAAGTTTCTCAATCTGACTTCAGGGAAACAAAGATTTGCCTGAAGCTCATAATCATTTATATTTGGGGTAAAGTCTTCGTAACCGTTTTTGATATATTCTTCAAACGTAATGTCACCATTTAATACTATTGGCTGACCTTTACGCTGAATAAATATCATTGGAGTTTTCATAATACAATCTATATAATCTTCAAATGAAAATTCTTCACTGATTTTCCCTGCAAAGCCGCATCTGTCACTGTCTGTGTTCAACCAGCTTAATGCCCTGAACGATTTATATCCGGTATCAACCCCGCCTCTTATTGGGGAATTTGAAAACATTGCAGTCATAAATGGTGATAATTTATTGGCAATTTTGAACTTTCTCATTGCATCTTCTTCGGAGCAAAAATCAATACAGCACTGAATCCCTGCAGTTTCACGCATCATAACATCTGCCAAAATTCCCCAAAGATAGTTTGCCATAATTTTATATCGTCTTTTCGGTATAAGTTGTATATTTTTACATGTTGAAAAAGGAGAAACACCATAATTAAGCAGGGTTATGTCGTTTTTAGCAAGAATTTTTTCCAGACCGGAATTTATTGAATCTATTTTTTTCTTTAAATCAAAAATTGTACGCTCCGGCTTGGCACTTATTTCAATTTGACACCCCGGTTCAAGTGTAATAGTGTCGTGTTCTTTGGCAAGACCGATGATATTTTTCTCATCAACTATATAATCCCAGCAATTTTGTCTTGCAAACTCCCCGAGACAATTTGCAATTCCTTTGTCTCCCCAATAATCAACTGCTTTTAATGATGTTGAATCAATCGGTAATCTCTCGTATTCCAAACCGATTTTATAATCCTGAGGATTTGCAAAACCTTTAGTATATAGCTTTAATATTTCACTTTTTTCTAAGACATCAGATTTTAAATTAAGCATCATTATCCCTTTTCATTTCAATATTATCATAACAATATTAAAGATAACAAAAATTTAAATATAAACATCTATCCTTTTGTGGTATTATTGTGGCTAATATGAATTACTTCGAACGGGCAAAATATTTCAGAACAAAAAAACGTTTAGGTCAGAATTTCCTCATTGACGGGGAAGTTATCGCTGATATTATTGATTATGCAGATATTTCGGATAATGACACAGTACTCGAAATCGGCCCCGGAGTAGGTTTTGTAACAGAACAGCTTGTTAAACACGCAAAAAAAGTTATTGCAGTTGAGCTTGATGAAGAAGCAATAAAAGAACTAAAAAAACTTAATGCTCCGAATCTTGAAATAATACATAACGATATTCTGAAAACAGATTTATCAACATTGTGTGAAGGGGATATTAAAGTGGTGGCAAATATTCCATACTACATTACAAGCCCGATTATTGCGCATTTATTGGGTGAAGTTGACGATTTGAATAATAAAAATCGCGCAAAAATTACCGACATAATTCTAATGGTTCAGGAAGAAGTTGCCCGAAGAATGTGCGCAAATGAAAATTCACAGGGAAAACAATACGGTCTTTTGACTATATTATCTCAATTTTGGGCGAATGTTGAAATTCTCAGAACAGTAGGGCGAAAATGTTTTTATCCTGCCCCGAAAGTTACGTCCGCATTGGTAAAACTTACAGTAAATAAAAAACCGATGCTTGAATTATCAGATTATTCACATTTTAGAAAAACAGTTCGTGCAGGGTTTGCTCAGCGAAGAAAAAATATCAAAAATTGTTTACTTAATGGCGGCTTCTCCAAAGATGCAGTTTTAAAAACTCTGTCTGAACTTGGAATTGGCGAAAATACACGTGGAGAAAAACTCTCTATCGAAACTTTCGGAAAAATTTCAGAGTTACTAAAAAAATATTGTTAACTTTTGTAAATATACATAAAAAATTTTAGCAATTTTTTAAATTCAGATGACTTTATATTAATATATAAAGCTCTCTCTTCTTATTTAAACGGATAGGCCTTGGTAATATACTCAAGGTCTTTTTTTTATTATTATGCTTCAGATTCTTTTTTGTATCCGCATTTTATGCTTGAGCAACAAATTACATCACCGTTTTTAAGAGTTTTCTTAACTAAAAGTTCCCCACACTGCGGGCATTTTTCTCCTGTCGGTTCATTCCATAATACGAAATTGCAATCAGGATACTTATCGCAGCCATAGAAAACTGTTCCGCGTTTGGATTTACGCTCAACTATCGTTCCTTTGCCACACTTTGGACAAGTTACACCTGTTGATTTGCGATATGGCTTTCTGTATCCGCATTCAGGAGAAGTACATTCCAGATATTTGCCGTAAGGACCAACTTTAAATTTCATATCAGAACCGCATTTTTCGCATTTTTCTTCGCAAATTTCCTGCGGTTTTTCTTCACCGTTTTCATCAGTATCATTTTCCAATTCCTGCAACACATTTAATGACATAGCCGTTTTACATTCAGGATAACCGCTGCAGCCAAGGAACTGAGAACCCGTTTTTGATGAGCGTAAAACCATCGGTTTACCGCAATTCGGGCACTTTATATTACTTGAAACAGTAACTCTCTGTGCTGTTTCCATTACTTTGTTAACATCTTCCATAAACGGATTGTAGAAATCTTTTAAAACCTTGACCCAATCGACTTTTTTATCGGCAATTTCATCAAGTTTTGCTTCCATACCGGCGGTAAATTTGTAATCCATAATTTTTGCAAACTCGGCAACAAGCTGCTTTGAAACAGCACGGCCCAATAATGTAGGGAAAAGTGCCTTGTTTTTCTTTTCTACATATTTTCTTGTCTGTATTACCGTAATAATTGTTGCATAAGTAGACGGACGACCAATTCCGTATTCTTCAAGCGCCTTTACCAAAGATGCTTCATTGTATCTCGGAGGCGGCTGAGTAAAGTGTTGTTTTGGTTCAACCTTTTTGCAAACAACTTTATCCCCTTTATCTAGATCAGGGATTTTCGCATCGGCTTCTTTGCCTTCTTCTTCGTCATCATCATTATAAAGAGTCAAAAAACCGTCAAACACAACCTTGCTCGTGCCGGCTTTCAGAGTATAATCCCCTGCATTAATTTCTATTGATTTATTTGCAATTTCAGCAGGTGCCATTTGTGATGACATAAATTTTTCCCAAATCAGCTTATATAATTTATACTGATCATTATCAAGATATTTTTTTATACTGTCAGGAGTTCTTTCAGGATAAGCAGGA
This sequence comes from uncultured bacterium, assembly GCA_902802825.1. Classification (GTDB taxonomy): domain Bacteria; phylum Cyanobacteriota; class Vampirovibrionia; order Gastranaerophilales; family Gastranaerophilaceae; genus Zag111. The sequence goes on along the minus strand of CADCNV010000016.1, from coordinate 18,377 downwards.
CGGATGGCTTCGTGTGCATCCTGAACATTTTGTTTTCCTTTGGCATAAATATTTGCTTCTTTTGGGTAATATTTTTCACCATAATTTTGCAAAATAAAATCGTGTGCCATATTCTGCGCATCATCAGATACACGAACTGAGTCAGTTCTCATATAGGTAATCAAACCGACAGGAGCGCCGTCAATTTCTACCCCTTCATAAAGTTTTTGAGCAACCTGCATGGTTTTTGAAACTCCGAAACCGAGTTTTGAACTTGCCGCTCGCTGCATTGTTGATGTTATAAAAGGTGCCGTCGGTTTTCTTTTTATTGACTTTTTTGTAACTTTTGAAACTTCGTACTGAGTAGAAGGATTTGTAAGATATTCGACAATTTTTTGTGCTTCGTCCTGATTTTTTATTGTTTTTTCAACAGATTTTCCTTTTATTTTTGATAATTCCGCTTCGAATTGTTTGCCTTCTTTATCAAGATTGGCGTGAATTGACCAATATTCCTGCGGCTTGAACGCTTCAATTTCTTCTTCTCTTTCGCAAATCATTCTCAAAGCAACAGACTGAACACGGCCTGCTGAAAGTTTCCTGTTCCCCATTTCTTTCCAAAGAACAGGGGATAACTTATAGCCGACAAGTTTATCCAAAATTTGTCTTGTTTGCTGTGCTTTTACCATGTCCATGTCAATTCCGCGAGGATTTTCAACGGAATGTTTTACTGCCTTCGGAGTAATTTCATTAAACACAATGCGATAAATTTTTTCATCAGGTACTTTCAAAATCTGACGAACATGCCATGCTATTGCTTCTCCCTCACGGTCGGGGTCGGATGCGAGATATATCTTGCCTGCTTTTTTAGCTAAATCATTAAGTTTACGCACTACCTGCTGCTTACCCGGGATAATTTCAAATTTCATTTCGAAATCTTTATTTACATCAAAACCCAAATTATCGGTTGACGGATCTTTAGTCGGCAAATTACGGACATGCCCGTAGCTTGCTTCAATTTGAAAGCTATCGCCCAATATCTTTTTTATTGTTTTTGATTTAGCCGGTGATTCGACTATTACTAATGATTTTTCCTGTGCTGCCATTTTATTCCTTATAAAAAATTATTCTTCTTATTTCGCTCTCCTTGGGAGAGAGGACAGAATATTACCATTTCTCTAATTCTCTTCGTTGGAGAAAGGACTTATTTAAAACGCTTTGTACCTATCCCCGCCAACTTGTTTTATTATGCCTTTAAGCTCCATTGTTGTCAAGTTCATCAAAAGATTGTCTAAATTCAGCTCTGTTAATGTGAGTAGTTCATCAACTCCGCGTTCTTCAATTTTGACATACTCATAAATTTTTTCTTCATCAGGAGTCAATGTAGGCAGAGTCAATTGTGTCTGTACTTCCTTTTTTACTTCCCAATTCAATGCCTCTAGAATATCATTACTTTCCGTAACCATAGTTGCGCCGGTTTTTAAAAGTTTATAAATTCCCTGCGTATTCGGGTTTGAAATTTCGCCAGGGATACACATCAGCTCTCTGCCCTGTTCAAGCGTGAGATTTGCGGTAATCAATGCCCCGCTCTGGATACCGGCTTCAGCAACAAGTGTACCGTAACTTAAGCCGGAAACTATTCTGTTCCTCTGCGGGAATCTGAATTTTATCGGTTCAAAACTCGGATAATACTCGGTAACAACAGCACCATAACCGTTTTCAATATTTTCATACAAGGTTTTATTCTGAGTCGGATAAATATAATCAAAACCACTGGCGATAACACCAATAGTCTTTAAATTATTTTCAATTGCGGCCGTATGGGCGACCGTATCAATTCCAGATGCCAAACCTGAGACTATACAGATATCGGTATTTCCAAGACCGGAAATTATTTTTCGCAAATTGTTTCTCGAATTTGTACTTGCCTTTCTTGAACCGACGATAGCAAGTGTTTTATCAAGATTACAATCAAAAAGTTTGCCTTTATAATACAAAACCGCAGGCGGATTTTCGATGTTTTTCAACATTCTCGGATAATTGTCATCTTCAAGAGTCAGAAAATTAATTCCTTTTGTTTCGACATTTGCAAAAACCTTATCAACATCAACCTTATCCCGCAATTTGATAAAATTTTCAGCTTTTTTGACAGAAAGTCCGTCGATATTTTCAAGTTCTTTTAAATTGCAGTTAAATGCTTTCTCTACATCGCCAAAATAATCATACAGACGCTTTATAAACCGACTGTCAATTTGTTCTATTGATGAAAATGCTATCCAGTATTTGTAATTCAATGCCTCTCTCCCTGCACCCTCTCTCCATAGCGGCTAGGAAAAATTATTTTATACGTTCAATAATCTTTTTGATATTTTCTTTTTCCTCTTCAGGAATATCCATATTCATGTAATCTTCAAAATATTCAACTGCATCTTCATTATCGCCACGCGCCATATACAAAATTGCGGCTTTTTTGTATGCAACGGCAAGTTTGTTATTTCTTGCAATTGCTTTTAAAAAATTAGAAAGTGCCTTATCTATTTCATCATTTGCCTGATATGCTTCGCCAAGATAATAATATATCCATTCATTTTCGTCTTTATACTCAAGAATATTTTCGAAATTTTCTATTGCACTGTCATAATTGCCGAGTTCAAAATAAACTCTGCCCAAATCATAATAAGCATCGTAATTATCAGGTTGTTTATCAAGAATGTATTCAAGCTCATCAATTGCCAAATCTCTTTTTGCATCTTCGATGTAAAACCTTGCCAGATAATGTCTGAATACCAAATCATCAGGAAGATTTTCTATTGCATAAGACAAGATATTAATACCTTCGGCATAACGCTGTTGTCTGTAATAAATATCAACAAGGTTTATGTATGTTTGAGGGATCCGAGAATTTAGCTCAATACTTCTTAAATAATTTTTTTCTGCCTTTTCGTCATTACCCAAATTTGCATAACACAAACCCAAATTATTATAAACTTCCGCATTTGAAGTGTCTGTTTCCAGAACAGAGGTGAATAAATCAATTGCCCCGTTCCAGTCTTTATTTTTAAAACATTCAATTGCCTTATCGATTTTTTCCATTTTATAACCCTAGTGTTACATTATCATCATTATTATTTGAACCGATGTTTTTGATAACAGTTCTTGTGTTCCCTGTGGCATCGAATGTTTTTGGTTTCATTGTCATTTTGATTCTGTCCGCATAAATAGTTCTTACACCCTGAGTTATACTTGAACGACCAATGAAATTTGCTTCATTCGGTTTGCCGTTCGGACCGGGATACAAAGAAACTTTCGGACCTGCCGCATAATAATCTTCGTACCAAATTCTTACATTATTGCTTGCATTGAATACTCCGCGTTTTTGATTATACTCCTGCATCCCTGATTTCAAAACCATCTTTGTTCCGTCATCTGTATAAACCGTAGAAGTTGTTCTGCCTGTTGCAGTAATATTTTCTGTTGTTGCATCATAAACAAGACGATCTGCAACGGTTTCGTTATTATCCTGTTTTACTCTTGCATTACCGATTAAAACAAGCTTTTTCAGGTCCCCGTTTTTATCTGTTGTAATTTCTGCCGCATTTGAATAAGATTCTATATCCTTATAAAGCATTGTAACAGTGCCATTTGCCTTCATTACACCGGTTTTTGTATTATATTCCTGAACATCGGCATTTATTACAACAACAGGAGTCTTGCCGTCAAAAACAACTGACTGCGTATCCCCTTCGGCTCTTATTATTTTTGTAATTAAAGAAACTTTTAAAATGTTTGCTTTAACTTCTCTTTTTTTATTTTTCTTGATTTCAAATGCATACGGCTTGTCATAAAAAGTAGCAGTGTCAAGTTTTTCACCGTTTATTACGTTTACATCAGCTTTATCACCTACAACTTTTAAATCGTCAATTGTGACTTTTACGTCCCCGCTGAATTTTATTTTTTGATCCGTTTCAGCATAGTTTTGGTTTTTTGATTCAATAACCAAATCAGACGCCTGAACCGCAACTCCTGCAACCAACAATATTCCGAATATCAATGTAAAAATCTTTTTCATATTATTTTTTATCCTCATAAATTTTTGATACCGTATGTCCTACTATTTTGAAATTTGTATAATCAGGACTGATTATAATTTTATCAGCGGTAGATATTAAAGCATTATCTTTGCGAATTTTTATATGACCTTCTCCGACAATTGGTTTATCTGAGCTTTCATATATCAATTTGTCCGCATTTAAAGTAATCCCGCCATCTATTGCAACAAAAGTGTCTTCATACAAAGTAATAATTTTTGTTTCGGAATCGTAAGTCCCTTTAGAAGATTTCAAGCTCATTGAAACCTTATTATCTTTGTAAAAGTTAGCCCAAACTCCATCAAGCTGAGCAACCCCGCTATCTGCCTGCCAATGACCCGTATCGCCGTATATTTCCCAATATTTTTGGTCATTTCTGGTTTCGGTCAGAATAACACTTTTTACGACAGCTTCCTGCTGTTTCTTCTCACCGGAAACCATTTTTCTGTTAAAGTCATGTGTGATAATTTTTGCACTTACAAACGCCCACAGAAGAATCCCGAGGACTGCAAATGCAATCATAAGATACACCCTTTTTTTCTTTGACAAAGTCTTTAAATCCATACCAGGGATTTTAGCACAAAATAAAATTAAAGTCGATACATTTTAAAGATATTAAGCCGTATAAATTATAAGTTTTGTAATGCGTTTTTAGAGCTTTCCATGCTTTCTTTAAGCATTTTCTTAACGATATCGCCCTGAGTATCAAGCATTTTGCAAACAGTTTCAATATTTCTTACTTTTGTAGAAAGAATAACATCTGCATTTGCGGTAATATTCCCCGTAATATTTTGATATGCGGCTAAAGCAGCAGAAGTTGTACCCTGCATTAAGTTACCCAAAACGGTAGTACCTGCACCGTATACCCCCAAATATGGAGAAATAGCGGTCAAAACCCCGCCGAACCCTGATATTGTACTTGCAACCGGCATTACAACATTTGAAGATATTCTTCCTAAACCGCTGCCCGTACCGATTCCATACGCTGCGGCACTTGCAATGTCAGCTACACCTGCAACATTTGAAGCATATCCTGTTGCAGTTCCGCTTGTTGAATATCCGTTACTGCCCCAACCGTTTAATATATTCGAAGCCCCGCCTGTCGCAAGCCCGTAAATAGATGAAATTGAAGCCGCACCCCCGGGAAAACCGGAATAATTATACAATGAATCAACACCATAGGCAGTTCCCGTATTACCTTTTGAATAATATGAGGTCCCAGGAACATTCATAGTTTCAGAAGATCCAAAAACTGTCGCAAATGATGACGGAGCAAGTAAGCTTGCCATATTATAAATCAAATTACCTGCAGATTCAAAACCGGAGCCGGTACCGCTGCCTGAAACGGTTAAATCTCTTAACCTGTCATAAGTTTCCCACAATACAGCTTTTGCATCTCCGCTTGCAGTACTTAATCTGTTTGCGATTACCAATTCACTATCATATCTGTACGACATACTAAACCTCTTATTATCTTAATTAAACTAACTTTCAAATGTTTTAAATGTTCCTTCAATGTTCTTAGAAATAACTTTGTGAACCGCATCCATTTCTGTCTGGAGCGCATTTTGTTCCGTATCAAGCTGTTTCAGACGAAGTTCCAAAGTTCTGTCTTCTGTTTGAATTTGTTCTGTTCTTGCGTTGATATCCTGAACTTTCTTTTCATACTCTTGCTTATTATAATAATACTGATTCATCGCATCATTATATGCAGCATCATCTGTTTGTGTTGTTGTTGTCAAATTATAAACTGCACTTGATTTTTCAAGCTGAATTGATGTTGCACGACCACTTGCATCATAATCGACAATTGCGTATTTTGATAATGTTTGCTGTACTTTTTGATTCTCTGCATAAAATGAGTGTAATGCATCATCAGGATGACTAATACTATACTGTAATGTATCATAAGTATTCGAATCACCATCTATTACAAAGTTATTATTTCTTTGGCTATCAACCCAGAAAAACATGTTTGCATATTTTTGAGGATCATCAGAATGTGTGCCCGGAGTCGGGTTTATTTCTTTCCATTTTTTGCCGACTGTACTATCCGGCCAATCTTGAGCAATTTGTTCTAATGCAACCATATATGTCGACCATTCGTCACTTGTAGGATCACAATCTTTCAGACATCTTAATTTTGTTGTACCTACCATATAGTAAGGGTCACCTTCAGGAGGGTTTTCTACATACTGAACCTGTGGCTTTGAATTAGTTATTCTTACACCTTTGTACTGAATAACATCAGAAGTATAGGTTACATAAGAATTATAATGAATCCCATCATCAGGATCTGTATAATCGGCAGCTTGGATGTCTGTAATAGTTTTAGTACTATCACCGATATCAAAAGTATATTTCGTTTTGGTAAAATCAGTAGTACTTGGAGGAACAGGAACATCCATTTTATAAAGTTTGTTCCAAAGCTCGGAACTCTGATTGGCTAATGCAGTTCTTGCCTGGTTTATTTGTTGCCCTTCATATTCAACATTAGTTTTTCTAGCTGCAAGGGAAATCCATCTTGCCTGAGATGCTGCCATGCCCATATTTACTACCTCTTTCTTATTTTTATTTTTCTACCTGTTGGACTTTTAATAATTTTTTTTTAAAAGTCAACATAGTTCATTATAATTATACGGCATATATCATGTTTTATATAGTTACATCAACAAAAATCAACTATATAGATGATTTTTTACCAATAAATAATGAGTAATTATTATAATGACTTTACATATCAGATATTTTTCTGATAATATAATAACGATTGATGAATATTGAAAGGTTTACAATGAAATTTTCCTCAGCATTTAAAGTAGGTTTGTTAACAATTATAGCTCTTTGTTTACTTGTAGGAACTGTTCTTAAAGTAAAAGGGCGAGCTTTTTCATCGGCAGACAGAATTGAAATTCAATTTAAAGATGTTAACGGCTTAAGAGCCGGAGCAGGCGTACAAATGATGGGGTTAAAAGTCGGTCAGGTTGAGGAAATTACCCCTGTTGTAAAAGGAGAAGAAAGTTACGTAAAAGTAAGATTTGTAGTAACTAATCCTGATGTTGATATTCCTAAAGCATCTTCATTCTCTATTCAATCATCAGGTATCATCGGTGAATTATTTTTGGAAATTACACCTCCAAAAATTAAAACTATCTATATTCCGATGTCTAAAAAAGATTTGTTATACAAAAATGATAAAGTTCAAATGAAATTGAGCGGGAAATATTATGATGTTGGTGTAATCAGAAGTGTAGAAGTTTTACCAAAAGACTCTATTCCGTACAATTACAAAAATAATATTTCAACACCTTACGCTTATAAAATAGATTATTTTATAAATATGCCCGGATTAGTTCCGCCGGAATTTTTGAAGGGTTCGGCAGAAAAGGATAAAAATACATACAAATTAAGACTTGCGGCAATTGATGACACCCCGCTTCTTTATCCTGAACAAAAATCCCCATATACTATTTTAGAACCGCTAAGATTTGCGGATTTCATGGATTGGCAGTATAAGGCAGCAGAAACTTTAACAGAAACTAATAAAAAGCTTAATGATATATTAACAGACAGAGTTATTGAAGATTTGAAAACAACTATTGCAAATATGAACAAATTAAGCGCAAGATCTACCGATACTCTTGATAAAATCGATTCGCTGCTTGATTCATCACAGGAAGATATAGACAGACTTCTTGATATGACAAAACAGGCAACAGACGATTTTTCAAAATTATCAAATAATATTAACCATTTAATTGGAGATCCGAAATTCAAATCTACGGTTATTTCTGCAGCTGATTCTATCGGAAAATTATCTAAGAATTTAAACAAAATTATGGACGCAGCAGATGCAGAAGAAACAGGTAAAAATATTAAAATTATAACTCAGAATCTTGCTCAGATCAGCGAAAGCGTAAATGCTATGACAAGTGACGGAAAACTTAAATCAGAACTTGCTTCTGCAATAACAAATATTAACAGCGCAATGGCACAGATGTCAGTTGCTCTTGAGACAGTTAATCATGTTGATCCGGATAATAAACAACAAACTTCAGATTTAAAAATTATTGTAGAGGATACAGTTTGTATAACACAGAACCTGAAGAAATTCTCTGAAAAATTAAATAAGAGATTCTTATTATTCAGATTATTATTCTAATATTATGAGTATAAAAACCGCAATTACCAAATTACACTATACACGAGAACCTAAAGGAGTACTATTTGAGATACTGAAGTTCTGTTCGTTTTTTTACGGATTGGGCGCTCATTTAAAAAACTTTGTCTACGATAAAAAAATTCTACGACCAAATAAGGTAGATGCTTTTGTGATTTCAGTCGGCAACATGACAACAGGAGGAGTAGGGAAGACCCCTGTGGTATCTGAAATTGCGAAATATTTAGTTTCCAAAAATAAAAAAGTTGCTATCATATCAAGGGGCTATGGCGGGAAACTTGATAATAAAAACATAAACATGATATCTGACGGAAAAAGTTTATTTTTTGAGGCCTCAGAATGTGGAGATGAACCGGCCTGGCTTGCTCAAAATACCCCCGGATGCTTGGTTTTCACCTGTAAAAGTCGTTACAAAGCAGCAAAATTTGCGGTGGAAAAATATGGAGTTGAAATTATTATATTAGATGACGGATTTCAGCATCGAAAACTTCACAGAGACTTAGACCTTGTGCTTATGGACAGCGTAAAAGGTTTCGGCAACGAAAATTTACTCCCGGCAGGGCCATTGAGAGAAGGTGCAGAGGCGCTGGACAGAATAGATAAAATGATTATAGTCAGCAAAAATACTAAACATGATATGGCAAAAAGAGTTGCCAAAATAATGAACAAAAGATTGAAATTGCCAACTCAGCTTTGTTATACAGAACCGGATTATGTTTACAACATAAAAACAGGTCAGCGGCTTATGGAAGGGATGGAAGCAACAGCAATTTGCGCAATAGGGCAGCCACAGCAGTTTTATGATTTTTTAAAAGATTTCAATATATCTAAAACTGTTACATTTGACGACCACCATCAATATAAATACATTTGACGACCACCATCAATATAAACCGACTGATATTATCGATATCCCCGGCAACATTATAACAACTGAAAAAGATGCGGTTAAACTTGAAAGATTTGAACGCGACAATATATATGCATTAAAACTTAAAACAACTCTGGATGTTGAGGAATTATTTAATTAATGACAAATATAGATAAAGTAATAGAAGAACTTCAAAAAGCCAAACAACCGCAAAGTGACTTTGTAAAGCTTATGGATTCTTTTAAAGATCCATATCTTGTACTGATTGCATGCATATTAAGTTTAAGAACAAATGACAAAACAACGTATCCCGCAACTCTGAGGATGCTCGAACTTGCTGAGGATGCTCGAACTTGCCAAAACTCCACAGGATATGATGAATATAAAAATTGAGGATCTTGAAAAAGCAATTTATCCTGTCGGTTTTTATAAAAACAAGGCAGGACAAATTATTGAGCTGTCTAAAATAATAACAGAAAAATATAACGGTAAAGTTCCCTGCGATATAGAAGAGCTTTGCAAGTTTAGAGGAGTCGGGAGAAAAACCGCAAATCTTGTGCTTTCTGAAGGGTTCAACAAACCTGCTATTTGTGTTGATGTCCATGTGCACAGAATTTTTAACCGTTTAGGGTATTTAAAGACAAAAGATCCTGAAGAAACAGAATTTGCTTTGAGAGAAAAACTTCCGCAAAAATACTGGATTCCTATTAATTCTCTTTTAGTTACGCATGGGCAAAATGTATGCAAACCAATTAAACCGCTTTGTGAAAAATGTCCTGTCGAAACATATTGCGAAAAAATTATAAAATAATTAAATAATAATTAAGGGTAAGGTTTTACATTTTTTTTGTTTTATAATGTTCTCAGATAGATTGTGAAGAAAGGAACAATATAATGTGGGATTATTCCGAAAAAGTTATGGATCATTACCGCAACCCCAGAAATGTCGGGACTATTGAAGATGCAGATGCCGTTGGGACTGCCGGTTCATTGGTATGCGGAGATCAATTGAAAATATATTTAAAAATAAAAGATAATATCGTAACAGATGCAAAATTTCAGACATTTGGATGTGGCAGTGCTGTTGCAAGCTCAAGTATTTTAACCGAAATGATTATCGGAAAATCCGTTGACGAAGTCAAAAAAATTACAAATAAAGATATTGCGGATCAATTAGACGGTTTACCGCCTGAAAAAATGCACTGCTCAGTTATGGGTTACGAGGCATTGGAAGATGCGTTCAAAAACTACGAAAAAGATGGTTATGTATCTTTAGACAAAGTCCAAAATGAAACAAAAGAAAAAATGATATGCACCTGTTTTCAGGTAACAGATAAAGTTATTCTTGATGCAATTAAAACAAATAATTTAAAAACCGTTGAAGAAGTAACAAATTACACTAAAGCAGGCGGCGCTTGCGGCAGATGCAAAGGCGAAATTCAAAAAATTATAGACAATTATTATAACGGTAAAACCGAAGACAAAAAAGAAGAAAAAATGACTTCAACACAATGGATTCTGAAAATAAACAGTATCATAGAAAGTCAGATTTCTCCCGAACTAAACAAAGACGGTGGAGATATAGAACTTGTTGATATTAAAGACAAAGATATTTATGTCAAGCTAAAAGGAATGTGCTCAGGATGCAAAAATTCAACAATGACTCTTAAAGTTTTTGTTGAACAAACCCTTAAACATGCATTAGGCGACGATATAAATGTTATAGAGGTAAAATAATGGATAAATTAATATATTTAGATAATAATGCGACTACAAAAGTTGATGAGAGAGTTCTTGAAGAAATGATGCCGTATTTTAAAGAAGAATACGCAAATCCGTCAAGTATGTATGACTTCAGCAAAAAATCTTCTCACGCAATTCGTGAAGCAAGAGGGAAATTGAAAGATTTTCTTGGCGCAGAAAATGAGAAAGAAATTATTTTCACCTCCTGCGGCAGCGAAAGCGCAAATACTGCTATTCGCGGAGCTTTGGCTAATTCAAAGAAAAAACATATAATAACAACAAAAATTGAGCACCCGTGTGTGTTGAATGTTTATAAATACCTTGAAAAACAGGGTTATAAAGTTGATTATATCGGAGTAAATTCAAACGGGGAACTGAATACCGATGAATTATCACATCTGATAAATGATGATACCGCGCTTGTATCTGTTATGTGGGCAAACAACGAAACAGGCGTAATTAATCCTATAAAAGAAATTTCAGAAATAATTAAATCAAAAAATTCTGAAACAAAATTCTTTGTTGACGGAGTTCAGGCAGCAGGTAAAGTCCCGATAAATGTGAAAGAATGCGGGATCGATATGCTTGGGATTTCCGGTCACAAATTACACGCGCCAAAAGGAATCGGTGCTTTATATGTCAATTCAAAAACTATGATTTCACCGCTTATTATAGGCGGGCATCAGGAACGCGGTAAACGTGCGGGAACAGAAAATGTTCCATATATTGTCGGTTTAGGGAAGGCAGCAGAACTTGCAACAGATAATTTAAATTATGAAATGACAGAAGTTGCAAGGTTAAGAGATAAATTAGAAAAAGGAATTTTACACAATATATATAATGCAAGAGTAAATACAGGGCTTGCAAAACGAGTACCAAACACCACAAATATTGGCTTTGAATACATTGAAGGCGAGTTGATTTTGCTTCATTTATCAGATTTAGGGATTTGTGCTTCATCAGGTTCTGCCTGCACATCCGGCTCACTTGAGCCCAGCCATGTTTTAAGGGCTATGAATGTACCGTTTACGGCAATACATGGCAGTATTCGCTGGAGTTTGAGCAGATTCACAACAGAAGAAGAAATTGATTATGTAATAGAAAAATTACCTAAAGTAATTGATGATATTACAAAAATTTCTCCGTATCAGGCAGAACTAAAAGCATTAAAAGAGTTAAAACTCATCAACAAATAATATAATTGTTTAATTTGTTCACAAAACTAAGACTTTTGTCCTATGACAAAGGTCTTGTTTTTTTGATTGGGAATATTCACAAATCATAGAATATATTTACTTTTCAGAGCAGGTTATTCTGCTTTTGAGGAGAAATTTATTATGAAAAAAATAGTCGTTATCTTAACTCTTTTATTGATTACAAACTGTGCATTTGCGTCAAATCCGACAATTGATAAAATCGAAAAATCATTATACGGTTTCACATTTTCGAATGAAAATGACTCATCAAGATTAAAAAGGTTAGAAGAAAAGGTTTACGGAAAAACTCAATCAGGCAAAACAGATTCAAGAATTGCAAAGTTATCAAAGGACTTAAACGCAAATGAAATGGGAAAAGAAATTTCACCAAAAGAGGACACTTTTTTGGAAGAAAGTGATTATATAACATACGAAAAAGAACCTGATAGCGCTGCGACAATGGATTACCCCGCAGTAGATGAACTTGAAAAACACGTTTTTAAAAAAGTTAATAAGGGACAAAATTTGAAAACACGTTTAGCAAATCTTGAAAAAAAGACATTTAATAAGACTTATGACAATGACGACCTGTCAACCCGTGTAGACCGGCTGAAAGCACAATTAAAACCGGAAAGCTTTATGGCAAACGGAATGCACCAACAAGAAAATAATTTTTATACCTCTCCGGCTGATAAACTTGCTCAGGATTACCATTTAGATAATTATGACCCTTACAATTTTGATTATGATGCGTATAATAATCGCAACAAAACATCTAATACCACAATGCCATCTGCCAAGCCGCTGAACTTATCAAAAATTGAAAAACAAATTTATCATAAAAAATTTGATAATGAACCAACTTCAAAACGTCTTACGAGAATAGAGACAAGCGTTTTCGGAACAAGTTTCCCTGATGATAGTGATTCGGAAAGGATACAAAGATTATCAAGTGCAATTCAGGCGCAAAAATCCGCATCACACTACGACAATGACAAATGGAACCGCAACATGGCAACCGCTTTTCAAATAGGTACGCTGATTTTGATGGTACTTGCGTGTATTTTATAATTCAACATCAGATTCTTTAATCGGAGCACCGATTACACGTTCGATTTCTGCAGCGTGAATATTATAATTCAAAACTACGTTATAATAATCCAATTGAGCATTCAGATATGTATTTTCGGAATCCTTGAATTCTATCGCATCGCCTAATCCGACCTGATATCTGCGGAATGCCTGATATTGTTGCTCTTTTGCCTGTTGCAGCGCAAGTTTTGAAACCCTTATACTGTCATAATCATTCATTAAGCTGATATATGCACTTTTCACATCAAGATATACATTTTGTTTTTCTTTTTCATAGTCGGCTACGGCTTTTTTATATGCTGCGGTTGCCTCATCCATTTGTTTTTTTATTTTCATCAAATTGACATTTGAATATTGCATATTCAAACCAAACTGATAGCCATAATCACTATTAATTTGGCGTCCCCCGTACTGGAATGAACCAAAGCCATTAATACTCGGAGTAAAAGCCCTTTTTGACGCTCTTACAGCCAATTCGGCCGCATCCATCTTTTTCTTTGAAGATAACAGTGACGGTCTTGAACTTTGCGCTGTTTCAATTAGATTTGTAAAATCGACCTGATATTCTTTTGTGTTTAATTTGTCTTTCAAAACAACTCCTGCAAGCTCAGGAATACCGACGGCATTTGCAAGCTGAACCGCAGCAAGCTCAAGGGTATTTTTCGCTTTAATTTCATTTAATTGGGCTTTACCAAGGTTATATTCAGCATAAGTTACATCAATTTTTGGTTTATTACCTATTTCATAATATGCTCTTGCCTGTTTTAACTGCAATTCATAATCTTTTACCGTTTCGGCATATACTTCTTTCTGAATCTTTGCAAAAACCATATTGTAATATGTAACTTTGACATTATAAATTACGTTTTCTATACTTGTTTCGGCATCAAATCCGCCCATTGTCATAAGCATATCGTTTCTTGAATAGCTGACCCCGGCACTCAATTTAGGGAAATAATTAGACCATGCCTGACCAATTCTTGTTTTATAAATTTCAGCATTACTAATAGCAGACATAATTGTCGGATTATGGTTAATAGCAAGCTTTATACAATCTTCCAAGCTGACTTCCTGCGGAATATTTGAAGTGTCGTAAAAATTGATATTACTTTCTATAACAGGGAATTTACTTTCATACATTCCTTCGGCTTCCGCTGACGAACTTTCTTTTGATTTTGCTGTTAATTTTGATTTTTTATTTTCCTGTCTTTTATTAACTTTTTTATTTTTTTCCGGCTTTACAATCTGAACCGGCTGAATATTTTGTTTAACTTTTGTATTCCCAAGAACCCGGGCTTTGTCATTTTTAATTTGCTGAACTATTTCTTCATCAGGCATTGTCACAGACACGTTAGTTTTTTTTGCAAAAGTTGCACCTGTTCCGATTGCTATTACTGATATTATCAATGCTATATTAAAAATCTTTTTCATACTGTTTCCTTTGTATATTTGGATATATTTTTTTATTCTTCGTATGTCAAATCCTGTTCCGTTATCGGATGTTTCGGAAATTTATCAACAAATTCCTGCACAATTACATAAAATGCCGGTGTAAGAACAGCACCAACTGTTGCGGCTGCAACCATACCGCCAAATACGGTTGAGCCAACAGAAATTCTTGAATTTGCACCCGCACCGTTTGCAAAAATCATTGGTAATACCCCGATAATAAATGCAAGTTCTGTCATCATAATTGCCCTGAACCTTAATTTTGCGGCCTTTAGAGCAGCATCCCGAACAGACAAACCGTTTTCCTCATGCTCTGTTTTTGCAAACTCAACAATCAAAATTGATTGTTTTGCCGCAAGACCGATTAATGTAATCATACCAACCTGCGAATAAATATCGAAGGCCTGATTTATCATCAATTGGAATAATAGTGCACCCAAAGCGGCAACAGGAGAAATCAGAAGTACCGCAAACGGTATTGTATAACTTTCATACAGTGCAACCAGGAATAAGTACACAAATATCAATGCAAAACTTACAATTAAAATTGTCTGACCGGATGCTTCTCTTTCTTGTGCTGAAGTTCCCGACCAGTCAAATGTCATATCTGACGGCAGAACACGTTTTGCAACTTCTTCCATAGCCCGCATAGCATCCCCGGTACTTTTACCCGGAGTCTGCTGCCCCTGAATCTGAACAGATGTATAAAGGTTATATCTCGTAATTGAAGCTGTACCTATTGTTTGTCTGAGAGTAACAAGCGACAACACAGGCACCTGAACACCCGCTCTGTTTGTAACATATATACCTTCAAGGTCTGTTGCTTTGTCCCTGAATTTGCTCAATGCCTGTAATTCTACCTTGAATACACGTCCGTATTTATTAAAATCATTAACATAATAAGTCCCGAGCATTGATGCCAGGGTAGCATATAATTCCTGCAAATCTACATTTTGAGCCAATGCTTTCGCATAATCAATATCCAAAATATACTGGGGTACATTTGCCTGAAATGTAGTATTTACGTTTGATAATGATTTATCCTGATTTGCGGCCATAATGAGTTTATTTGCCCATTGTTCCATCTGTTGTGAAGTATAATCCCCCTGCGAAAGCATCTGAAATTCAAAACCGCCCATCATACTCATACCCTGAATTGCAGGCGGAGAAAACGATATGATTGATGCCTCTTTTGTATTTGCAGCAATTTTTCTTATTTTATTCAATATTGCAACGTGAGAAAGATCGGTATCTTTTCCCTGAATTTTACGTTTTATCCATCTTAACGGACCTATGTTTCTGTAATCGTAACCTTTCAAAAGAATGATGGCAAAAGCTGAATTTGATGCCCCATTCCCGCCAAATACCGTTACTTTTTTCTTATCTACGCCATCAATTTCACTTACCTGAGATACGAATCGTCTTGCAACTTCTTCTGTTCTGGGTAAAGACGCCCCATCCGGCAGGGTTATGCTGGCAATTAAAACCTTTTGGTCTTCATCAGGAATAAAACCCGTTGAGGTAATTTTGAATGCACCTGCGGTTAACAATAATATCGCAATATAAAATATTATGGTAAGTTTTTTGTCATAAACAAACTTTTCGACAAATTCCATATAAAAACTTTCGAGCTTATCAAATCCCTCATTGAATTTTTCAACATATTTCATTGTTTTGTTATTAATTCTGCTTAAAATATGTTTAAATCTTGCTTTTAAAGAGTGTTCATGCATATCAATTTCAAAATTCATTTTTCTTCCCAAGAAATGAGAGCACATTGCAGGAGAAAGAGAAAGCGCACATATCGCGGAAATAGCAATAGAAACAGCAATACAAACCGCAAATTGCTTATACATTACACCTGTCATTCCGCCCATAAATATAATAGGAACAAATACGGCCATCAAAACCATTGCCATCGCAACAAGAGACGCCCCGACTTCTTCCATAGTCAGCTGAGTTGCAACAATTGCAGATTTTCCTTCTTCTATATGCCGTTTAACATTTTCAATAACGACAATAGCATCATCGACAACAACACCGACAGCCAATACCAAAGCAAACAATGACAACAAATTAATGGACATTCCCAAAACTTTCAGCGCAAAAAATGTCCCGATTAAAGAAACAGGAATTGTAGCACAAGGAACCAAAGTTGCCATTCCGTCCCCAAGAAATAAATAAATAATCAATACAACAATTAAACCTGTTAACAGAATTGTGAATTCCACTTCTGACATTGATTCTTCTATATATTCGGCATCATCTTTAACTGTAACAATTTTCAACCCGTTATTAAGTCTTGAATTCAATTCATCAACTTTTTTATGTATTGCCTTAGACATATTTATAACGTTAGCATCAGGCAATTGGGAAATAACAATAACCGCAGACGGTTTACCGTCAACCAAACCAAGATTCTGATAAGTTTGCGCACCCAATTCAACTTTTGCAATATCCTTAATTTTGACATTAGATCCGTCAATATTCGAGCGAATGATTATATTTTCAAACTCTTTAACATCCTGTAGCCGGCCTTTAGTTTTTAAAGTAATCTGTAATGCCTGCTCATCATCTGTCGGTCTTTGTCCCAAAGCACCCGCTGTTACCTGTGTATTCTGGGCAATAATAGCAGCTCTTACTTCACTTGTTGAGATATTTAATCCTGCCATCTTTTGAGGATCGAGCCATATTCTCATTGAATAATCACCTGAACCGTAAACATCAACATCCGCAACCCCGTCAACACGTTTTAGTTCGTCCTTTACATATATAGCACCATAATTTGTAAGATCTAATTGTGACCAATTTCCTCTTTCCGGATAGAGAGTTAAGATTACAGCACCGGAACCGGACGTTCTGCTGATTGCTGTTACGCCGGTTCTTTGAACATCTTCAGGCAATTGTGATTGCACCTGCTGAATACGGTTTTGAACATTCATAAGGTTTACATTTTTATCCGTACCGACTTTAAAGAACATCTTTAGCTGATACATTCCGTCATAGCAAGTTGAAGTCATATATGTAAGATTTTCAACACCGTTTAGTTTTTGCTCCAATACTGTCGCAACCGAAGATTCAACAACCTCGGCACTTGCACCCATATAGTTGGCACTAACCTGAATTTGCGGCGGGGTAACATCAGGATAACTTTCCTGCTTCAGACCTGCAAGAGATATCAAACCCATCAAAATAATACAGATTGATATTACAAGTGCAAATCTCGGTTTTTGTATAAAGAAATATAAGTTTTTTTTATTAAATATTTTTTTCATGTTTTATTCTTCTTTTTGTTTCTTTTCATATTCTTTTTTGGTTAGAATCTTTACTTTTTGACCTTCTACATTGATATTTTGGACTCCCGCAACAACAACCCTGTCTTTTGCACTAAGACCTGACTCAACTATCCAATGATTATCGATTTCATCAGAAACTTTAATATCCTTTCTGACTGCCTTGTTGTCCTTATCAACAACCCAAACATAATAACCGCTCATAGCATCACCTTTTGTACATGACTGAGGAACAGTCATATATTTGAATTTTTGAGGTGATATTAATGACACCTTCATATAATCTCCGGGTACTAGCCAACCTTTAGGGTTTTCAAAAGTTGCTCTCATTTGTATAGAACCTGAATTTTTATCAATCTGATTATCTACAAAATCCACAACCCCTGTGTTGTCATACCATCTTCCGCCTTCAAATTGAACCTTAACCTTAACATCTTTAAATTTGTCACTTGCCCGGAGCATTTTTACAAAATCAGAAGTTCGGAGACT
>CADCNV010000015.1:4584-26832 GCA_902802825.1 uncultured bacterium | reverse complement strand
AATGACGCATTTTCTAAATCGCCAAGCGTGGGGAATTCACTTGTTAAAATATCTGCTGTTTCCTTTCCGACATGTCGAATACCTAAAGCAGTAACAAGACGATTAAGCGGTCTTTCTTTACTCTCCTGAATTGACATATAAATATTAGACGCAGATTTTTCCTGTACCAAATCAAGCATCATCAGATCCTGCGGAAGTAATTTATACAAATCAACAGGATTTGAAATCATTTTTTTGTCATAAAGCTGAGCAATTAAAGATGGCCCGACTTTATCAATATCCATTGCCTCTTTTGAAGCCCAATATTCAATTTTCGCGCACATTAAACTTTCACAATCAGGATTTGAACAATATAATCCGACTTGTCCGTCTTTTTCAATAAGTTCGCTTCCGCAGGAAGGACATTTTGTAGGCGGGCAATACACAGGTAAATTTTTATGATCTGTATTTTCTACAACCTTGATAACCTTCGGTATAATTTCAGCAGCTTTCATTATTAAAACTTCGTCCCCTATACGGATATCAAGCCGCTTGATTTCATCAAAATTATGCAAACTTGCCCTTGATACAGTCGACCCTGCAAGCAAAACCGGCTCTAAAACTGCAACAGGAGTGACTACACCTGTTTTGCCCGTGTTTAGTTCAATATCAAGGAGCTTTGTTTTTACTTCCTCTGGCGGAAATTTAAATGCAGTTGCCCACTTTGGGGCTCTTGCAGTGAACCCTAAATCTTTTTGTATTGCAATGTCATTGACCTTAATTACGACCCCATCAGTTGCATAATCAAGTTCAAAACGCTTTGAATCCCACTCATGCAGGTATTCAATAACTTCTTTTATATTTTTTACGAGCCGAATATTAGGATTAACTTTAAAGCCCAGTTCTTTTAGTCTTTGAATACTGTCATAATGTGTTTTATAAGTTTTATCAGCATCATCTTCAAAAATAGCAGTATAAGTAAACATTGATAAATCACGTTTAGCAGTAATTGTACTGTCTAGCTGTCTTAATGATCCGCTTGCTGCGTTTCTTGGGTTCGCAAAAACTTTTTCACCAGAGCGCAATGCATCCTGATTAAGCTTTTCAAAAGAAGATTTTGGCATATATATTTCCCCGCGCACCTCAAGATTTTTGGGTTCAAAAAGTTTTAAAGGTATCGCTTTAATTGTTTTCAGATTTTGTGTAATATCTTCCCCTGTAACCCCGTCGCCCCTTGTTACACCTCGTACAAAAACACCGTCTTCATAGGTCAAAGCAATGGCAAGTCCGTCAATTTTTAGTTCGCAGACAAGTTCAAGTTCCCTGTCATACTCTTTGCAGACTCTTTCATACCATTTTTCCAAATCTTCGGCATTATATGAGTTATCCAAGCTATATAAGCGATATTTATGTTTATGCGGGAAAAATCTTTCACTGACAGAGCCAACTCTTTGAGTCGGAGAATCAGGAGTTTTGAACATCGGATATTTTTCCTCAAGCTCTTTTAACTCCGCAAAAAGTTTATCGTACTCAAAATCGGTCAAATAAGGATTTTCATTTACATAATACTCATAATTTGACTTATTTATTTCTTTTTTCAAATAATCAATGCGTTCTAAAATATCCATACTAACCCTACATAGCCATCAATAATTCTCTGATAACCTTTGTTGCAACTGCAGTTGAAGCACCGCTTGCGTCATAATCAGGTGCGAGCTCAACAACATCAGCCCCGACAATATTGAAATCTTTCAGATAATAAAACCAATCATTAAGTTCTTTAAATGTCATTCCACCCGCTTCAGGAGTACCTGTCCCGGGCATGATTGAGGTATCGAGACAATCTAAATCAACCGTTACAAAAATATTTTTACCTTTCAGGCAGTCAAGGTCGGAAAATTTATGACAAAGAGTATTGTGATTTTTCATAAATTCCCATTCTTCCTTCATCCCGGAACGAATACCGATTTGTTTGATATTTTCAGCCCCGACAATTTTTGAACAATGACGAATAACAGCACTGTGCGACATTTCTTCTCCCAAATATTCTTCTCTAAGATCAGTATGAGCATCAAAATGCACAATTGCAAGATTATCAACATACTTTGAGATTGCCTGAATTTCAGGCAAAGTAACAAGATGTTCACCGCCTATACCAAAAACTCTTTTCTTGTCTTTATAAATATCTTCAACGTTTTCCCTAATTTGTTCAAGTGTCTTGTATGTATTACCAAGAGGAAACTCCAAATCTCCCGCATCATGAAAATTTACATCCCCCAATTCCTTGTCAAAAACAGGAGAATATTCTTCCAACCCCCAGCTTGCCAATCTTATCTGCTCAGGTGCGAATCTTGACCCGGAGCGATATGAAACCGTTCCGTCAAAAGGTAAACCAAGCATTACAATATCTGATGAATGATAATCAGGATTCTGAGCCATCCAATTTCTGTCTAAAAAAGGTCCTCTTAGCATAATTTACTCCTTACTCAGTAAATTCTACCACAAATATAACATCAAAAAAGACCTGAACAATGTTCAAGTCTTTGTAAACTTTCTATCAACCTATTACCAAGAATTTATTTTTTACCCCAAAGAAGTCCTTAGCCAAGCAAATAATCTAATATTTTTGCGTTAGCCCTTGCTTTTTGTGCTTTATATAAGTATTTATCAATTGTTTTTTTAATTGCTTTTTCACTTTCAGTAAGATCACTGTCAAGCAATTCGATATACTTATTTACTGTCGTTAACTGATAATTTTTCATTTCCCCTGTCCTTATAAATTTACCCGAGAAGAGCATCTAATAACTCAGCATTTGATACAGATTTTGCAGAATTTCTAACCTGAGAACGATACATATAAGTTCTTAGTGCTTCTCTAATTAATTCTGATCTTGTTCTGTTTTCATTGTTTGCTACTGAATCGATTTCATCTAAAAATTTTTCCGGCATTGAAATTAACACTCTGGCCATTTTAATTCTCCTTTATTTTTCCCTATTGATTTCCCCGACATTTATATAAAGTATTTATGAAATAAAAAATTGCTAAAATTTATCTATTTTGTATATATTCTTGTAATATTTCTTAACAACAAACAGTAAACTGCAATATTTACAGGGGTTTTGCAGAGTACACATTTAGAATATCAGGGGATAAAATTTCAGTACATTCATAAACTAAAGAAGTACATTGAGATATATTTTCTTTAACAGAGCCATCAAAACATGCTTTTGCACTGTTATCAGCCAATATTTTTGGAGCAACAAAATGATATAATTTATCAGCATAAGGGAGCATATTACCGCACAAAGTTCCGCCTGCTTCGACAAATACACTCATTATACCAAGTTCAAAAATCTTATTTAATATAAACTCTATATCAAGCATGTCATTTTTTAGAGGGGATTTTATAAAAGTAATATTGTCCTTCTTCGGAATTTCATGGCTTTTGCAAAATATAAAAATATTTCCATCCTTATAAATCTTAGAATTTAAATCCGTTTTTAAATCTTTATCAAGAATTATTTTATTTTTATGCTTCATTTCGGGATTATCAGCAATAATCGTAGACGAAGAAGTGAGAATTGCATCGTAAAATGTTCTCAATTCTTTTGCTCTGTTTCTTGCATTATCAGATGTAATCCATTTTGAATTCCCGCAATATGTTGCAATCTTGCCGTCGATAGTTGAAGCAGTCTTTATTGCCACAAAAGTTTTATTTTGAGATTTATTTTTTATAAAAATTTCATTTAACTTTTTACATTCATCTTCTGATACAGGACCAACAACATCAATTCCTGCTCCCTTAAGAATATCAATACCTTTGCCTGAAACAAGCGGGTTAGGATCTTTCATCCCATATATAACCCTTTTAATTCCTTTATTTATAATAATATCAGTGCATGGCGGAGTTTTCCCGTAATGGCAGCATGGTTCAAGATTCACAATGAGCGTGCAATTATTTGCATTATCAAGCTTATTTAGTGCATCACGTTCAGCATGGAATTCCCCGTATTTTTTATGAAAACCGGTTGAAACAATATTGTTTTCATCATCAATAATTACGCAACCGACAAGAGGATTAGGGGAGGTCTGCCCAACACCCAGCCTTGCGAGCTCAATACATTGTTTCATTAAATTTTGGTATAATTCCATATTTGTATTTTACTCTAAAATATGCTAGATTTAAACAGTAGAAATTAGCTCATAACAGGAGGATATATGGTAGATTTAAAATACATTCATCACAGCGCATTTTACATTAAAACAGAGGGTAAAGGAATATTATTTGATCCTTGGATAGATAAAAACGCTAAATTCAATTGGAAAGAAGAACAAATAGATGATATTTTACTCACTCATGCACATGGAGATCATTTAGGTAATGCTGTTGAAATCGCCAAAGAAAAAAATATTCAGATTACTACGGTATTTGAAACTGCCAAATATTTAGAAAAAGAATATGGGGTAAAAACAAAATCAATAGGTCTTGGGGCATGGATTAGTTACCCTTGGGGACGTGCTGTATTTTTACCTGCATTTCATTCAAATTCATTACCTGACGGGAGCTACGGCGGGGTTGCTGCAAGTATAATTATAGATGTTGACGGAGTACGCATATTCCATGCAGGAGACACATGTTTAACAGGAGAAATGAAAACAATAAAAGAACTTTACGCTCCACAAATTGCGCTTTTACCAATTGGCGGAACTTATACAATGGATGTAGAACATGCAGCAATGGCTGCGAAATGGCTTGGAGTAAAAACGGTTATACCAATGCACTACGGAACATTCCCAGAAATTGAGGCCGACCTCAAAAAATTTGCCCAACTAATTGCCGTTGGCAATACAACATGTCAAATACTGGATACAGATTCAATCTAATAAAATATTTATTTCAAGTTTGTGATATAATTTGAATATCAGAAAGGCAGAGATATAAATTTATGAATTTGGACAAGGATAAACTGATTTCATGCATTAAGAAGTTGTCAAATGCCAAAGTGTTGGTTATTGGTGATTTGGCACTTGATGAAATGATATACGGAGATGCTGAAAGAATTTCAAGAGAAGCTCCTGTTTTGATTTTACAGCATACAAAAACAAAACATATTCTTGGTGGGGCATCGAATGCGGCTCATAACGTTTCGACATTGAATAATGGGGAGGTTGGAGTAATAGGAGTCGCAGGAAACGATTACCACTCAGGTTTTTTATTCGATACTTTTAAAGCAGCCAATATAAATTGTGATGGTATAGTTACGGATGAAAACAGAAAAACAATTGTAAAAACAAGAATTTCCGGTTCAATAACAACCTCAATAACACAACAAATAGTCAGAATTGACAGACAATCAAAAGGATTTGTATCTAAAGAAACCGAAGATAAAATTATTCAAAAAATTGAACAGCTTCTGCCAAATTATGACGCAATAATATTATCTGACTACCATATCGGAACTCTTACCCCGAGAATTATAGAATTTGCAATAAATTTGGCAAATAAATTGGGAAAAGTTTCAGTTGTCGATGCGCAAAGAGAACTGAGTAATTACAAAAACGTTACATCTATGACTCCGAATCTGCCTGACACAGAGAAATCAGTCGGCTTTGAAATTAATAATGAAGAAGATCTGAAAAAAGCAGGGGATAAACTATTATCTCAAACAAATGCAAAATCAGTTTTAATAACCTGCGGGGCAGATGGGATGTTTGTGGCAGAACCAAACGGGAAATATCAAAAAATCCCTGTATTTAACAAGTCAGAAGTTTTTGATGTCACAGGTGCCGGAGATACAGTAACAGCAGTTTATTCACTTGCCCTTGCCTCAGGAATTGATCCTGTTTACTCTGCAGTAATAGGAAATGTCGCTGCAAGCATTGTAGTAAGACAATTCGGATGTGCTACAACTACTATCGATGAATTGTTGAATGCAGTCCAAAAATTATAAGTTCGTTATAAGGAGAATCAGATGGAAAAATTTATTGAAATTCTGAAAAAAATCAGACCTGTTGATTATATAATCATCATTTTTTGCATAATTGCCTTATGTGTAGGATTTTACACATACAAAGGTTTTAGACAAACTGCGGATAAACAGATTGAGGCAACTTCAAAAATAGTTTTCAAAGTATTCATGAGAGGGGTAACCTTTTCAGGAGAAGAAATTCCCATCAAAAAGGGTGAAAAGACATTTATCAGCATAAGAAATGTACCATACTCGGATTTAGACGTAGTTGATGTTAACGCAGACAGACGGAAAATTGTCATCCCCACACTAACAGGAAGTAAAGTCGTTACAGTAACAGATGAAGCGCAACCTGACTTGTACGATGTTGTTGTTACATTGACAGATACAGCAAAAATTACAAAAGACGGGGCTGTTGTCGGAGGGAACAAAATTAAAATGGGATTACCGATTACATTAGAAGGCGCAGATTACAAATTCAGCGGTTCTGTTTCAGATATAAAAATTATTGATGCGGTAGATGATGAAAAAGTAAACAGAGATATGAATACAACAGATGATGTTCAATAATATTTTAGAATTTACACAAAAAAAATTAAATTTTTTATATGAAAATAGTACATTTCTACAAAATATAGATAAAATAATACTACCTTTCATTTTATTGACATTTATAGTGTCAATGTTTATGAGTTCTGATTTTATCGGCTTTGTCGGAATTATTATAATATTTTTGACATTTATAAAACTCGTAATATGCCCCGGGCAAAGAATTAACCTGAAAATCTTTGAAGTTTTTTTACTTGTATATTTTTTAATTGTACTGGTAAGTCTTTTTGGCTCAACCCTTTTTGCACTCAGTTTAAAGGGCTTTTTTAAAACTTTTATATATTTGGGGTTTTACCTGTCATTAAGCATCTATCTTAAAGACAATAAAAAACATATCCCACTTATACTCGGAACAATCGCAGGATGCATCACGCTTGAAGCCATTATAGGTATATTCCAAAGCACACTGCATCTTGAACAAATTTCTACCTGGCAGGATACGTCATATTTAAACCCTGAAGACGTAATTTCAAGAGTTTACGGCACTCTTAAACCTCTAAACCCAAATCTTTACGGGGGCTACCTTGTTTGCGGATTACCCGTTGTCATAGGCAGCGCATTTTACTTTATTCATAAAAAAATGAATAACATTGCACTTGGAGGAATTATTGCCTCGATTTGCACCTGTTATGCCATTTTTCAGACAGGTTGCCGCGGGGCATACCTGTCAATGATGCTTGTTTTCGGATTAATATTTTTAATCAGCGCAAAATTTTTCTGGAATACACATAAAAAGATTTATATTTCAATTATCAGCTCTGCGACTTTACTTTTTATCACAGCCATTACATTTGTAAATTCACTGAGATTAAGATTTCTATCTATTTTTGCAATGAGAAGCGACTCATCAAACTCATTCAGATTTAATGTATACCATTCATCACTTGAAATGTTCAAAGACAACTGGCTTTTGGGTATAGGAGTCGGGAACAAAAATTTCAGGGAAATATACGGTTTGTATATGAAAACAGGTTTTGATGCTTTAAGTGCATATAATATTTATCTTGAAACAGCAGTAGAAAGCGGGATTTTCGCGCTAGTTGCTTTTCTTGCTTTTATAATCAAACTTATTTATGACGGATGTAAATATATTTTTGTATCAAAAAATACATCAGGAATAATTATCACTTCATCATGTTTAATTGCAATATGCGCGGCCTTGTTCCACGGATTGGTCGACACAATATACTTCAGACCACAACTTCAATTTATATTCTGGACATTTGCAGCAATATCAGCCACAATTTCTAATAATAAAGAAACTGATATGTTACACTAGCACCAAAAACCGCCCATACCCCATCCCATAGAGTATGGCATCATACCATAACCATATCCGAAGCCAAATCCGCCATAGCAACACGGACTATTAAAAAACATCCATGGAGAACAAGCCGTCATTAATCCTAAAGTCCCAATAGCATTAGATGTTGGATTCCCGTAACCGGCATACATATTAATCAAGTTACCTGCAGGATTACCGAAACGTTGCATCTCATAAGCAACTTCATTTCTTGCCAATCCGTTAAAAATATTACCGACAAGATTAGTTGTAGCAATCTGTGGGTTTACACCGCTTGTCCTTTGATCTATATAAGTATTTAACGACTGCAACCCGCATATTATACCGGTTGATGTTCTCATAAAATCTGCGTGACTCAATATAATATCCTTTATTTAGCTATCTTATATATATAAAAAAAAGTTGATACAAAAAATTGACAAATTTACCTCATATGTTAAGATATATTAAATATATACTTTTTATATAAGCAATTGTATTTATAAAGTATATTCTTTAAGGCAATTTTTTTGAGCTATATCACGTTTATAATTTTCGTATAGAGATTTTGTATACGGAGAATAATGTTATGTTTTTGGAAAATAGTATAAATGATTGTATATACAATCGTATGGAAATGAAAGATATTAATAAAAATTTATTACCTTGGCTCGAAGATATCCTTGATGAAAATAACTGTAAAATAGAGAGAAAAGAATGGAAAAGCAAGTATAATAACTATGTAGTATATGATTATGAGCCATTTTGTACTGAAGGTTTTGAAATAAATCTTGTACTTAGCGCTAAAGATTGTGCGCATTTAAACTTTATTAAATATTTGTACGAAGAAAAAGTCAATACAATAGAATATCTGAATAACTGTATAATGATATAACAAAAAGCCCTCAGTTAATGAGGGCTTTTTGTTTAAAATTTATTCTTCTGTATCTGCAGCAGGTGCACTTTCACCAATTTCTTTGAAACAGTCCTTGCAATAAACTTCTCTGCCGGGAACTGGCTTAAACGGGACCTGAGTTTGAACCCCGCATTTTGAACAAACAGCATCATACATTTTTCTTGATTTTCTGTGCTGTTTTCTGCGTGCTTTTCTGCATTCAGGGCATCTTTTTGGCTTGTTTACAAGACCCTTTTCAGCGTAAAATTCCTGCTCTCCTGCACTAAATACAAATTCTTGACCACAGTCTTCGCAGACTAACTTTTCATCTTCGTACATTGTCTTTCTCCTGATTTGTCTATATAGGTCACTTGACCACATATTCAACTTTTATTTTACACTTTTTTCAAAATTATGCAAGTTTAAAACATATTGTTTTGCAATTTGTAACATCGGCAATAGATTTTTCACACACTACCTATTTTTGCGCTATAATTTTACTGTAAAGACAGTAAGGAAAAATTTATGAAACTATCAGATACGACGGCAAAAAATTCATTTCGATATAGCTGGTTATTAAAAAGATTATTCCCATATGTAAAACCATTTTTGGGCAGAATATTATTAGGTTTTTTGGTTGCAATACCTGTCGGAGCACTTGACGGGGTTGTGGCTTTTTCACTAAAACCGTATATGGACTACGTTGTAGGACAAAAAGACTGGGTATTTTCTCTGTTTGGACACTCATACACCGTTACTTATTCTGCAATGGCAATTGCAATACCTTTTGCGGTAATTTTATTTGCCGGGATACAGGGAACTCTGCGTTATCTGAATACATACCTTACGGACTGGTCAAGTCAAAAAATAACAAACACAGTAAAAATTGCATTGTTTGATAAGCTTGTATACATGGATCCATCATTCTATGATGAAAATTCATCAGGAGTAATTTTAACAAGATATTCAAATGACCCTGCAAGTGCTTCTGACGGAATAGTAACATATTTAAGAAATTTTGTAACAAGCTTGTTTGGAGCTCTGAGTTTAATTGCAGTAATGTTATACAGTTCCTGGAAACTTGCAGTAATTGGTGTCGTTGTTTTATGTGCAGCATTTATTCCTGTGGCACTTATAAGAAAAAAAGTAAAAGCAACTTCTAATAAAAATATGGTTCTTGGAGGCGGAATTACAACTAATTTTAATGAAACATACAATGGCAATAAAGTAGTTAAAGCGTACAACTTAGAAGAAAGACAAAGACATATTTATAATGATAAAATATGGGAAACGTTTAATAATAATATGTCACTTGTAAAAAGAACCGGCTGGATGAGTCCTATAATGTATTTAATCGCATCATGCGGAATAGCACTTGTGCTAGGGTACGGAACATTCCTTATTACAAGCGGCAGCATGACAGCAGGCAGTTTTGCTTCATTTGTAACATCATTATTGTTATTGTACAAGCCGGTAAAAACCTTAGGAAATACATTGACAGGATTACAAGGCGTATTTGTTGCAATGGGTCGTGTGTTTGAATTGTTTGATTTGCACCCTGAAATTGTTGACAAAGAAAATGCAATTGAATTGAAAGGATTGGATAATTTTATTGAGTTTAATAATGTTTCATTTGGCTATAACGAAGAACAAACAGTACTTAAAAACATCAACTTAAGAGTCCAAAAGAATGAAACACTTGCTATTGTCGGCAATTCAGGCGGGGGCAAATCTACTTTGGTAAATCTTATACCAAGATTTTACGATATTACTCAGGGCGCAATTTTATTCGATGGTGTAAACATAAAAGAATTTAAACAAGAATCATTAAGAAACAATATATCAATGGTATTTCAGGATAATTTCTTATTTTCGGGAACAATACGTGAAAATATAATGATGGGGAATAAAAATGCCACAGAAAATGAACTGAATCACGCAATAGAGTATGCCCATCTTGAAGAAATGATAGCCGATTTGCCGGACGGATTAGATACTGTCATCGGAGAAAGAGGTATGGCGCTTTCAGGCGGTCAAAGACAAAGAGTTGCAATTGCAAGAGCAATGATAAGAAATGCTCCTATTGTAATTTTGGATGAAGCAACATCAGCATTAGATAACAAATCCGAAGCAATAGTTCAAAAAGCACTAGATAATTTGATTAAAAACAAGACTGTATTCGTCATCGCACACCGTTTATCTACAATAAAAAATGCCAACAGGATTGCGGTTATAAATGAAGGCGAACTCGTTGAAATAGGTAATCACGATGAGCTGATGAATATTCCAAACGGGCAATATAAAGCATTATACGAAATGCAATACAGAAAACAAGAACAAGGAGTAGCATAAAATGAAGGGAATAATATTAGCAGCCGGAGCAGGAACAAGGTTATATCCCGCATCTCAGCCAATATCAAAGATTCTTTTACCGATTTATGACAAGCCGATGATTTACTATCCGCTGTCTACGCTTATGCTTGCGGGAATTAAAGACATACTTATAATTACAAATGAATTTGACCACGACAATTTCCAAAAACTCCTTGGGGATGGCTCACAGTTCGGAATAAACATTCAATATAAAATTCAATATATTCAGAGAGGTATCGCAGATGTTTTTTTAATAGCAGAAGATTTTATCGCAGGAGATGAAGTCGCTCTCATTTTAGGAGATAATATTTTCCATGGTTTTGGGTTTTCAACATTTCTTAAACAGGCGTTAGAATATAAAAGCGGAGCAACAGTATTCGGATACAGAGTAAAAGACCCTGAAAGATTTGGGATTGTTGAATTTGATAATAATATGAAAGCAATTTCACTGGAAGAAAAACCATTAAATCCAAAATCAAATTACGCTGTTGTGGGCTTGTATTTTTACGACAAAAATGTTTGTGAATATGCGAAATCCCTTACTCCATCAGCACGCGGGGAATTGGAAATCACGGATTTGAACAAGATTTATTTAGAAAAAGAACAATTAAATGTTGAAATATTAGGACGTGGCTTTACATGGTTAGACACAGGAACACAGGATTCCATGCTCGAAGCGGCTAATTTTGTTCGAGCAATACAGGCAAATAAAGGTCAACAAATTTCTTGTTTGGAAGAAATTGCACTATACAAAGGATTTATCACACCTGATGAACTGGAAACGAAACTTGTACGTTTTAAAGGCAAAAGTGCCTATTATGATTATGTATACGACCTAATGAATGAAATAAAATCAACTCAGAAAAGATTAGTTTTAAAATGATTTAATTATTTAATTTATATCTTATAACCTGATTTGTACCCTGAGCGGAAACAAAAAGCAAATCGCCAGTTATATGCATACAATAAGGACTTTGGATATTTGTGATAATTTCAGTCACTTCACCGCCCTGACTAACTTTTAAAACATTATTTTTATTATAGTTTGCTATATACAAATTACCTTGACTATCTCTTACAAGTCCGATTGGGCCATCAATTTTTGGATTTTTGATATAAATCATCTTTTGATTATCAGGACCTATTTTGTATATTGCATTATCTGAAAAGCTTGCTACGTACAAATTACCTAATGAGTCAGCCGCAACACCTGTCGGGCTTGTTATATCATTATAAACACCGTTTGAATTATTCATAGGATTTGCATCAACAAAAGATTCAGGTTTTGTAAGCTCTGCCTGTGCAGTTGGAATATCCATATCAAGAGTAGATGCAAGTTCTTTTGCTCTTGAGCCGATAAGCGAATCTGTCGGAATCAGCGACAAATACATCTTTGCTTTATCGGTATTTCCG
Organism: uncultured bacterium; assembly: GCA_902802825.1. Taxonomy (GTDB): domain Bacteria; phylum Cyanobacteriota; class Vampirovibrionia; order Gastranaerophilales; family Gastranaerophilaceae; genus Zag111. The sequence goes on along the minus strand of CADCNV010000015.1, from coordinate 14,311 downwards.
AGTTTTTTGCTTAACTCTGCCGCTTTATATACTGCCTCATAATCATCCGGTTTACGCAGTATAATCTGCTTGAATGCATTTAATGCAGCTTCATCGTTTTTAAGATATTCCATTAATGATCCAAGATTAAAATATGCATCTATAAAATTAGGGTCTAACTCGGTTGCATTCTTAAAGCACTCTGCCGCCTTGTCATAAGTCCCAACTTTATAATATTCAATTCCTTGGTTATACTGCATTTTTGCATCCTCTGCCAAATCAGCATAAGAAGGCAAATTAATTAAGCAAATAGCCGCAATAACAAGAGATATTCCTAATATATTATTTAATTTCATCAAGCTCCTCGATAATATTATGATGCTTTTGAGCAAAACCATTGCCTCTTGATATTATAGCTTTTTTCAAAATTTGTGGCAAGTTTATTGTATTCATTTGTTCAAAATTATCAGGTAATCTCAAGCTCCAGTTTCTGTCACCGGAAGTCCCCGGAGTGTTATAAGTTTCTGACATATCAAAGAAATCCGTAAAGAAAATTTGTATATTTTCAGCTTTGCAGGCAAAAAGTTCTACAAGCTTTGTTTCTTTTAAGAAATCTTTGTCTTTTGTCATATTTACAATAATTTCATCTTTATTATCCGCTTCTGCAAACAAATCATCTACAAGATTTTTTACATGCAAATAACCTTCATGGGTATTTATCAAAGATTTTGCCCATTCGCTTACAGGTTTATTATCATGAGTCCCTACCATTGCCCAGCAATGAGGAGTAATATTTTTGCATCTGTACGGATCTTCCGGCTCTGTCGGAACAGTAAACTGAGTTAAACGCATCCCAAGAAGATCATATTCTTTCATAACAGCAGCGACCGGATTAGTCAGAGTGCCCAAATCCTCACAAACAATAGAATCTTTTGTCAGACCTTCTTCTTTGGCTGCTGCAATAACTATTTTTTCAATTAATCTTCCGTATAATTTGACTTGTTTATCAGAAAGATTTTTAACTCTCTTTTCATTATCTGAAGAATATTCCATATCTAAATCATCAACTGACGGAATCGCAAATTTCTTCAGAAATTCGTGTTCGGGAGAAGAAAATAATCTTCCTGCTCCAAGCTCAGGCATCGGTTTTGAGCCCTTTTTATATACCCAAGGATCAATTAGGCCGACAATATGGTCAATTCTTACACCCCCGGGGTTTTCTCTAAACATTTTTTTATAAAGGTTTTTCATTAAAACTCCGGCTTCACCCAAAGAGCCATCTGCATTATAAAGTTTTTCAGGGTTTACAACAGGGAATCCCCAGGCCTGACCGTCTTTTGAAAAATAATCAGGCGGGCAGCCCAAGCACCAGCCATCTAAAAATAATGACTGATAAGCCCATTCATCACGGTCTGAAAATGCAACTTGTCTGTCAGCAATCATCTTTATATCATTTGATTTCGCAAATTTTCTTGTTTCTTCATTTTGTTTATTTAAAACAAACTGTATAAATTTATATCTGTCAATTTCTTTAGCGTATTTCTGAGATATTTCGTCGATTCTTTTTGCAAATTCAATCTTTTCTTCATTTGATTTAGGATTTAATAAATTTTTATCTGTGGCAGATTTCCAATTGTGCCAGTAATCACACTGATGCTCTACCGCTAATGCCTCGTAAAGAGCATCATTATCAAGCCATGATTTATTCTGAATTTTATATGAATCAAACTCTTTATTTAATTTTTTGTCATTCAGCTTAAGAAAATTCTCATATGCCTCTGTTAACGCTTCTTCCTGCTTATTTACGATATATGAATAACTTGTTCTGTTTTTCCTTTTATTCGGGTTTTGGCTGACAATTTCATCAAAAGTTTCACAAGATAAAATACCGCCCCATTTTTTTGTTGTTAATTCTTTCAAATCAATAAATAAAGGGTTATTGGAAAATATAGTACCTGTATAAGGAGATGCATCTGATGATTTTGTTTTTCCTGCAGGCCCCATCTGAATAGCATCAAATAAATCTTTTGAATACTCAATAAATTTTTTACCGCCATTTGAATTTATTGTACCAAAGCCGGTATTTTCGCCCTCAGCAGAAGGGAAACTCCCACCATGCATAATAAAAACAAAATTCTTTTTACCCAATACTTCTAAAGCTTTTCTTACTGTTTTTTTTGACTTTTTATCAATAACAAAACCCATAAATACACCCCTTATTTAAACTAAAAACAAAATACTATATGATTAATATACAAAAAATGGACCCGGTGGGACTGTCTTGCTGCGCTCGCCTTCGACGTGACTTCGCTTTTTGCTTTTAAAGCCATTTGGCTCAAGCAAAAACGCTCCGCACTTGGCTCGCTTGCGTTCGAACCACAGACAAGGCGCTGCTTTGTTGGGTTCTCGTCCCATTAACTAATTCATTTTTCAATATACAAAAAAATGGACCCGGTGGGACTCGAACCCACGACCAATTGATTAAGAGTCAACTGCTCTACCAACTGAGCTACAAGTCCATTTCTTTTGATATTTCTATACTATCACCTAAATTTTATTTTGCAATAATTGATAATTAGATTCTAACAGAATAAACTTCTGTCAAATTCGTCGAAATCTCTTATAATCTCACTGACTTCAGCCATACTTAAATAAAATTCATACGGTTCTTCGGAGCATATTGCTATAATTTTTCCAATACCCGCACCACTTGCCGATTTTATCCCAGAAATTGCATCTTCTACGACAATGCAGTCTTTTGGTTCTAAACCCAAATTTTTAGCAGCAATTTGATAAATATCCGGAGCAGGTTTGCTTGGTACAATTCCATCTGCATAGACAACTTTGTCTATATCAAACCATTTTGCCAAATCAAAATTTTCAAAATAAAAATCTACATTGACCTTATCAGACATTGTAGCAATCGTTCTGGGGATTTTATGTTCTTTTAAAAAATCAAGAAATTCGACAGCACCTTTTGCTAAATGGAAATTTTCTTTATCGTTTAACGCCCTCTGGCGATACAAAGCTTCTTTTTCCTGACCATATTTTTCAACTATTTCGGGTGCAGGTTTATGACCTAATGCATACTCTAAAATTTCTTCATTTGTTCTGCCAAACATGTGATGAACCATTTCTTCATCACTAAATTCCGTACCCCTGATAATTTTTGAAAACTCTCTCCAAGCTTGTTTATGTTTTGCACTATCCCAATATAGAGTACCGTTGAAATCAAATATTATACCTTTATAAGTCATGATTCTCCGTCATTTGATTATATAAATCCAAATATACCTTTGCCTGTTTTTCATTTCCCTGCATTTTATATGTGTAAGAAATGTTATAATAAACATCCGGCTCATTTGCCCTCAAATTAAGCGATTTAAAGAAATTATATCTTGCAGTTGAATACTTTTTCAGCTTTAAATAAGCACAGCCGATATTATAATATCCGTAAGAAAAATCCTGTTTATATTTTACTGCCTTTTTAAATTCTTCAAGAGCCATATTGGGCTGATTTTTAGATAAGTAGATGTAACCTAAATTGTAGTGTGCTTTATAAAATTTCGGGTCTTTTTGAGCAGATTTATTGAACATATAAATTGCCTGTTCAATATTTTGTTTATCCTGCATTATATTACCTATAAGGAGCCAATCCTCAGCGCTGCGTTCTTGTTCAGGGATACTGTTTAACAAATTCAATGCATCATCAATATCATTTTGGGCATATAAAACCCTTGCCTGCTGACTTTGCGGGTTCTGCTGTTCCTGTTCCTGAGATGGTTTTTCTTTTTTGAATGAAAGCCCGTAACAAGACGAAACTGGAGTAATTAAACCAATCAATATTAAAGCTAATAATATTCTCTTCTTCATAATAAAAATTATAAAACAAATAAAAATTTCTTCCAATTTATTTGACTATTTTTAAAAATAAGTAACAATGTCTGTTGATGTCTCTTTTATTATCGTGCAGACATTGCACAAGTAAAACCTAATCCTGTCATTACTCCTTTTGGCAGGACTTTTTTTATAAATAAAATAATAAAACAGTACACTGATGCAACAATGCCTTAGTATCTATGTGCCATCGTATCTTAGTATCTTAGTATCTATGTGCCATCGTATCTTAGTATCTTAGTATCTTAGTGCCTTTTATTACATGTAAGAAAAATATTAAGATTTTGCCAACTGAAAATGTTTGTTATAATATAGTCGGGTAGATTAATAATTTACCTTTAGGGATGTAGAAAAAGGATTATTTAATATGACAGTTCAAGATTGGTTTGAAAAGCGTAAGGAAGCTCAAATTCAACGCAGAGCCCTTGAAGCCAGAGTTGAAATTGAAGCAAACCCTGATTTATGGACAAAATGTGTTCATTGCGGGGCACAATTACTAAAAAAAGATATAGAAGATAATTTTATGGTTTGTCCGGCTTGTGATTATCATTTCAGAGTAAATGCAAGAACAAGAGTGGAACAATTGTTCGATGAAGATACTTTTGAAGAGATGTTTTCAGAAATAAAACCGACAGACCCGTTGGAATTTGTTGATACAGAAAGTTATCGAGACAGAGTAGCAAAAGCGCAGGAGAAAACCGGATTAAATGACGCTGTAATAACAGGAGTCGGGGATATAGACGGTCACAGAGTCGCAGCGGCAATAATGGATTTTGATTTTATGGGCGGTTCAATGGGCAGTGTAGTCGGAGAAAAAGTTACACGCATTATAGAAAAGGCCATTGAACTAAGATTGCCTGTCATTGCAATAACTTCATCAGGGGGTGCAAGAATGCAGGAAAGTGCATTGAGTTTGATGCAAATGGCAAAAACTTCATGCGCATGCGCCAGATTAGATGAAGCAGGATTATTATATATAAACGTAATTACTGACCCGACATTCGGCGGGGTAACAGCCAGCTTTGGAACTTTAGGTGATATAATCGTTGCCGAACAAGGTGCAAGAGTTGGTTTTGCAGGTCGCAGAGTAATTGAACAAACCATAAGACAAAAACTTCCTGCAGACTTTCAGACTGCAGAATATCTGATGAAATACGGACAGGTAGATGTCGTTTCATCAAGAAAAGATTTGAAAAGTGTATTAGCCAACATTTTGGCTATGCACGAATAAAGGAGCCGAAAAATAAATGAGTACATCATTAGATTTTGAAAAACCAATATTAGAGATTCAAAAGAAAATAGAAGAATTGAAAGAAATGAGCGCAGACTCAGGTAAGGATTTAAATAAAGTGATAGAAACATTAGAAAGAGAAGCAGAAGATTTCAAAAAAGAATTATACGAAAATCTTAACCCTGCTCAAAAAATGCAGATAGCACGCCATCCGGAAAGACCAAAATTTCTGGATTATGTAGATTTAATAACTACTGATTTTGTTGAACTTCACGGTGACAGAGTCGGTACGGATGATAGAGCGATAGTTGGCGGCCTTGCAAAAATCGACGGTCGTCCTGTAATGATTATCGGTACTATGAAGGGGAAATCTACTAAAGAAAATCTTGAATACAACTTTGGTATGCCTCAGCCGGAAGGGTACAGAAAGGCATTACGGCTTTTTTACCACGCAAATAAATTCAATATTCCGATAGTTACAATAATAGATACTCCGGGGGCTTATCCGGGTATTAGTGCAGAAAAACATGCACAGGGTGCTGCTATTGCATACAATTTAAAGGAAATGCAGAAGTTAAAAGTTCCTGTTATAGCAATAATTTCAGGAGAAGGTTGCAGCGGAGGAGCTTTAGGACTTGCTGTCGCAAACAAAGTATATTTACTTGAGCATGCTTATTATACGGTAATTTCACCTGAAGGATGCGCATCTATTTTATGGCGTGATGCTTCAAAAAATCTTGAGGCAGCAACAGCATTAAAAATCACGGCTCCTGATTTGATGAAATTCGGCATAATCGACGGAATGGTCAAAGAACCTACTGGCGGAGCTCATACAAATTACGAAGAAACAGCCGCTAACTTAAAAGAAGTTATTTTAAATGCATTAAAAGAGCTCGACGGGATGTCAGGGGAAGAATTAAGAAATCAACGATATGACAAATACCGTGCAATGGGCGCGTTTATTGAGTAATATTTTCCCCTCACCCCATCGGGGAGAGGGCAGGGTGAGGGGCTACATTGGATAAAACTTATTACGAATTACAACTTAAAATTAACCCTTCAATGGAAGATTTGATTAGTGAAATCTTCTTTGAAAATTTTGATTGTGAAGGGGTTATTTTGGCTGAAGAAACATACAAAGATCTTGAAATGGTAAATACCACCGAAGGGACTTTGCGAATATTTTTGAAAAATGACGAATCATTTGAAGATATGCAATACGATATTGAAAATGTTTTGGATTTATACAGAGAAGAATTTAAAAGCAGGGGACTGACACCATTTGAGCTCGGTTCTTGGGAATTTAAATTAGAAGAAAAACAAACCGAAGATTGGTCGCAAAAATGGAAAGAAAAGTGGGACGTAACACATGTTACGGACAAAATTGCAGTTGTGCCGGACTGGATTGAATATAAGCCAAAAGAAAATGAAGTTGTAATAAAACTTGAACCCGGCTGCGCATTCGGAACGGGAACGCATCAAACGACACAGCTTTGTATGAAAGCATTAGAAAAATATATGAAAAAAGGCGACAAAGTCGCTGATCTCGGAATGGGTTCGGGGATTTTATCAATACTTGCAAAAAAACTCGGGGCTTCTTATGTTTACGGATGCGACACAGATGAAACTGTTATCGAAGTTGCTAAAGAAAATGCAAAAAAAAATGGTGAAAAATGTGAATTTGAACTTGGCAGCGCAGATATAATAAAAGAAAAATTTGATTTTGTTGTGGCAAACATTCTGCATTTTGTTTTGGCAGAAATTATGGGCGATTTAAAAAATATAATGAAAGACGGAGCATATCTCTCTTTAAGCGGGATTTTAGATGAGAAAAAACAAATGGTTCTTGATGCTATTAAACGTGAAAATCTGACTATAATTGAAGAAATTCACCAGGATCAATGGGTTTCATACATTACAAAGAAATAAGGAGTTAATATGTCAAACAGTTTAATTTTAATAGGAATAATAGTTGTAGTTTGTTTATTACTGATATGTACCAAAATTTTTGCATTACCGAAATTGAAAATAGAAGATGTTTTAAAGGGAAATGCACAATCAGTATTAAAAAATTTGGGCTATCCTGAAATCGTTTTTTACTCAAAATATAAATCACATTTATTCAAATTTAATGTATATGAAGACAGAATTATTGCTCTGTGCGAAAACAAAGCAATAGAGATTTTATACAGCAATCCTGATATTTCAAAAAAATTGTTTTTAAACGAAGAAGAAAAGACACTTATACTATCAGATTTTTCAGGGGAGCTTCCGCCTGATTCAGAACCATACGGATTTAAACTCAGATTGAATAAGCAAGGATTAAATGCGATAAAAGAAATTTTAGGAAAGGACAAGGAGTAAACATGAATAAGTCTGCAATAATAATACCGGCAAGGTACGGCTCATCGAGATTAGAAGGAAAGCCATTATTAAAAGTTCTGGATAAACCGGTAATACAATGGGTATACGAAAAGGCACAGCAATCAAAATTAGCTGATATTATTATAGTTGCAACAGATGATAAAAGAATTTATGACTGCGTAAAAAGCTTTGGCGGGAATGTTGAAATGACTTCAACAAAACATAAATCCGGCTCAGACAGAATCATGGAAGTTGTCTCAAGGCACCCGGGAATTGATTATATTTGTAACCTGCAGGGTGATGAACCGCTAATTGAACCGTCCAGCATTGATGCTGTTATAAAAAATGTAATTGAAGATGACAAAGCAGATATTTCAACACTAATTAGAAAAATTACAACAGATGAAGCTGATAATCCGAACCTTGTCAAGTGTGTAACCGATAATAACGGATTTGCGCTTTATTTTTCACGTTCAAAGATACCTTATGAAAGAAACACAGGAGTCGCAAGATTCTACGGGCATCTTGGGATATACGGATATAAACGCCATGCACTCGAAAGCATGACTAAATTTGACCAAACAATGCTTGAAAAAACGGAAAGTTTAGAACAATTAAGGGCCTTGGAAAACGGAATGAAAATTAAAACAACCGTTGTAAATTTTGTTCCTGTCGGGATTGACACAAAAGATGATTTGGAAAAATTCAGACAAATTGTAAGTAAAAAACTAACAAAAAATAACTGATATCAGCTATATTTACATCATAATGAATTTAAGAGAAAATAAAAATTTTCCCCTTGCAATTTTTTGTAACTTAGTGTAACATAATGTTATAAAAGTATAGAAAAAGAAACAAATCGTAATATTTATATATATTTTTATACAAAAGGTAGCATTTTAAGAAAATAAGGAAGTCACTATGTCAGAAAATGTTGAAATGCCTAACAATGAAGGCGATAATCGTCAGAGAATACTTTTGGCTGACGATGAATCAAGTATCAGAAGGATTTTGGAAACCAGATTAAAAATGGCAGGTTATGATGTATATACTGCACAGGACGGAGAAGAAGCAGTTGCATCATTTAATAAAAATAACCCCGATTTGGTAGTTTTAGACGTTATGATGCCTAAAATGGACGGTTATGGGGTAACAAGAGAAATCAGAAGAACTTCTGATGTTCCTATTATCATTTTAACTGCATTAGGAGATGTTTCAGAAAGAATTACCGGTTTGGAATTAGGTGCTGATGATTATGTAATCAAACCATTCAGTCCAAAAGAACTGGAAGCAAGAGTTAAGGCCGTACTGAGAAGAACAAACAACAGAGAAATGACAACATCTTCAGGCAAAGTGACTAAAAACGTTATCACAACTGGTAATATAAAAATTGATACTGCAAGACGTCAGGTATATCGTAAGAATGACAGAATCAGATTAACAGGCATGGAATTCAGCTTGTTGGAATTGCTTGTTAATAATTCAGGTCAGGCATTCTCAAGAAATGAAATATTGCAACATGTTTGGGCTTATCCGCCTGATCACAGAATTGATACAAGAGTTGTAGATGTTCATATTTCAAGATTACGTTCAAAACTTGAAACTGACCCTGCAAATCCTGAATTGATATTAACAGCCCGTGGTATCGGATATATGTTTCAGAGAATAAATTAAGGGGTAATATAATATAAAAAAGGAACCGTTCAAAGCGGTTCTTTTTTTGTACATAAAAGAGAGCATAGTGTAGAATTTCAAAACGAGCAACGAGTTTTAGAAATTCGGGTGAGGGAACCCTTGATTTTGAATATTTATTTGATAATATAAATGTACACTCAACGAATATGGCGGGTGTCGTCAAGCGATGGTTTTTCATAATGAGCTTGCGAATTATAGAAAAACATCGTCCCGAGTAGAACGAGGGATCTAAAAACTTAATAAATAAGCGAATATGGCGGGTGTCGTCAAGTGGTTAAGACCACGGATTGTGGTTCCGTTATGCGTGGGTTCGAATCCCACCACCCGCCCCATAAAAAGACCGATAACTTTTGTTATCGGTCTTTTTATTTGCGTTGTGGATATAGGTTTTCAGGACGGTTTAGATGCGTTTTCGTTGGCTATGATGCCGAGTTGTTGGGAGTTTAAGGCAGGTTTATAGTGTAGAGATTTGCCGGACTATTTTTGCACTTTTGTCCCAATTTTTGCACTCTTTTGCACCGAAAGCTCGTCACCCTGAACTTGTTTCAGGGTCTTATTAGC
>CADCNV010000015.1:0-4517 GCA_902802825.1 uncultured bacterium | reverse complement strand
AACTTGTTTCAGGGTCTTATTAGCATGGAATTTGAATATTTACACCGTGCAATTTTGTGCAACAAAGTGCAAAAATAAATTATCTTGTATTTTGATATGTGTCGAAATATCTCTGAGATTGAGATTTTGGACTTGATTTATTCCGAAAGGTGAGTGATGAATGTGTGTGAGGTAATTCATTATGACAAACTTCACACCCGAAAAATGTAAACAAATCGCTTTAGCAAGACTTGATATAGTTCATCAATGGCTTGAGTTCAGGAAGAAATTTCAAAACAAACTTCAAGCTGACTATGATTTTGTGAAATTGCATAATACTTCAACCTCTAACTTATTTGAGATTTTAGGTAAAATATCCCGCGGAAGTTTACACCGCTGGTATGCTATGTTAAACGGAACAGAAGATTACACGAAACTTCTGCCGCAGTATAAATACTCAACCGTTCGGGAATACCGAACTGTGCTTAATGATGACGAAATAAAAATATTTATGGGTTTGCTTTTACACCCGAATAGACTGTCTATCGGTAAAGCCATAGCATTAACTAAATACAAACTTAAAGAACAAGGGCAGAATTTTATTCCGGCAGATATTACATTTAGAAGATATGCAAAATGGTTTAAGGATAACAATTACGATAAATGGATTTTAGCTCGTGACGGAGAAAAAGCATTATCGGATAAAGTAGAACCATATATAAAACGTGATGCGAGCTTACTTGAAGTCGGAGATATTCTTGTTGCAGACGGACATAAATTGGCCTTTCAAGTAATAAATCCATTTACAGGAAAACCCTGCAGAGCAACATTAGTCGGATTTTTGGATTGGAAATCAACTGCGTTAGTTGGTTATGAAATTATGCTTGAAGAAAATACGCAGTGTATCGCAAGTGCACTCCGTAACGCAATAATTAATCTTGATATGATACCAAAAGTTGTTTATCAGGATAACGGCAGAGCGTTTCGGGCGAAGTATTTTACTGATGATAAAGGATTTACTGAATTAGGTTTTCAGGGATTGTATTCAAAACTGGGTATAGAAACAGTTTTTGCCAGACCATATAATGCTAGAGCCAAAGTAATAGAAAGATTTTTTAAAGAATTTCAGGAAGGTTTTGAAAAATTACTTCCAAGTTATATCGGAAACAGCATTCAAAACAAACCTGCCTATATGATGCGGAATGAAAAACTGCATAAAACTTGGCACGCCGATTACATTCCAACCATTGAAGAAACAATAAAAATGATTGATATGTGGTTGAGTTTTAAGAATTCGCAACTATGTCCTAATGCCCCGGATAAAACGATTGCTGAAGTTTTAGAAGAACGAAAACGACAGAATATTGATATTAATACTCTTGATGATTTGATGCTCGCAACTGAAGTAAAAACCATCCAAAGAAACGGAATTAGATTCTTAAACTGTGATTATTTTGATGAAAGATTGTACGGTTTCAAGAGTAAAGTTCTAATAAAATATAACCTTTTCGATCTTACGAGTATTAAAGTTTACACCCCCAAAAGTGAATATTTATGTACTGCAGAACGTGTAACTGAAACTCATCCAATGGCAAAACTTTTAGGTGATGTCAAAGATTATGAGGATTATAAACAGAAAATTGTACGTCAGCGACAGTTAAAAAAGAAAACTGTTGAATCGGTTAAAAAATATCTAAAAACGGAAGATATTAAGTTACTTGAAACGCAGATAGAATCTGTTGAAATTCAAATGCCGTTCAAAACGGATTCAAAAAGAGTTCAAAAGCTGTTTAAAAATAATTCAGAAAAATATGAGTATTTAATCGTAAATGATCCAAATAATTCTTGGATAACAGAATTTAAAAATACAAAGGAGTACAGACTATTATATGAATAAGATTTTTGTTAAAACTCAAAACGTCAAAAATTTTATCGGGCTTGTTGAAAACCTGATAAACAAACCTAAGAATATTCCAAAGATGGGATTGGTTTATAATGAGCCCGGATTAGGTAAATCACAAACTGCATTATGGCTTGCTTGCAAGTATGATGGAATTTATTTAAGAGCCTCAAACCTTATGACAGGCAGATGGCTGCTTGAAGAAATGGTTAAGGAGCTTGATGAAATACCAAGATTTTTGACTTCGGATAATTTTAATATTGTGGTTAAAAAGCTGAAACAAAATCCGCAGGTGATTTTTATTGATGAAATTGATTATCTTATGAATAATTACAAGACAATTGAAACCCTCAGGGATATTCACGATGAAACCGGCTGCCCAATAATTTTTATAGGAATGGGATTGGCTCATAGAAAACTTGAAAGATACAAACATCTGTATGACAGGTTTTCAGAAATTTTAAAATTTGAAACCTTTGGAGTAAATGATTTAAGCCAAATTATAAACCAATTGTCCGAAATCTCATTTACCCCTGACGCCGTTGAATATATTCATTCAAAATACAACAGATTCAGGCAAATTGTTCAGCTTATTAATCAAATGGAAACATTTGCTAAAGACAATAACCTAACAGAAATTACAAAAGAAATTATGGAGCAGATTTTATGAATATTGAAAAACTCGCTAAACACTTAAAAGAATTTACTCTTGATGAAATTGAAATGATTGCAGAATGCGATTGTAAAACAGAACTTGAACACCTGTTGAACGAGGGTAAATTAATATTTGAACAAGGAGTGTATAAATATAAAGAGTTAGAGCAAGAACAAACTTTTGATTTATTTGTGGTACCAAAGAATAAAATTACACCTATAAAAATTGAAGATGCTGTTGCATATTTTATGGACAATTATGCAAAGGCACATTGCAAATACGAAACCTGTAAAAGCTATAATTCTATTTTTAAGTTTAATATTTTACCTTATTTAAGAGGTAAATTTCTTAATGATATCAATAATGATGATATAAAAGAGGTTTATAATATTTGCCAATTCAGAGGTTTACAGTATCGCAGAATAAAAAATACACTAGCTTTATTAAATCAATTAATAAAATATTTTCAAAACCTTGGAATTATTGAAAGAAAGTGCGTTTTTCAGGTAAAAAGACTTACAAATAAAAACAAATTTAGTATTAACAGAATAATTTTTGAGGTATAACTATGACAAAATACAACCAACTGACACAAGCTGAACATATGTATATTTACGATAAAAAATCTTTGGCGGAGATTGGTATGCAACTCGGACTTTCCCGCAGAATTTTGTTTTATTGGAAAAAGGAATACAAGTGGGATAAAAAACGATTTGAAGTCGAACATACAAAATACCGCTTCAGCGAGGAGTTGCTTGATTTTGCAAGAAAAATGATGAATAAAATATCAACGGATATTGATAAAAATCAAAAAACTCCACCTCCGGAAATATATTCGCTCATTAATATCTTAAAAGAAATTCCGCTTGTTAAACAATATACAGATTCTCTGCTGCAGGAACAAACTCAAAAACAAAAACCAACAGGCTGCTTATCTCCGGATATCGTCAGGCAAATTGAAAGAGAAATTTTGGGTATGGAATAAACAATAAATTTACAATTTATATACTTCAAAGGAATCATTCTTATTATGTGTATTCAAAAAGTCAGAAACATATTTGTAACTGTTTTCAACTCTAATACTGGGATGACAAGGATAATTCCCATTTTTGGTCGTCTTGTAAACTAAAATTTTATTTTCTGAAATGTTATTTTTTAAAAAATTACGGATTTTATCGGTATCTTCTGCATTATTTCCCCAAGCCAGTAAATAATCAGAATCTTTATTTTCTTTTATGTATGCTTCTATAATATCAAGATTTTTCTTTTGTAAAGATTGATTATCGCTATGTGCTTCTGCTCCATTTCCATCAATTAGAGCAAAAGAATTTAAAATAACAATTTTTGAATATTTGCCTAATTGGTACGCCATCCTTATGACGTTTTTAACAGTAAAATCTATTGTTGATTTCTTGTTTTTTGATGCTGGAAAAGTATTGGAAGGGTTCATCATTATCGCAGTGATTATATTACCATTTGTTCTGCCATCAATATTAAATTCTAAATAATACCTATGGTCCTTCCTTGGACCTTTTCTACGTTTTGGTTCATTCGTATCATAATACCCAAAACCCTTAACAAATATTTTTTCATTGGGAAAATTGTAGACATATTTTTTACTTACCCATAAATCAAAATTGTTATTAATTTGTAGTTTATGTAAGTCATTTGTTAATTCTTGCAAATTATACGCTTTCTTCATAAAACCTCCGCATATTTTCCCCAGTATAGCATACTTTAGACTATTTTATGAGTTTTATTGGTAACAAACTTATAAATTCTTGATAATACTTCTGCGATAGGTATATTGAATTTTCTGCCTTCTGTATATTGGGGCAGTATTGTTTTGTATCTGCCAAGTTTTTCTTCAATCAATTGTTTTATTTCTCTATTTATACTTATATGGCACTCTTTTGAGTATCTGTTATATATAATATCCAAATAACATAAGATTTCTTTTGGGGTAAGGTTTGCCGGTTTGTT
>CADCNV010000014.1 GCA_902802825.1 uncultured bacterium | reverse complement strand
TTAATTAAATCATAAATTGCACAGCGAAAAAGTTTTGACATAAACGTCTCCGGTACAGATTCTAGACGTTTAGGATTTTTAATGATATTTACTTTAGGTAAAAGATGTATCAAACTTTTTATTCTTCCATACTCACTAAATACACGATTATCAAAACATCTGCCCAAATGAATATAATCATCCGCTAAAAATTTTTCTTCGGTAGGCATTAAATCAAAAATTTCTGTAAATTTTGTGCTTTTTTCATCAAACCCTAAACCTTTTAAAATTGATTCTATATAATATTTGGTTGCTCCGTCACAAACATAATCAGTAAATATCAATGTTTTACCTGTTCTTTGACTAAAACTGTTATCAACTCCAAAATATTTAAAGTAGTTTTTCCAATCTTTAACTTCAAATTTTTTTGTTGTCGGATAATCATACCCTCTGCCAATATATTCGGTATAGGAATATGGGAAATCTTCAGCACAGCCACGAACAGCACTTTTAGAAAAAGGAATTGAGACAGCATCAGCACCAAGCAAATTCATAGTTTCTACAATGACAGCAGGACTGCGACCTATACCGACAAGTTTGTATCCGTTTTTGTACTCCTTATCAAGTTTGTCTTTTGTTTTAAGAGCCATCCTTAATACTCGTTCTGCATCTCGATTTATGCTCATGTTGTCACGAGTACAATTAGAACTATTATCCTGCTTAAAAGTACCTTTTCTATTCAACATTTCAATGATTCGCCGTTCTTTAGGCGATAAATTTTGATAATCCGTATATTCAAAGTGCTTTTTATTAAATGTTGGTAAACACTTTGTCTTGGCGATAGCTTCTTCATATTTATAATTAATCGGATGTTGTCCAATATCACTGCCATTTGGGTCGGACAGAAGGGTTTTAAGGGTTTCCCAATTCTTATTATTACTTTGGAATGAAATATATGGATTATTAAACTGTACCCTCTGTACTTGCAATTTTATTTACTCCTTTATTGTCAAATCTAAACTTCATTAGACTTTACAACTCTTTTTTGAGTATCAATTAATTCTTCATACTCAGATTTGTATTTAGCATTGATTTTATTTCTTATTACTGATTTTAAATAATTAATGTATCCGTCTTTATACTTGGAATCAGACGATTTTAGTTTTTCTATTTCTTTTAATTCTTCTTGCACTAATAGATTTTCTTCTTTTAAATCACTTTCCGATTTCGGAGATGTTTTCTTAAACCCATGCTCTGCAAGTCGTTTATTCATTTTAGACGCATCACCATAGATGTCACGAGAATTATACAAACCTTCTAAAGTTTTTAAACCAACAGGTTTTCCCGAAATTATACCTTGTTTTCTTGCTATATCTACAATCATATCTCTAATTGCATTTAATTTTAAATCTTCTTCATATCTTGGCAATCCATAGTAACTTTTGCCGATGGAGTCTTCTACTCTTAAAAAACTACATCTGTTAAGACAGGAATTAAAAAAGGTATATGTGTTATCTTTACCATCATTAAGCAGACCTTTATATGCTCTTAATAAAGTTGTATCAACTTTTTTCATACCATCTTTTAAAACAATATATACTTCATTTAAGGAAGTTGGGTGATAGCCACCACCGATAGATTGATACTCAAATTTTATTTTTGAACCAAAATTTGTATTGTAATTATTGTTGTTTGAGATTCTTTGTACTTGCATTTTTACTCCTTTTGCATGTTGCTTATTTTCTCATACTCATTTTGAGTAATTCAATTTCAGTATTTGTGTCTTTTGGCAGACCTGAGATTTCATGAAAGTGTCCTGTTCTTTCATTCTTTACACTTTCTAACACTTGTTTTACTCCGTTTTTAATTGCACTAATTATGTTTTGTTGAGGTAAAACAACTTCACCTTCTTTGTGAAAAGCGTTAGCAACATAAGGTATATCGTCATGATAGAAATGAGTGTGTTGTCTTTCAACATTCATTTGTGTACCTTTTTCACCATTAACGAAAGATAATCTGCAATTATGTTTACGAGCAAATTTTGCTAATGATAATCTTGCTTTTTGCAAAAAATCACTACTTTGTTGTGGTAAATTGCCTGCGATTTTAACATACTGTGCTGCGATTTTGTTATTTCTATCTGCAACTCTGTTAATCATCATTTGTCTTGTCATAAAAATCGGTGCTATTTTCATTTTATTTTCTCCTTTATGTTTAACCCCTCACCCTTGCCCTCTCCCGTTGGGCGATGGGATGAAGTTTATATTTACCCACGCTATATCATATTATAAAACCCGTAAAAATAAAATTTGCTAGCGGAAATATATGATGTGGTAAATACTTGTGTAGTAAATATGAATTTATGATCTAATGATTTTAGACACAAAGGATTCAGCGATGGAAATATTAGATTTAACTTCATTTGAGAAAGTAGTAAAAAGCTTAGAATCCATTATTATAAGGTTTGAAACCGAAAATGATATTGATTTAAGAGATTCTGTTATACAGCGTTTTGAATATACTTTTTCTATGTCATTAAAAATGATAAAAAGATTTTTAAAGCAAACAGAATTATCTGAAGAAGAACTTAATGGTATGATATTTAGTGAAATTATAAGAAAAGCTAATCAATACAATCTTATAAAGACAAATCTTGAAACTTGGGATGAATACAGGCAGAAACGTAATATGACTTCTCATACCTACGACGAAGAAACTGCTCAAAAAGTTATGTCCATTATTCCTGCATTTAAAGATGAAGCAGAGTTTTTGTTAAACAGATTAAAGGAAAGATTGGGTTAATGTTCGGACTTGAAGACAGACACCTCACTTTTATAAAGGATACGTTAAAAAAACATATAGCAAAGCAAATCCTGATGCTAAATTTTACATATTTGGTTCTCGTGCTAAGGGGAAAAACAGACCATATTCGGATATAGATATAGCTATTGATTATCCGGAGCTAACACTGGAGCAAAAGCTAAAATTAGAATCAGATTTTGTAAATTCAACGTTTCCTTATGAAGTAGATATTATTGATTTGAACACAATAAATGAAAATTTCAGAAATATAATAAAAGATGATTTGGTGGAATTAAAAATAAATAATCAGCATGCAAATTAATGCATGCTGATTATGTTTAGATTGGCTTATTTTTCTTCTTTTGGTGGAGGTGGTGGAGGGAATATACCTTTTTCACCGTCTTTATCAGGCCCGAACATTCCAAATGGCGGTCTTGGCGGATGTTTCTTTTCAAATTTCTTTCTGCCTTCTGCCTTCATTTTTGCCAATTCTTCTTTTTGTTCTTTTGTTAAGATTTTTTCAAAATCCTGTCCGTTTTGCTTTCTGATTTCCTGAGCTTTTTTGTGAAGATCACGTAATTCTTTAAATTTTGCTTCAATTTGCTCTTTTTTAGCGCTTTCATCAAGGTCAGATTTCTTAATTTCTGCGATTTCTTTCCTCAAAGCCATGGATTTTTCCATAATTGGCTTCATCTGATTTGCACCCTTTTGGTGAATTTTTTTCGCTTTTTCTTTTTGTTTTTCAGTCAAATTAAGACGCTGTTCAAATTTTTGTTTCATTTTTTCATGCTGCGGTCCGCCCTTTTTCAACGGTGCGGCATCAGTTGTTTCCTGAGCCATGACCTGAGATGAGCTGAAAGCTATCGCTGCAGTCATAAACATAATTGATAATAGTTTTTTCATAATGTTCTCCTTATAGTAAGTCTTGTAACTTTTCGCATAATTCTTTTTTTGCATTATATATGCGGGATTTGACTGTTCCTAACGGACATTTCAACTTTTGCGCGCATTCATCGTATGAATATCCGTCAATCTCAGTCATAATTATTATTTCTTTGAATTTTGGTTTTAATGATTCTATTGCATTTATTATTTGCTTTTGCCTTTCTAAATTTATTATCTTATCTTCAGGGGAAGATTTTTTATCTTTGATAGATTCAAGTGTATAATCATCATTTTCTGACTTTTGAAAAACTCTATGGTAAGCAGATTTGAGATAATCAAGAGATGCATTTTTTGCAATCATCGATACCCAACTCTTTGAAGTACCTTTTTCACTGTACTTCCCGGAATTTTTCCATATTTTTAAATATACTTCCTGTTCAATATCCTCATTTTCTTCTTTGGTTATTAAACGGATTATATTTTTGATATTTTGTTTATTATTTTCTATTATTTTATTAAAATCCATCTACTCTACCATTATAAGTCCGTATGAATCAACAGGGAAACCGAGATCCTCGGCACTAAGAGTTGTGCCATATCTTAAAGTATCAGATAAGTCAGTGTTGAAGCTCATTATCCCAGCACCCGTACCAAGAAAAATAAATAACAATAAGGAACACGCAATTTTTAGCATTCTGTTATTTTTACGTTTTTTCTTGTAATATGGCTTTACTTCCTGAATTAAAGAAGAAATTTTCTGCATCTTTTCGTTCTCTAATCTGCAATCTTCACATTGTTCGAGATGTTTTTGAAAATCTTTTTCTGATCCGAAAGTAAAATAAGCTTCATAATTTGTGCATTTATTTTTCATATTTACATCCTTTACAACATTATAACGATTTAAAAATAAAAAAGTTCATTTTTTATAAAATTAAATAATAAATATCAAAAAATAGTTCTTAAGTATTACCAAAAAATAATACTTAGGGAGTACACAAATTTATACTTAAGAATGGTGCAACGAGGTGCAAAAAAATTGTATTATAATAATGTAAGTTCAATGCATCCAAGCACTTTTTCGGGGTTGCGATAAGATTTGTTTCTTTTCCGGTTTGGTCTAAAATGTTTTGGACTTACACTTTAAAAGAAAATTTTTCATGTTTTATAACTTCCGGCTTGTTTTGTATTATTGCAAGGCAAGTCTTTTTATTTTATAATTGTTCGGTAGATTATTATAAAGGAGTTATAGATATGACAGAGGTTAGAGCAAGCCATATTTTAGTTAAAACAGAGCAGGAAGCAAAAGATTTATATGAAGAAATTACTTCAGGCAAACTGACATTTGCCGATGCAGCTATGGAAAAATCTTTATGCCCGTCATCAAGAGATGGCGGAGATTTGGGTTATTTTGGCAAGGGCATGATGGTAAAACCGTTTGAAGACGCATGCTTTTCAATGGAAGTGGGGGAAGTTTCTCAACCTGTTCAGACCCAATTCGGCTGGCATTTAATACAACTTACCGGTAAAGAGGACTAACAAAATCTTGACCTGCGGGGACATAATGAACATTAGACAGTTTATGCAGGATAATAGCATTAACTACTTGCTTGTTAATTCAACTAACGAATTTTTAGTTGAATATAACGTTCTGAACCAAAATTCAAGATATAAATTAACCGGTTTCAGCGGTTCAACGGGAGATGCGCTTGTTACCCCCGAAACAATTTTCCTTTTTGTTGACGGCAGATACCATATTCAGGCAGATCAAGAAGTCGACCATAATATTGTAACTGTTGTTAAATTACAAACAGGGCAGAATTTTGATGAAGAAATTATTAAGAGAATTCCTGAAAACAATATTTTAGGAATTTTTGCGAAAAAGAATTCTCAAAAAAGAGTAGAAAAATTTGAGCAGAACAGAAAAATAAAATTACTGCCAGATGACCCTTTTGATGAAAATATTGAGTATTCATCGGCAGGGGATGTTGTTATTGATAAAAAATTTACCGGAATTACATCGGAAGAAAAAATTGCTAAAATCAGTGCAAATTTAAGTGATGATGAGGCAATTTATATAACAGATCAGGATGAAGTTTCATATGTATTTAATATGCGCAATTTTACAAGGCAGCCATATTGCGCAAAAATTCAGGCAAAAGCCATAATTATGAAAAATAATGCTATTTTGTTTAATGGTGATAAACTCAGAAATCTCGATGAATTTCTAAGAACGGTAAAACAAGACATATATGTCGATAAAAACACTATAAACGCTTATGACTACGCATTACTAGGTGATAGGGCTTTTGAATTAAAAACAAATCCCGTTAAACAAATGAAAGCACAAAAAAACAATGCTGAAATCGAGCACCTTAAAAGCGCTTTTAAAAGGACAGATAATGCTGTTAAAGCAATCAGAGATTACATACTTAACAATGATAACATTTCGGAATTTGATATTGCAGACCGGCTTGCAAAAGAATTTAAGAAGCAGGGAGCATTGGGTCTGAGTTTTGCATCTATTGTTGCCAAGGGTAAAAATAGCGCATTAGCCCATTACTCAAAATGTTCAAAAGACGAAATTATATCCGACGGAGACTTGGTTTTAATCGATTGCGGAGGGTATTTTGAAGGCGGTCTTGCAACAGATATTACAAGGGTATTTGTAAAAGGAGAACCTTCACAACTTCATAAAAAAATATATACGCACGTACTTAAGGCATTTTTAAATGCATTTAATTACCATAAAACGCACGATTGCACCAATATAATAACAGGATACGAAATTGATAAGTCAGTCAGAGAATATTTTAATTCTCAGAATCCGGATGGATTTATATTCAATCACGGCTTAGGGCATGGAATTGGAGTCAATGTCCACGAATATCCACCCAATTTGAGTGCAAATGAAATTGCAAAAGTTCCGTTACTTGAAGGAGAATGTTTCTCTATTGAACCCGGGTTATATAAAGAAGGGCAATTTGGTATTCGGCTCGAAAATTCCTGCTATTATCAGGATGGCAGAATTCACTCATTTGTTAAAATGGCTTACGAGAAAAAACTTATTAATTATGATATGCTTAATGATACAGAAAAACAGTGGCTAAATGAATTTGAGGTAATATAGTTGGAAATAACAAGCACAAATAATGAACTTATAAAAAAATATGCAAAACTTCAGCAAAAAAAGTACCGTACCGAAACGGGTATGTTTTTGCTTGAAGGGTATAAAACAATCAAAGAAGCTTTTGACTCCGGCATCAAAATAGAGTGTATTTTCGTCGAAAAATCTCACGCTGAAGATTATGTTTTTGCAAAAAATCTAATCACTGAAACAAATTCTACAGTGCTGAAAAAATTATGCTCAACTGAATCTGCTCCGCCAGCAGTAGCTGTTGCATACCAAAAGCAATATAATTTGGAACAATTCAAAAACCTCAATAAAGTGATTTTACTTGAGGGGATAAAGGATTTGGGGAATTTAGGAACCATTATTCGCTCAGGGGTTGCATTTGGATGTGATGGAATAGTATTATTTGGAGATTGCGCAGATTTATACAATCCAAAATGTGTCCGTTCGGCAGTCGGTAACCTTTGGAAGATACCAATCTGCAGCTGCAATAATATTAACGAACTTGACGGGATTTTCCAAGGGTTTCATAAAATTGCCACTTTACCACGAAGCAATAACTTATTAAAAGAATTTAAGCCGCAAACTCCGATTCTGGTAATGTTCGGGAGTGAAGCAGACGGGCTGTCTGAAGAACTAATAAAATTTTCAACAGACACAGTAAAAATAGAGATGAAAGACAATGTAGAATCTCTAAATTTGGCAGCTTCTGCATCTGTTATTATGTATGAACTATTTCACTAATTCTTTTAAGTAATTCGGTAACGCAAAACGAGCATAATGATAATCTTTATTATACATTTTGCATGTCGGTATAATTTCATTTGCACGTTCATCATTAAAATATTCAAGCGGTTTTACATCTTTTGAACAAAAAGCCCAAGCCCAATATCCTCCAGGATAAGTAGGCATATTCGATGTATAAGTAGAAACTATCGGGAATACTCTGTGAAGCTGCTCATACATCTTTTTGATTTCAGAATGATTCGTAACAGGAGACTCAGACTGTGCAGCCATAATTCCGCCCTTTTTAAGTGAATTTTTAATATTTGTATAAAATTCATCAGTAAACAGACCTTCCCCGGGGCCCATAGGATCGGTTGAATCAATCAGAATAATATCATATTCATCTTTTTTGTCTTTTATAAATTCAATAGCATCTTCAACCTTAATTTCAACTTTAGGATTATCAAGTTCACAGGCAACAGTCGGGAAGAATTTTTTTGATGCCTCAATTACCATCCCGTCAATTTCGCACAATACTACTTTTTCAACAGTTTTATGTTTTAAAACCTCTCTGACAGTGCCGCCATCGCCTCCACCGATTACAAGAACAGATTTAGGGCAAGGGTGCTGCATCATAGGAACATGCGCTATCATTTCGTGATAATGATATTCATCCCCTTCGGTTACCATCATTAAGTCATCAAGTGTCAAAACCCTGCCAAGCATTGAATCTGATTCGAATACTTCAACTTTTTGGAATGGAGAATTATCTGAAAATAAAACTTCTTTTGCTTTTATGACCAAACCAAAACCCTGCGGGGTAATTTCATGATAATAACCGTTTTCTATTCCGTTTTTCATTATAATATTTCCTTTCAATAATATAGCTATGTAAATCTAATACATAGCCATATTTTATCATATAAAATTTTCTATACAATTACTTTTTGCCAAGCACATGTATATGTAAATGAAATACTTCCTGTCCTGCTTCTTTACCTGTATTAATCTGCGTACGATATGATTTTAAACCAATTTTTTTAGTAACATCTTTGACTGTTTGGAGTAATTCAGCCATTAAATTTTTATCATCTAACTCATTCAATGACGGAACATGAACTTTAGGACATACCAACAAATGCACGGGAGCTTTCGGATTTATATCATTAAACACAACCGTATTTTCGGTTTCATATACAAATTCTGTTCCAAAATCACCGTTTATTATTTTACAAAAAATACAATCTTCAGCCATAATTTACCCCCTTAATTTTTAATAGATTCTTCGGGCTTTGCCCTCGGAATGACGATTTATTTTATTTTTTTTCCTAATGACAACCCTGCAGGCAAAGGCAATACAACATTTTCATAATCAGGATTATTATCAATATCATTTAAAAATGTCTGAACCTTTTGTGCATGTGAAATTACATTGTCACAAGCAATATAACCTCCGGCTTTCAAGTGCGGATGAATCAAATGAAAGAAATCTATATATTGTTTCTTACAGGCATCTACAAAGGCAAAATCAATTTTATAATCTTCAGGCAAATATTCCAATATAGTTGAAGCATCACCTTGCTTAATATCAATAATATCTGCAACCCCGCACTTTTCAAAATTATCTTTTGCCAAAACTATTCTTTTTTCATAAAATTCAATAGTCAACAACTTTCCGCCTGTTTTTTTTAATGCTTTACCCAGCCAAATCCCTGAATAGCCGTTTGATGTTCCGATTTCAACAACACTTTTGATATTGGCATCAATGATAAAATTGTACATAAATTCGGCAGTCACACGAGATATATTCCAAAAATCGTGCTGAGTCTTCTCAAGTTCTTTTAAAATATTTTGAGTTGTAATATCAAATGTTTCAATTATATTCATTATTTTATTGTTTTCACTTTATCTGTAACAACAATTGAGCGAACAGGAACTTCCAGCGGGCTTGTTTTTACAATATCCTTTGACTCCGTATCTATAACAGAATACATCCCCGCTTTTGCATTAGTTACCATTATTAACTTGGTTTCTTCGATAGGAGTAATATTTGTCGCAAATGAATCGGTATCAAGATACAATTTATCAGTAATCAAATCTTCTTTTGTATCCATAATTTCAACTATGTTTTCGTTAGCAGAAAGAATATACAGATCATCTCCATGAACATACAATTTTACGGGCTTTTCACAAGTATAAATTTCTTTTACCAACTCAGACGTTTCATAATCAACAATAGCCATTCTGTCTTTTGTACGGCTTATAATATATACCTTCCCATTTACAAATGCAATATCAGAAATATTTGGGATATTCCCTAAATTATTTAATTTATATTTATTATCAAGTTCTATTGACCAAATATCATTTTTGTTTCTGTCTACATAAAAAATCTTATTCCCGTTATCTGCAAGAATCAATTTATCACATTTCCCGTTTATTTTTAATAAACGTTTTTTAGTCATAGTAACCAAATCAAAAACATAAATCTCAGAATTTGAGCCGGCTGAAATGTATGCAACATTTTTGTCTTTATCAATAATTATTTGCTCCGGAATATCTTCAAAAGTTACTTCTTTGATAATTTTTTCATCCATAAGAGATATAATATTCATCACATGAGAATCAAAATATGTAGCAAGCAAAAATTTCCCATTATAAGCTTTTATATCATTTATTACGGCGTCTTGCTCAAGAGCATAAGCCGCAATTTTTGAATTAGGCGATACAACCTGTATATTGCGGGTTATTCCGGGTGCGATATAAAATGTTTTATTTTCCAACTCAGGAACAGGAATTGTACGTTTATTGGCAGTATATTTTATATTTTCAATTCTTAAACCGGTATCATCAGCCAAAGATACATCTAAATCCCCCACAATGCCCTTCATTGATGCAGGCAATACAAAACCCTTAGGCAATAACAACTCCTGCGACAACAACCCCGATTGAATCTCATCAGGGATATTTACTATATTTAAAACTGTTTTCTTGCCGTTCACATTTATCACTTTGAGTAATGTATATCTGTTATTCAGAATTACCATATCAGGTTTTTGCTTAAAAGTTTGTCCGGCAGGATACACACTTTTTAGTTCAACCTTCTCAACCTTTGCATCTTTCGATGGAAAAAGAAGCAAATACATTGTATTGTCAGGTAAAATTATTGCTCCGTCAAAACGAAAATCTGTCTGAGGGAAATCCTTATTTACAAAGTCTTTAATTTCCTGCGGAACTTCAGCACAATTGGCATTTAACGCAAGAAACAAAAACATTATCAGAAATAAGAATATTTTTTTCATATTACTTGAATACTCCTTTTACCTTTGACATTATAGACTTTTCCCCTTGAGCT
Source organism: uncultured bacterium (assembly GCA_902802825.1). Taxonomy (GTDB): domain Bacteria; phylum Cyanobacteriota; class Vampirovibrionia; order Gastranaerophilales; family Gastranaerophilaceae; genus Zag111. Next base: position 11,624 of record CADCNV010000014.1, on the reverse strand, counting down.
TCCTTGCCTGTCTGCAATTCATAAAGCTGTTTATATAAATGTTTTTCAACATCATTCAGATTAGTCGGTATCTTTATTTTTAATATTACTATATGATCACCTTTTTGGCTAGGTCTGGAGATTACAGGAATACCTGCACCTTTTATCTTTACAATATCACCAAACTGAGTACCGGCAGGTATGCTTATTTCATGTTCTCCATACAGCGTTTTGACTTTCACTTTATCACCAATCACTGCCTGAGCAGGAGAAATTTCGAGCTCTGTTATAACATTTATACCGTCACGTTTATAGTATTTTGACGGTTCAACATGAATTACAACAAACAAATCCCCGTTAGGACCGCCATTTACACCGCAGTCACCTTCCGCTGACACCCTCATTTTAGACATATTATCAACGCCTGCAGGAATTTTGACCTGAACCGTACGTTCTTTATTTACAAACCCCTGACCGGAACAAGTTTGGCATGGTTTATCAATTACCTGACCTGATCCGTGGCATTTTGGACAAACAGAAATTTGAGAGAAACTGCCTAACGGAGTTCTTGCAACCGTCTGGACCTGACCTGCGCCATTACACTGAGGACAAGTTTTTGGCTGCGAACCTTTTTGAGCACCTGTACCTCCGCAATCAGGACAAACTTCAAGATGTTCAAATTTTATTTCGCGTTCAATTCCAAATGCGGCATCCTCAAATTTTATTTTTATGTCATACCTTAAATCATCTCCGCGTCTTGGGGCATTAGGGTCCTGCTGACCAAAACCAAAACCGCCAAAACCACCAAAGAAAGTTTCAAATATATCATTAAGATTGCCGAAACCACCTGCGAACGGACCTCCCGTATCAAAACCTGCATTTTTTAAACCGTCTTCTCCATAACGATCATATGTTGCACGTTTATTATCATCAGATAATGTTTCGTATGCTTTCCCCAGTTCTTTGAATTTTTCTTCTGCATCAGGGGCTTTGTTTACATCGGGGTGTAATTCTCTTGCACGTTTTCTGAACGCTGATTTTATTTCGTCTTTTGAAGCATCTTTTGATACCCCAAGAATTTCATAGTAATCTGCCATAATATTTATACTTTAATATCCCTACTAATCTTATACCAATATTTATACTACAATTATTCGGCTGTGGCAACATTTACCATCGTCGGTCTTAATACTTTGTCGCCATATTTATAACCTTTTCGCAACTCTGCAATAACTGTATGCTCTTTGTGTTCACTTGTCGGAGTTTGCATTACCGCCTCATGAAAATTAGGATCAAACTCTTCGCCAACTGCTTTTATTTCCTCTAAACCAAGCTTTGACAAAGTTTCATAAACTTGTTTTTGGATTAAATCAAAACTTTCTTTAACCTTTGCACAATCATCTACATTTTCTAATGATTTTTTCCCTCTCTCAAAATTATCCAAAACCTCAATTAATTTAGTCAAAGCATTTTCAGTTCCGAATCTGATAAGATTTTCTCTTTCCTGTTCCTGACGCTTTCTGTAATTATCAAAATCAGCTGCAAGACGCACATATTGATTATTCAACTGATCATATTTGGCCTGTAAATCATTCTGTTCAGCACTTTCAGATACTTGTTCCTGCTCTTTGTCAGTTTCTTCAATTGTTTCATTTATATCGATTTCTTTATCTGTCTCTTCATTTTTGAAAGGATTCGAACTGTTTTCATCCATAATAAAATCTCCCTTATAACTGATATAAAAATATTATATCTCTCAATTCTGTGATTTATAATAAAGTTTATTATTTTTTAATAATTTAATTAGAGCTTGAATAAAGCGTCAAAAATTCCTTCTGAATACGTAGGATGCGGGAAACAAACCTCTTTTAATTTATCAATAGTAATATCGTTTTGAATAGCGATTGCTAACTGCTGAATCAAAGAAGATGCTTCGGCGCAAACAATATGCGCCCCGACAATTTTATTATCCTGAGCAAGAATTTTTATGAAACCATCAGTTTGACCGTCACAATGCGCTTTCCCTAAAGAAGATACAAGTACCATAGATTTTTTGTAGCTGCCCTCCTCCAAATCCTGTTCACGCCTACCGACCCACGCAATTTCAGGAGCGCCGTAAACAACACTGGGAGTGAGAGATTTTTCAAATTTAATTCCTTCGATATTTTCAATTGCCTGCTTTACGGCATAATGAGCAAGCTGAATTTCGCCTGAAACATCACCTATATACTCAATCCCGTCTGTTTTATCAATATTATTCGAGGTTCTGCCAACAGCCACTAAAACAATTTCCGGTTCAATAATTTCACCATTTGAGAGTGTAACTTTTTTATCTTTTACTTCTGATACACAGGTTTTGGTATAGAATTTAATCTTATTAGTTTTAAATATTCGTTCTAATCGCTTTGAAACCTCTACATCCGCAAGCGGAAGCAACCTTTCTGCCAACTCAACAACCGTTGTTTCAACTCCAAAATTATTAAAAATCCTTGCCCATTCGGTTCCAATTGCGCCTGAACCAACTATTAAAATACTCTTGGGTAATTTTTCAAGATTTAAAATATCATCTGATGACAATAAAAATTCATTATCAAATTCAAGGCCTTTGACAATTTTTGGACTTGAACCTGTTGCACATATTATCTTTGAACAATTAAAAACTTCATTATTACATTCAACTACATTTTTATTTTTAATTTGTGCTTCACCATTTACCAAAGACACTTTTGCATTTTTTAATGCAAGCTCGATTCCTTTGCGTAATGTTTCCAAAGTTTTATTTTTGCGTTCAATTATTTTTGAATAGTCAAGAACAACATTTTCAGCACGAACGCCAAAAATTTCTCCGTTCAGAGTTTGCTTATAAACCTCAGACGAATGTAGAATAGATTTTGTGGGTATACATCCTTTATTTAAGCAGACACCTCCAATTTTGTCTTTTTCAAAAAGTACAACCGACTTTCCTTGAATAGATGCATGCAAAGCTGCAGTGTAACCGGCAGGCCCGCCTCCTATTATACCAATGTCATAATTATTCCCCATTTTCCCCCCTTACAAACATATTAACGAGTATAAACTCTTGGAAGCCGGACTTTAAGACGGCAAGTCAGCTCATAATTTATTGTATCTAAGATTTTTGCCCACTCATCAATTGATTTATTTTCATCTAGTAATGTTATAATATCACCACACTTACAATCAACACCGGTAACATCAAACATAATCTGATCCATTGTAATATTACCGACTTGAGGGACATCAACACCATTTAGCATCCCGGTAATTTTATTTGACAATTTCCTTGGTAGCCCATCAGCATAACCAATCGGCACAGTTGCAATTGTTCTTTCGCCATTAGCTGTGTATGTATGGCAATAACTTATTCCTTCACCATCTTTTGCCTTGTGAATATTTACAATTCGTCCTTTTAGAGAAATCAACTGCTTTAATTTTGGCATTCTAAACTCAACCCCTTGCGGGAAATCAGGATATAAACCATATAAAGAAATCCCGATTCTGCACATATTAGAATTCGGTTTTTTATAACAAATTGTGCCTGCGGTATTGAGAATATGCAATAAAAGACCGTCTGTATTGATATTGTCAATTACGCTATCCCATTTTTTGAATTGTTCCTGCGTTTTATCAAGTTCCTCTGCAGCCGCCAAATGAGTAAATACACCTTTGAAATCAAGGTAATTGGCATTTTGGACTTCTTTTATAAAATCGATTGCCTCATCAGCACGAACACCTATTCTGTTCATTCCGGTATCAAGTTTGACATGAACTTTTGGTTTTATACCGGTTCTTTCATATATTTCTTTACAAGCTCTAAGATGCTCATCCGTAAACACAGATATGCTGATATTATTCTGAACGGCAGTTTCTAAAGCCCAGACAGGTACAGCCCCAAGAACAAGAATCTCGCACTTAATCTTTGCCTGTCTTAAATCTACCCCTTCATCAATAGATGCGACCCCGAGCATATCAACACCGCTTGCCAGAATAGTCGGAGCAAGCATTATTGACCCATGACCGTATGCATCTGCCTTTACGACACCCAAAAGTTTCATATCAGGCGCAATATTTTTTCTGATTTCTTTTATGTTATGTTCAAGATTACCTATGTTGATTTCAACCCAGGCATCTCTGTGAATATTTATGTTTGTTTGCCTTGTATTACTCATAAATCCTTTTAATTATTTTAATATTTGTAGGTGTTGATAATATTATATTTTGATTGCCTTTGCGAGTAGACAATGCTTTGCCTTGCCCTGTCGGGTTCGTCATGACATGTTTTTTAATTTAGTATGTGATTTTTTCTCCTGACATTTAGGGATGAAAATATTTACAAATTAATCATACCATAACAATAAAACTCTAGTTAAATATTCTTAACAAATAGTCAATTTATGGTGCAAAAAATACTTTATATGAATATAGGGGATATTATATGAGTTTATTAAGCGTAACAATTAAATCTGGTAAAAGTTTGCTTTTAGATGGGGTTAAATGTTCAAAATATAGCAAGAATTTAAATTCTTTTAATGTAAAATCATCAATATTCCCTGCTCATAAAGTTTGCAAACCTAATTTGGGTGAATATTTTGAATGTTCAAATACTATCAAAACTGCATTTGCAAAACAAATTAACATGCTTTCTAAAGAACAAAGAAAATCCCTCAATGCCTATACACAATCCGAAGGATTTGATAAATTAAACTCTTGGCTCAGGGTACCTGATAATTTGAGAATAACTAATTGGAAAGATGCACTTAAGCATAAAAATATGTTATACCACGCTTCAAACATTGATGATGCATTAGCGGTACTAAAAGCCCCATGCGACCTTACTGTTTACAGGGGAATTGACCATTTAACTATGAGTGATATTTTAAAATTAAAGGATAAGAGTTTAACGGATTTAGCATATGGCAGTTCCAGTTTATCGCAGTCTGTCGCCGAAAATTTTGGTGATATTATCCTAAAAATAAAAGTCAAAAAGGGAATGAATTGTGGGTATATCGACAGTATTAGTGATTTTGGTCATGTTGAACACGAAGTTCTTTTGCCTCGTGGGTATACAATAAAAATTGGAAAAGTTATCCCGTACACGAATACCAAAGGAAAAACAAAGTATATTGTAGAGGCAGAGATGTTAAATAATTCCAAGCCAAAACCGATTAAAACCTATTTTGATAGTTTAAAATTAGATAGATTTACAGAATTTGAATTTTTATCTGATGTAGAACAGGTAAGTCTTAATTTATCCGATAAACAATTATCAGCAATTAAAAATGTAAGAAGTATAAATAAATATTTAAAGAATCCTGCGAAGACTATTAAAACCCTTTCGGAGGATGGTATGACGATAAAAGAAATACCTGTTCAAAAAATAATTGAATCAAGAATTGCTAATATTGATAGTGTCTTGCAATCGGTGAAAAGTTCCGCAGCAAGAACTGTATATTTTAATGAAGCTGAATTAGTATTATCAAAAAATAGTAATATTCAAGGAACATATGTTAACAATGGCTATACAATATGTCGTGTTACAATGAATATGGATTCATCAATTCCTGCGCAAAATCTTTGCAAATTAGAAATACCTAAAGGTGCAAATTTTTATTTTGATCAGCAAAGTGGGAATATAATTCTTCCCAGAGATACAAAGTTTAAAACTACCAATATTTCTTCTGATGGTTCTAAAAAAGTAATAATATGTTAATAAACATACGGTTTGTCTGTGGGCAGAAAACAATCAGCACTAATATTACGTATTATAATAATTCAAGCAATTTTTCTTCAACTTCACTAAACACACTGCTCCAATCACCATTTGTCGGCTGTCGGAACAGTTTTATACTGTCATACCAATCAGATTTTGATAAATCATTATGCCAGCGCCAATTATAGACATGAGGCAGTAAAACCCAACAGGATTTACACATTGCACCTGCAAGATGAGCAAGCGAAGTATCATTACAAATTATCAAATCTAAATTTTCGACCGCACCTGCTGTCCATGAGAAGTTCTTAAAGGTTGGAGCTAAATCGATAACATTATATTTATCCTTGATTTTTTCAAAATTTTCAGAGCCCTCAAAAGTCTGGCAAGAATAAAACTGAGTATTTGGGAGTTCAAAAAGCCGAAAAAAATCCTCGACCTTTAATATGCGTTCTTTATCATAGTAAGAATTTCCCTGCCACTTTATCCCGATTTTAAACTTATCATTATTAAAATAATTATCTTTATAAAATTTGATTATATTAGGATTTGCCTTTATATAACCGTCATCATGGTGAATAAACATATCATCGCCGGATTTACCCAAAACATAAGGTAAACTCAAAAAAGGAAGATGATAATCAAAATCCATATCCTTTTCATTTTTAAACATCCCCATAATTTCAGCCCCATAGGAATTTTCTTCAAAGAGCGGTTTTAATTCTTCCTGCGGCTTAAAAATAACTTTTTGGCATTTGGAAACAAGTTCGGGCATAAAGCGATAAAGCATAATAACATCCCCAAAACCCGCTTCATAATATGTATAAAGTGTTTTATCCGTCAAATCTTCTTTTCCTGTCCATATCGGTTTTTGCTTTATTAAATTCGGATAAGTTTTCCCCTGAGAAACAATGGCACTTTGTTTACATAATCGTTGTTCGAAACATCTTAACCCGTCTTTGTAATTTTTATCCTGCATATAAGCAAGAGAAAGAAAATAAGTCGTTTCCCAATCATCAGGATTTATTTCCAACACTTTTTTATAGCAGTCGATTGCACCTTTTGTGTCATTCTCGTTGAAGCAGAGATACGCAAGATTAAAATATGATTCGGTACTTTGCGGGTTTAATTCAATAGCTTTATAATAGCTACTTTTTGCCTTGTCATACTGTGCATTATTTTTATATGCCATAGCAAGATTAAAAGTATTTTCATAACTGTTTGGATTATTTTTTATAAGAATTTCGTAAAGCTCAACCGCATTTTGATAATCTTCCCTTTTAAAATACATTTTTGCAAGATTTTCAACATAAAATGGCAACGGCTTTAATTCAATTGCCTTTTGTAAACATTCAAGCGCTTTATCAAATTGATTTGCCTGAGTATAAAGAATTCCCAATAAATTCCATACCTCGTGATTATCCGGTTCTACATTAACAATTTGATTATACAAATCTCTTGCTTTTGTAAGTTGTCCTTGCTGATGATATTCAAATGCCTGATTAAACTTGTTATCCATACACTCCTCAGTACACTAACAAATGATGAACATTATATCTTTATTCCAATAGCTGAAAATAATCCGTTTATATTAAATACATTATATTGAAATATTAAGCCCAAAATTGTGCCAACTAATACAAGCAAGCCAAGAATCATCAATGTATCTTTTTTATCCCCGTTTTTGCGCAGTAAAACCAAAATACCAAGTCCGCCAGAAGTACATAAGCCGGCAACGAGAGAGCCAAAACTTATAGTATTTTTTATAAAAAGCATTGTAAGCATAACTGATATTGCACAATTTGGGATTAAACCAACAATAGAAACCAAAAACGGCTGTAATGGAGAATTCATAAGACAATATTTCGCCATTACTTCTTCCGAACCGGTTCTTGACAATATAAAAGCGAGAACAACCGATATCAAAAATATAAATACAAATATATTTAGTGTATGCTTCAGCGGATGGAGCCAAAAATCTCTTTTTCTAGTAGCGTGTATCAAGTGATGATGGCAACATCCCTCAATATCATCGTCATGTACTTCTTCTAATACAGGTTCTTTAGCATTGTAAGTAATCAACCAATCAACAACATAACCAACAACAATTGCTACTAAAATTTTTACCCCGATTATCGGTATAATCAGCGATGCCTTTTCAGGATATGTTAATAATACAGGTATCGCCTCATCCGATGTTGCCAAATATACAGCAACTAAAGTCCCTCGGGACAAAAGCCGGCGTGTATAAACCGTACTTGCGATAACAGAAAACCCGCACTGAGGCAGAGAAGCAAACAAACTGCCAAATAACGGCCCAACCTTTTTTATCCAAAATACAAAAAGATGTCTTTTTTTAGCGTAATACCTTTCGATAAATTCTATTAAAAGAAATATTATAAATAAAAATGGTATTAATCCCAAACTGTCAATCAACGCATCTTTCAAAAAATCAGGAATAAACCCTAACGGCTCAATGAGTTCTTCCGGCAAATTCCATAAAAATTTTAAACATTCTACAAATGAACTCATTAATTACTTATCCTATAATTTAAAATTATTGTTTGTACAAAAATCATTTAGTTTTTCTTTTTCATAACTGAGCATATTTTTTATGTAAGGATTTTTAGTTTCTTTTACAATAAGCTCCATGGATTTTTCAAACATTACAGCCGAACCCCTCAGATATTCAATCTGATTTTGAGTTGCGACTTTTCCTATATCCATATAATATTTCCCGTAAAGCAGATATAGTCTTGAAAGTAAATCATACATTTTACAATGTTTAGCAAGTTTCAAACCTTCTTCTATATGTATTTTTGCACTCGTATAATCCGCTATATTCATATATGCTCTTGCCAAAACAAGTCGTAAACTTATCGCAAAGAAATAATTATCAATATTAGGGTTTAAAGATATTTCAAGTGCTTGCGAAGCAATATCAATTGCGCTCTTTGAATTTTCTGTAACTATCGTAGCATCCGCAATCAAATACCATGCCAGCAAAGCACCCAGAGCCATTTTTTCTTTTGCAAAGTATGTTACTTGTTCATTGTATATTTCCAAAGCACGCTGAGCTTTATTTTCATCTTTAAAGACTTTTCCAAGAAGAGTTTTCAGAATATTCTTTGTGAAATTATCACCTGCATTATTTGCAAATGTAACTGCCTCAAATAATTCTTCTCGTATATTATTACTATCATTAGTCAAAAATTTATTTATTATATAAACCAAATTTAAACGAGAAATGGAAATTTCATCCATATAATTATCTCGATAATGGCTGTCAATATCTTGCAATATCTGCATTGAAGCAGAAATATCACCCTTCATAGTATTTGCATATGCTTGTACGGTCTTTGCTTTCGCGATTAACAGTTTATCATTGATTTTGTGTTTATCAATTATTGAAAAAAGATTTTTCAAAACTTCAAAAACTCTTTCATTACCCTGAAAAGCCAATGCTGTTGCAAGAACCAAATAAACCTTTAACCAGGTATCAAACAATAAGCCCAACGGGAATAACTTATTCAAACGCGGTTTGACTAAATAGCGATTCAATACAGGTAAAACATCATTGTCAGCCAAAGAAATTACCTCTCCGCAATTCCCTATATCCAAAAGAGCAGAAAGTTTGGCACTTATTATCATTGCTCTTTCAAGTTCCTGCCCGTCTTTTAATTTTTTCAATACATTATCTACACATTCAACATTGCCAAAATAATTGCCCGTTTTAGAGCAACATAATGCTAAATATCCGAGTAACTCAATCTCTTTCACTTCATCATTATTTGCTTTGGCATTAGAAATTGCATCAGGTAAGAATTCTAATGCCTCGTCCGGGTCATATTCAGATAAAAGTTTACCCAATTTTTCGCTTATGCTATAACGTATCTTTAAAGTTTCTGCTTCATTAAATTCATTTAACAAAGCCAAGCACTGTTTTTGAGCAATAACATAAAGATTTACATCACCAATATAAGACGCCAGGCGTGTTGTTTTTGTCCAAATATCAAAAGCCATACGCGTTTCGCGTAAATTATGAGCAATCATTGCCATTGTTGCATTTGTATTCAGATTAAATACACTAATCGCCTTCCCAATTTTCATATTTATATCATCAAACTCTGAATCTCGCGTAATATTCTTCAGCACAGACTCCCACAACAACAAATTATTGAATTCATAATAAACATCATCAAATTTACGAATAAATTTTGACATTTCAAGATAATTTATAACATCATTAAATACGGCATCCCCGTACCCGCAAATTTCTTTTACAAGATTTACATTTATCTTATCACCCAACACCGCAGCCGTACATAAAAGTTGATGCGCAATTTTGTTGTTACTTTTCAGAATTGCTAATCTTTCTTTTATTAATTGAGAAAAATCATCCGGAAGGACAAATGCCTTATCAGAAATTTGGCAATCAAAAACGTAATTGTATGCCTGCTGAATATATGCCAGATTCCCGTTTGATTTCTCAAATATCATTTCACGTTCACGTTCTGAAACATAATTTACACCGTCAGTATTCAGTACAACATCAGATTCAAATTCATCTGCCGTGACAGGTCGGATATTTATATCCTCAAACGAGTTTATATTTTTGCTATCTAATCCAAAAAGCCCACATATCGGTTTCGGTTCATCATATAAAATAATAAACTTCAAATTTGCCCAATTTTTTTCTTTTCGAATAAGACCCGTTAAAAATTCCGCACTGAAACCATCAATGAAATCAAAATTATCAACAATAAATACAAACCTTCCGCTAGAGATAAATGTATCAAAAATTTTATTTAAAATAGAATAGGTCCTTTTTTTATTGATTATTATGTCTTCATAATTTCCATCATTAAAACTGTAAATAAAATTTATCAAGTCAGAGATTTCCGGTGGTTGTAAAAACTTGAATTCTTTTGAAAAAAATTCATTAGCATTTTTCTTTAATTCCGGATTGTTGATACCAAAATTAGGCAAGCTGAAAAGGTTAATCAGCATATCCTGTATAACCCCACCCGGAGCCAGCTGAGTCAGAGGGGTACATTTACCCATACAAACATTTTTGTCTTCTATTTTTTTTATTGCAGAATATAATACAGTAGTTTTCCCCGATCCTTTTTGTCCTGTCACAGATATTATTTTTTTATTTTTGTCAGACAATGAACGAGAAAGTAATTCTATGCCCTCTTTAAAAGAACACCACTGAGGTTCAAAAGATAAAGCATTTGCTTTTTCGTTACTTTTTGTTTTTTTATTTTCAGGTTCCCCAAACGAAGCTCCGCATTTTCGGCATTTTATAGCACTTGGGAAATTTACCCCGTTACATTTTTTACAAATTTTTAAAAGTTCTTGCCCGCAATTTGAACATTTTAACTGTCCTACAGGATTAACATGTTTACAATTTGTGCACAAAACACCGGTCCGTGTTTTGCAATACGGACATTTTAAAGCATCATGCGCTATGTTATTTTTACAAACAGGACATTTCATAGTTATATTTATTGTTCATTTAATACGGTTTTAACTTTTTGAATTAAACTGTAAATTCTCTTAGACACCTCTGATTGAGATATCCCAAGTTCCGTGGCAATCTCTTTTTGAGTCAAACCTTTGTCATATCGCAAGATAAAGATATCCATATAACGTTCATTCGGGTTTTCTTCATTTACACGTTCAATTGTATCAGCCACAAAATCAATAATTTCATTATGTATTGCATTTTCTTCGGGATCAATTGATATTTCAAGATCTTCATACCCTATTTTTACTATACTTAAGTCAATTAATGATGAGGGGGGCTGAGTAGGTGAAGGTGTAAGTTCAGGAGCAGGTGCAACCGTTTCTAAAGGAATTTCAGTAGTAGTCATATATCCTGCTTTTGTTCTTCTTAATCTCCCGGAATCTT
>CADCNV010000013.1:29372-56214 GCA_902802825.1 uncultured bacterium | reverse complement strand
ACCCTCAACCAAAGCACCGGTATTGTTTGCACAGGCACATTGATTTACACTCTTATTCTTACAACAATAGTTGCTGCCATCTGATGTTACGGTTGAACCATCACAACATCCGACACGGTAATGGTTTCCTCGTGTTTGGCCGTTTTTACCGGTTGTACAAGAACATTGGTTGATATACCCCTGATCGCAACAATAATCACTTATCGTAGAGCCGTCACAACAAAGTTTGTTTTGAGCTCCCGTGTTTGTAACTCCGGTACCCGAACCCGTACAACATTTACTCTTGTAATTTGCATCGCTTAAACCACTCGGTTTTGTTGATACACAACATTTGCTCTTCCAATTCGCTTTCCCGCTCTCTGCCGATACACTCGCATCCGTACATGTACAATATGCCTGGTTGACATCACAACACTCGGCACTCGCTGCGCGACAACATATACTATTACTGCCGTTCCATGTCGCCTTACCCGTTGTTGATTTACAACAATAACTTGTATAAACACTAGAGCTCATTCCACTTGGTACAGTACTCGTACAACACTTAGTTCTCCAATTAGATTTACTGCCCTCACTTGAACCACTCGTACATGTACAATATGCACTGTTGACATCACAACATTGTGCACTCGCTGCTCGACAACATGCATTATTCGTACCTCCACCCTTGGTGCCGGTGCTCGTTGTATTATTACAACAATAATTCAAATAATCTGAATCACTCATGCCGCTCGGTTTTGTCGAGCCGCAACATTTTGCTTTCCAATTTGCTTTATCTTTTTCATTCGCGCCATTTGTACATGTACAATATGCCTGGTTGACATCACAACACTCGGCACTCGCTGCTCGACAACATATATTATTACTGCCGTTCCATGTCGCCTTACCCGTTGTTGCTTTACAACAGTAACTCGTATAATCGTTACTGCTCATTCCACTTGGTACAGTACTCGTACAACACTTAGTTCTCCAATTAGATTTACTGCCCTCACTTGAACCGCTCGTACATGTACAATATGCACTGTTGACATCACAACATTGTGCACTCGCTGCTCGACAACATACATTATTCGTACCTCCACCCTTTAAAGCAGTTGAAGTAGAATTGCTACAACAATATGATTGAATGTCGGAATCACTTAACGCCCCTGGGTTCGCGGCTGTACAACATACATTCTGCCAGTTCGCCTGCGCCTTATACGATGCTGCCGTATCCTTACAACAAGTTGTATTTGCCTTGAAGGAATTGTAATTGTATGTATATTTCATTGCACAATCTGCACAATAACTGTCACTCAAGCCGCAACATTTTTGTCTGAACGCTGTGCCGCCATTTGCCCAATTGCTTGCTTTTGCGGCTTCACAACAGGTTGTACTTGCTACGCCACTGCTGTAATTACAACAATGTGCCGCATCGCCACTGCCCGTATAACTTATACCATGCGTACTTGCACTTGTTATAGCACCACATCCGCAATAACCACTACTGTAATTACAACATTTTGCCCGGAAGGTATTACCGTTATAACCGCTACCCCAACTGCCGCTCTGCGCTGCATTACAACAAGTCGTACTTGCTACGCCGTTTTTATAATCACAACATGAACTGTTGGCCGTTCCATTCCACTGCTGTCCATGAGTACTTGAACTATTCACTGCCTTACAACAACCCTGTCCGGGGGCATAACTTGTACAACAAATTGCCTGGTTCGTACCGTTTGGACTTACATTACCGGTATTGCCGCCACCGTTAGCACAACAGTAAGCTCTGAAGTTATCCGCACTTACACTGTAATTCGGAGTACCATTGCCACTGTTTACATAACTACAACATACACATACATTGCGGTAATTCGTTTCACTTATCTTACCACTCAATTCTTTACAACAAGTCGAGACATTTGTCTTAAAGAATTCATAATTATATGCATACTGCATTGCACAACTGCCGCAATATTTTGAATTTAATTTACAACAATTATTATGGAATGTCTCATTAGCCCAGGTCTTTTTAGGACCGCCAGCGCTGTCATTTGCGAACTTACAACAAAACTCTGTTGCTGTCCCGCTGGCACTTATATTACAGCATTCGCTCTGATCTGTTGTATTATCCCAACGTTTACCCTGATTGCCGCAGCAAGCTTTACCCAGCGTATAAGAACTACAACATAAATATGTATTTTTATTTGTATCATTTAATACCGTCGCTTCATCATTACCTACTGCAGGGTTACAGCAGTAAGCAGAAAAGCTCTGACCGGTAATACCATAATTCGGAGTTGCAGTTTTAGAGTTCGCACCAACACAGCAAGCACTTCTCCAAGTATCAGAACTTACCATTTTATTCATTGTTTGGCAACATGCCGGTAAACTTCCCGTTCTGTATGACCCGCCTAAGGCCCATTTTTCCTGACATGTAAGCTCAGCTGCACAATACTGATTGCCATAAGTACAACAAGCTAACTGATATAATCTGTTAAGCGAATTCCCATCATAATCCTTCCAACTTCTGCCTTTAAACAAATTACAGCAAGATTGAGACGGTTTGACTCCCCCTATTGAATAACCATTACCATCAGAAGATATTGAGAACGAAGTAACTGAATTTGCCAAACAACAATAATCTAAGTTAGTTGATTTATTGCCAGTACCGGTTCTTGTTCTATCTGTTGTTAAACTGCAGCAACCACTCACACCATCTCTGTAAGCGGCATATGTTTCATAATATGACGGATAATCACAACAAGCACTCTTCCAAGCAGAATCATTTTTATGTTCTGCATTCATTGTTGCATCCGTACAACAAGTCGGCAAATTATATCTTGATGAAGTATTTGTCTTACTTCTTATCTTACATGAATCATTGCCCTCAGGACAAATACCATGTAATTTACAACAAGCGATTTTATATGCATCGTCTATACTATTATTATCCCGATCTTTCCAGGCACCGGTTTTCCCCGTATCAGTAGCTGCAAAAATCTTACAACATTCTATATTAGGATTCGGGGCATTAGGATGACAACAATGCTCTAATTCTTCCTTAACGTTACTATTATTGTTACGCTTGTAATCTGTAGTATTTGCCGTACAACAATTTTCACGATAAACTGCATTTGTACCATAACTTGTCGGCATATGACAACAATTTGCTTTCCAATTTGCCAGTCCGTTATTGCTTGGGTTTTGTTCAAGTAACGTATGACAACATTCATCATCAGAACTCCAAATAGTTTTATTACCCGATTTTGTTGTACAACAATTAGCATTATATGCAGCCAATCCTGCGGCCCCCTGAGGATATTTAGCACGCTTCAAATGACAACAATTTAATTGCCATTTAGATTCAGTATTTGCTTTATGACCGTTATGCGTCTGATCCCCATAACTGCAACACGCCTCAACACGTTTGTTATTCCATAAATTACCATTATCCTGAACATCTATAAAACAGCAATTTATGTGAGGTGTTACATCATTTTTATATATGCTGTTTGGCATACAACATTGTGCGGCCCAAGGAAGATTTGCATTATAAGTTTGGGTTGCCATACCATCATGATCATGAGAACAGCATTGAGGTTTATTCTTCCATTTATCATATTTACAGCAACGTCTTAACGCTTTTTCATGTTGTAAAGTATCCACCCCTAATTGATCCACCAAATAATCACAACACAATTCATCTTCTTTTTCGGTTGGCTGTGCTTTGTTTACCGTACAGCAACGTTTTAGAACTTCTTTGCTTTTTGCGTCATTTTTACCTTCAGTATATCTAATACCTCTTACTGTACCGTTACAGCACGAATCCATCCCCGAGTTGGAGTTGTAGTCATGCTTAGTATAAAAATCAAGAGAAGAATTTATATTATCATATTTCCATGTACAACACTGATCGCTATGGTTTTTCGGCAAACGACAACAATATTCATTCCTGTTAATCGTATTTTGAGCACTTGAATCCAACCCATTGACCTGTTCATACATACAACAAGCATCATTTGGGTTTGTTACTTCATTTCTTCTTGACTGGGTTTCACAACATGCCTTGCTGTCCCTGTTTTTATCGCAGGCACTTTTACAAAAATCATATTTTTGAAAAACACTTGAATGTTTACAACAAGCATCCCCAATTTTAAATTGTGACGGATTCGCATCAATACGTTTGTGACAGCATTTTTCAGTATTAGGATTTATACTGCAGCAATAATCACTTGTATTATCAGGGCCACAACAAGCCGGATCATTTTTACCCCCTGCTTCCAAAACCGCACAACACTTGTCACTCGGACCGGTAATAGTATGATTTAAACATTTATCCAAATCCTGAGTTTCTTCATGCGCAGCTTGAGGATTACAAATTAAGTAATTAGGATTTGATGATTCCGTCATAAACCAACGACAACACAAATCATCGGCATTTTTAACGGTATAACCCTCCTTACTGCAACATTCTTTACCTTTCGGAAACAGTGTACATGGGTCTAAATCTTTGTCTTTACAATGCTCACCTTCACAAGGTGCAGGAGCATCAGTGATAATTACTTCTCCCGGAGCTTCTTCGGTAAAGGCAGCATGCTGCTTCAAATTTATCGAAAATGTTCTTAAATCTCGACCGTAAATATTTGGACCTTTTGGGCCATTTAAGTCTATCCAGCCGACAATTTCTTCTTTACCGTTTGGATTCTTAACCTGCGGCTTTAAACATATACTTGCACCATTTTTCAACAAAGCGCAAGCACCTTTTACATCCTTGAGATTAAACTCGGTTCTGTCATTATTTTTGTATTCATAATACTTACTGCCGAAACAATCCCCGGGAGTATCTCCGCAGTATTTACTGACTTTCATATATTTGTTTATGTAAGCCCCGGATGTATCCTGATATTTACCGGTATCAGTTTCTGTATACATCATTGTACGGGATATATCATCTTTATTTTCATTAACGGGTAAGCCCTCTAATGAATGCATCATTTGCTTTACTTCTGTTTCGTAAGACATCGCAAATGATTTATTTTGAGCTCTTGTCGTAACAACAGGGACAACCAAAATCGCAATAACAGTGACTACTGCCAAAGCAACAAGTAATTCGGTTATTGTAAAACCCTTTTTGTTAACCCTTAAATTGTTTCTGATTTTATCAAAAAAATTATCCAAATGTCCCCCTATATACGGCACTACATACATTCCCTTTGTTTAAATTCGCACTTTTCCATAATACAAAATTCATTATCAAAATTATAATAGTAAACCATGCCAACTGTCAATTAAAAAACACAAGCAGAGTCAATGATTTTACAATTGTTTACCAAATAAAAAATTCGCCGCCATATAAAACCATTTTTCATCATAAATCAGGCAAAAATAAGGACTGAAAATTCTTTAATTTTAACGAAACGAGATACCACTTGCCTTATAATATTTATCATATTAATATATATTCTATAATAGCTGTTAGATTAGTGAGGGAATTATGAAACACGAGATAAAAGTATGTATGGGGAGTTCTTGCTTTGCCAGAGGCAATATGAATAACCTTGAATATATCGAAAATTATATCAACGAAAATAATTTGGATACAGAATTAGAACTTGTAGGGGCTCATTGTCAGAATTTGTGTGAAAATGGGCCGCACATTTTTGTAGACGGCAAAAATTATGATGAAGTTGACGAAGAAAAATTGCAAAATATTCTTGAAAGTATAAAATAAAAATATTGAAATTTATTAATAGAATTAAGAATTAAAATAATTTTCACAGTTTGGGGTTAAAAATATGACAATACAAAAACAGCATCCGGTATACACTTTGACAAACGAATGTAAAGACTGCTACAAATGCGTAAGGCATTGTCCTGTTAAGGCAATTAAAATAGAGAATGATCACGCATCGGTTATTGCGGAAAAATGTATTTCTTGCGGACATTGCGTTCAGGTTTGTCCTACAAACGCAAAATGTGTGAGAACAGACCTTGAAAAAGTTAAAAATCTGTTTATTGCCAAAAAAGATGTATATGTATCATTAGCCCCGTCATGGCGCTCAGTTTTTGAAAACTCCGCAAAAAAAATGATTTCCGTATTGAAAAAACTCGGGTTCAAAGAAGTATCCGAAACCGCATTAGGGGCTCAGGAAGTATCTATTCACGATGCAGAAGTTTTAAATAATATGGACAAAGGGCTTTTAATTTCAAGCGCATGCCCTGTTATAGTTGATTATATTCGGCTTTACAAACCGGAATTTGCTAAATATATTACTCCTGTCGGTTCCCCTGCAAAAACACACGCAAGAATGCTTAAAAACATCTATGGAAACGATATTGCAGTTGTATTTATCGGACCATGCATCGGCAAGAAAAATGAAGCGGATGAAGATGATAATTTAATAGATGTTTCTATTACTTTTGAAGAATTAAAATATTGGATTGCAGATGAAATCGGCGACATTTCTGCAATTAAAAGAGAAAATGATTACGAATTTGTCCCATACAGCGCACACGAAGGGACATTGTACCCTATAAATGGCGGGATGAACGAAACAATCCGCAAAGTCGGAATAAAACCGGAAGTGCAGTTGATGGAAATATGTACAATAGGGGCATTTGAAAAAGCATTGGAAAATCTTGACCCTGAAAAACTTGCAATGCCTGTGTTTGTAGAAGCACTTGCCTGTGAATCAGGGTGCATAACAGGGCCTTGTATTGCTTCAAATAAAGCAAGCATCAGTTCAATATCCGATGTTATGTTTAAGGTTAAAGTACGTGATGAAGTCCCGCAAAAAGCAACGACTGTTGTTGAATGTGATTACAGCCCAAAAGAAATTACGGCATCAAAATATACATTAGAGGATATTCAGTCAGCGCTCAAAAGGATCGGTAAACACACAGAAGAAGATGAACTAAATTGCGGAGGATGCGGTTATTCTTCGTGCAGAGAGTTGGCAGTTGCACTGCTTGACGGGGTTGCAGAAACATCTATGTGTGTGTCTTATATGAGAAAAATTGCAATGAGAAAAGCCGCGGCAATGCTTCGCTGTATGCCGTCAGCTATTGTCATGGTTGATAATAATATGCACATTTTGGAAGCAAATGACAGTTTTATGAAAATGTTTGCCGGAGATATGTATGAAATATTCAAATCCAGACCTGACGGAATGACAGGAGCTGCAATTGACAGGATCGTAGATTTTGCGGATCTTTTTGCAACGACTCTGAAAACCGGAAAAGATATCCATAAAGAGCATTATGCAGTAAAAGACAGATTATATGATATAAATGCATTTACAATAGAAGAAAATGAAATTGTAGGAGCCGTTATAACTGATGTAACCCAAACAGAAACTACAAGAGAAAAAATTTCAGAAAAAGCAAGAGAAGTTATTTCCAAAAATATTTCAATTGTACAGGAAATTGCCTGCCTTTTAGGTGAACATATGGTCGAAACCGAAACTCTTTTAAATTCCATTGCAAATGATTACGATGATAAATCTGAAGGTGAAAAATAATGTTTATTGATATAGATTGTCATCAAATAAAAAAATACAATCAAAATGCATTCGGGGATTATTTTGTATCCAAAAGATATCCCGATGAAGCAAAACTTATTGCGGTTTTATCAGACGGATTAGGTTCTGGAATAAAAGCCAACATTCTGTCATGTATGACTGCAACAATGCTTTTAAGATTTGTTGAAGGCGACCAAATCCCAATTAAAGATGCGGCCGAAATTGTTATGAATTCATTGCCTGTTTGCCAGGTCAGAAAAATAAGTTATTCTACTTTTTCTATAATTGATGTTAACGATGAAGGACACGCCAAAATTGTAGAAGAAGGGAACCCTGATTTTATTTGGATACGAAATGGGGAAATAATGAAACCAGATTATGAATCTATCCCTTCTAAAAATCATAAAAATCGCTGCATGAAAAGTTATAAAATAAAACTTGAACTCGGGGACAGACTGATTTTTTGCTCCGACGGAATAACACAATGCGGTTTAGGCAATGAAAAATTAAAACTCGGTTTGCGCAGAAGCGGGTTAATTGATTTGGTTTTAGAGAAATTAAAACAGGATCCTGAAATTTCCAGCTCGGAATTATCATCATATCTTGTAAAACAGGCAAGAAACATTGAAACCGACAGGAACCCAAAAGACGATATGTCCGCGCTCGTATTGTACTGTCGGGAACCAAGGAAATCACTTATATTTACAGGCCCACCGTTTAACCAAAAAAATGATGCTCAATATGCTCAGACATTTAAAGATTTTAAAGGCAAAAAAGCAATTGCGGGAGGTACAACCGCAAATTTAATTTCAAGAGAACTAAATATTCCTATTACTATGGATACAACCATAAGCATCGGGAAACTCCCCTCATGCTCTTATATGGAGGGGGTTGATTTAGTTACTGAAGGTATTTTGACTCTGACCCAGACGCTTGAATATTTAGAAAACGGAGAATGGGATATTGACAATGCGGCAGGAAAGTTGGTAAAATTCTTATTGGATAGTGATTGTATTTACTTTATGGTCGGGGCAAAACTCAATCAGGCACATTACAATCCAACTTTACCAATTGAAATCGAAATTCGTAAAAACATCATCAAAAAAATGAAAGTTGTTTTACAGGATAAATATTTTAAAAAAGTTAGTGTACAGTATATGTAGGAGCAAAAAAAATGGCTAAAGTTAATGTTAAAGTGTGTTTAGGAACTACCTGTTTTGTTATGGGTTCATCAAATTTGCAGGAATTAATTGAACTTGTTCCGAAAAAATACGGAGATGATGTCGATGTTTCGGGTTCTCCATGTTTGGGTTTATGCTCAATTGATTGGGAATTTTCAAAAGCTCCTTACGTAAAAGTTAATGATGAAGTAATTAAAGAGGCAACAGTTGAAAAAGTTCTTGCTGCTATCGACAGAGAATTAAAATAGACAAAAATTATGAATAAATAAAAAACCGAAAGTGAATATTTTCATTTTCGTTTTTTTTAATAGCAAATTATATTTTTACATATTTTATAAAAATATAATAGTAATGAGGTGATAATTATGGAAATAGAATTAGGTCCATTTCCGAAATATGAAAACGTCAGATACAACGCATACTGGACAAGAGTCGGAATCAACACAAGATTAGGTATAAACAATGATAATATCGACGACTATAAAGCACATCTTCAAGATTGCAACAATAATCCGACCATCGGAATGCTTGCCAGAAGGAAATACATAACCGGGAAACCAATGGATTACCCTATTCATGCACACTGCAATATTAATGATATGGAAAAAGAACCTGAAATAAAATCATTAAAAGACAGCTTAAATGAAAAAATAAAAAAATTATATCCAAATACAAAACACATAAGAGAATATATCATCAACAACGACAGAGTTACATTTGACGGGATTGAAAAAAGCAAAAAATACACCACATTGAACAAACTTATGATATTTTGCAAAAAATTCATATAATGTTTGTAAAAATTGTAACGATTTTTTCTTGTATTGAAATTACTCTGATTTGAAATACTTTATATAAGAGAAATAACCCAAAGAAGATTGATTATGATGAACAATTCTATAAACGCAGTACAAAGGCAGTACATGTTTGCCGTGAATCCTGTGCAATTGTTTGAAACTAAAAATTCACCAATTGCTCAAAAAAGCTCTTTTGATTTTATAAATCCAAAGAGCCAAAACGGTTATAATCCTTTTCATCCGAATGTTCAAAGTTCAACAACAGCGAATAAACTGGATATTTTATCTTAAAAATTACGCAACAACTATATCATTATATTTTACTGCGCCTAAAAGATCGTGAGCATTATACCAGTCTGCCACCGCAGGAGACTGCCCGTAAGTACGATCCAAACTATTCATTGAAGCGTACAAATTCCTGTTTTGCACAGGATTCGAGACAACCCGCTGAGCTTGGTAGCTTCTTGACGCCGGTATAATATTTGAACCAAATAATTTAGATACATTAATTCCCATAGTCTATCCCTAATTTTTCCCTTATACATTAATTAAGTACAAAACTTTGACAAAATTGCCTTAATATTACCTTTTATTAAGAAATATTAAATATATTTATTGGGGTAAATTTAGTCGTGAATAAAATGCTTTAACAGCACTCCTTACAACATCAGATTCTCTTGAAATAGGATTTTTTTCAAGCTCTTTATCATAAGGGATTGCACCAAGAATATCCAGATCATATTTATGCAACAGTTCGGAAAGTGCCAGCATTTTACTGTTATCAACTTTATTTACGACTACACCCAATTGTGTCCCGGCAGCGTGTTTTGCACTGAATTCTTTAATACGCTGAGCCAAATGAGCAGACTCTTCTGAAGGATTTGCAACAATTATAGTAGAGTCAATTTCGATATCAACAAGCTGATTTAGATATTTCAAATCAAATTCACAATCAAAAATAACAAAATCATAACGATTGATAAGCTTGTAAACCGCATCATTTATCTGTTTTGTAATCGGACATCTGCAATCTTTTGAACCGACAAACCAGGATTCTATGATATCTACATTATCATTTATCGGAACAATAATTTCTTCCAAAGCCCATTCAATAAATTCCGACTTACTCATATCATCAGGGATACCTGTTTTATATTCGTGTTTCCCGCTTCTGATACCATAAATTGTGTTTCGTATATCAAGACCAAAACTATGACCCAATTCACTTGTAAGATCATTGTCAAATAAAAGAATGGATTTATCGGGATACATTTCTTCAAAAATATGCATAAATGCTTTTACGATTGTTGTTTTCCCGCTTCCGCCTTTACCTGTTACTGCAAGTTTAATTGTCAAAATTTGTTCCTCACTATTAACCTGTCTGATAATTCTTTGACCAAATCCATTGCTTTTTGCGCATCGTTTACACTCAACCCCCCTGCACCGCAGGATGAAGTTATAATTGAATTATCAATTATTAGTTTCTCATTTATACCGTTATCAGTCAAATATTTTACACAATTTTTGAATTTGTCTTCCAAAATATCAACACTGAGGTTTTTCAAAATTTCACCATCCGAAGTCGGAACAAACCCCCAGGCAATTTTCCCGCCATTATTTAAAAATTTTGATATTTCTCTATGATATACTACAAAATTTTGCGAATAATTGTAAGCATCAAAATTTATAATATCAGCATTTGCTTTTACAGGAATTCTCCAGTCACATTTCCCGCAGCAATGAATCGCACTTAGACCGCCATTATTCCTGATTATTTTTGATATTTCATCTATCATATTAATTACTTCCTGCCCTGATACTGTTATATATGCAGATGAACCGATTTGTGAGATAGACGGTTCGTCCATAAATATAATCGGAGTAGTTTCTTTATTTGCAGCTTTGATTCTTTTTATCTGCCATAATGCTTTTAAAGAAAGAAGTTTTACTATAATATCTCTCAGCGTATCATCATAAATAACAGCTCTGCCGTTTTGGTCTTTCAATGATGTACACAGGGTAAACGCCCCGACAATCTGCCCCTTTGCGTATGACGGCTTATTATTTTCAATAAAATTTTCAAATTTTTTAAATGTCGAAGAACTTTTTTCGGTAATTGCATATTTTTCTAATAAAGGAGAATTTATATCCGCAATTATCTCCTCATAATTATTGAAAAAATCTTCCAAACCGACAAGGAATTCTTCGTTTTCGCTATCCAAAACAAACTGTGAAGCATTATCGAAAGAGAAAGAAGGCAGCCCTTCCAAAAACTGAATCATCATATCTTCGTTTCTGCTCAGATTTGCAAGCTGAGGGAAAAACGGAATTTGCGAAAAATCTTTTTCTACAACACAAAAAGCATCGTCCGCATTATTATGCGGCAGTGACCCGATTCCTATCGGTTTAAGTTTTAAATTATTTGTCATACTTCATATCTCTGATTAATAATAAAACTGCCACCCTGAATATAAAATAAATTCAAAATGACAGTTTCAAACTTTTGACCGTTAATCACGGTTATTCAGCAGCTTCTTCAGTCGCAGGTTCTTCTTCGATTGCTTCTTTAACAACTTCTGATGCTGTTACAACAACTGCCAATTCACATTTAACTTTAGAAGTTAATTTGATAAGCATTTTGTATTCACCGATTTTGTTGATTGGAGCATTAAGAGAAACTGATTTTCTGTCAACTTCAATACCTGCTTTAGCCGCAAGTTCTTCAGTAAGTTTTTTGGTAGTAATTGTACCAAATAATTTGCCTGATTCACCTGCTTTTGCAGATAATTCCAATTTGCCGAATTCTTCAATCTTTTTAGCTTTTTCTAATGCTTCAGCATTCAATTTTTCCTGTTTTGCTTTAATTCTTGCAATATTCTTTTCTCTGTTTTCCAAAGCACCTTTAGTTGCTAATTCAGCAACATTCTGAGGCAATAAAAAGTTTCTTGCATAACCGTCTTTAACATTGATGATGTCCCCTGCTTCCCCAAGGTTTTGAACATCTTTTTTCAATATAATTTGCATAATAAATTCTCCTTTGTACTTATATTTCTGCGTGTAGCACAACCATACATCAAACAAATTCATTTGTCGAGAGGTTATGTAAATTTGTAAAGCTTATTTACATGCCTGCCTATTTATCATAAACTTTTATTACTATGGAAGTTAATGTTATCGGAGCGGGACTTGCAGGTTCTGAAGCAGCACTACAGCTTGCAAAACGAGGGCTTAGGGTTAATTTGTACGAGATGCGTCCAAATGTCGAAACAGGAGCGCATACAACAGAAGATTGTGCGGAATTTGTATGTTCAAATTCGCTTGGCAGTTATGATATAACAAACGGCAGCGGCCTTTTAAAACACGAGATGGAAATTTTAGGCGGAGAACTTATTCAAATTGCAAAAGAATGTGCCGTACCGGCGGGAAACGCTCTTGCGATTGACAGACACAAGTTCTCACAAACAGTAACAGAAATAATAACAAATAATCCGAATATTAATCTGATAAGAGAAGAAATTATAGAAATCCCAAACACCCCAACCATAATTGCTTCAGGTCCTTTAACAAGCGACAAATTCGCTGACAAAATTAAAAAATTTACAAAAAGTGAATATCTGCACTTTTTTGATGCTATCGCACCAATTGTTGAATGTGACAGCATAAATTTTGATACTGCCTTTTGGGCAAGCAGATATGACAAAGGGGAAGCTTCATACATTAATTGCCCGATGAATAAAGAACAATATGAAAAATTCTATAATATTTTAATCAATGCCCCAAGAATTGAACGTCATGACTTTGAAAAAGGAGCAAAATTTTTTGAAAGTTGTCTGCCGATTGAGGTCTTGGCTTCCAGAGGAGAAGACACTCTGCGCTTTGGGCCTATGAAGCCGGTAGGACTTATAGATAAACGAACAGGACAAAAAAATTATGCAGTTGTCCAATTAAGGCAGGATAACAGCGCAAAAACCCTATTCAATCTTGTCGGATTTCAGACAAACTTGAAATGGGGAGCGCAAAAAGAACTATTGCAGTCAATCCCCGGACTTGAAGATTGCAGCATTGTCCGCTACGGAGTCATGCATAGAAATACATTCATAAATTCCCCAAAACTTCTTAATCCGACCCTTCAGACAAGAGAAAGGAACGATTTGTTCTTTGCAGGACAAATAACAGGAACAGAGGGCTACTCAGAATCTATTGCATCAGGACTTTTGGCAGGAATTAATATGGCAAGACTCCTGAAAAAGGAACCATTATTAGAACTTCCTAATGAAACCATGCTCGGAGCTCTGACACATTACATAACAAACCCTGAGAATGATCACTTTCAACCGATTAATTCAAATTGGGGGATTATACCTCCTGTTGAACTCCCCAAAAAAGAGCGCAAAAACAAAAAGTTAAAAGGGGAATTGATGTCAAAAAGAGCTATTGAAATTTTGAATAAATATTTACAAAATTCCCTATAATTAAAAGTTTTGTAACAGAAATGTTATAATTGTAGTAAATAACTTGAAAAAAAGTTGCAGATTAAGTATAATAAGTACACTTGTTTTAAAACAAATGTGTAAATGAATGTAAAAGTTTTGAAACATAATCATAAAAAAAGACAATTTTAATACAATTATTGTTTTTATCTATCATGTAGCAGGTTTTGAAATATAGTAGGGATTATGCAGGTAAACTCAGTAGGACAAAGTATTGGTTCTATAAACAATTCAAAAAAACGAACCAAAGATATACAAACCCCACGCTTGAATGCGCCGGCAAAGAGTGTTGCATTTACGGGCGGTTTTAAAGCCCCTAATTTTATTGTTGGCCTTATGGATTTTATTGCTGCAGGCGGCTTTGCTGCATCCTTCTGTATTCAGGACGGTTTAGGATTTATCGCCCCTCGTGTCGGTAAAGGATTATTCCGAGGCGGAAAGAAAAAGCATGACGAAAACGGTAATGAAATTTTAGATAAAAACGGACAGCCGAAACGCGAATTAAATTGGGCTTATGCAAGAAAAGAAGGTATCAGAGAAGTCATAACAGGACCGAGTGCTTTTGTTATCCCATGGTTATTACTGAAAGGAATTAACAAAAAATTCGGTTCGGGTAATAGTGTAAAATTAGATTACTTAGACAGCTTTAAAAATATATTTACCCGTTACGTTGATGAAAACAAAACTGCAGTGCAGGCAGGAAACGGAGATAAAAAAACATTCTATAAAGAAGTATATAAGAGTATTTTGGAACAGACAATCAATAATAATCCTAATGCAGTAAAAATCAAGAATATTGATAAACTCGCTAAGGAATATGCTGATAAACAAATAAAAATTGAAGCTATAAACAATAAATATAGCGGCTTTAAAAATTTATTAAGCAGCAAAAAACGTAAAGAAAAAGCTGAAGAATTGGCAAAAATTGGTTCTATAGAAGATGATTATATCAAAATGAAAAAACTTCATGTCGGCGGGGCATCATCAGATATGGCAATTGAAATGTTATCATCTGACGGAAAAGTAAAGGGCGGCAGTATAAGCGAGCTTTCTAAGGCAATGAAAAATTATTTTAATGATGCTACCAAAAATATGCATGAGGTTTTAAAAAAATCAGCTGATGCAGATATATCAGAAGTAGTTTCCAAATTCACAAACCGCAGAATGGGCTCAAGAATTTTAACTAATCTCGGTTTGTTTACTGCTGTTGCATTGTTCTATACTCAAATTCCTAAATTATACAATATGGGAACAGGGGGTAAAAATCCTGCATTGATGAATGATGAGGAGCCGGCATTGCAAAATGCTAATGGCGGGGCACAAAAAGCCGAAGATAAAGCAGATAATAAGCAGGTCTCATTTGGCGGAGCGTCTTCTGCAGTTGAAAAACTCGGAAATAAAGTTATAAACAGTACAAAAATTAAAAAAGTTTCTGATATTTTTGAGTTGAACGGGCCTATTATACAAGGTAATGCTATGGCTGTTTTATTGTATGGTCCTTGTATTTTGCCAAGACTTGCTCATGCGCAGGATAAATATGATTACGGGGAAATTCTTGTCCGTGATATGACAGCATTTACAGCATTGTTGTTCGGGGCAAAGGCACTTGCCAGATTATTCTCTGACGGATTTACAAAATTGACCGGTCTTGCATTGAACAACAAAAATCTTGAAGGCAGAAATACATTACAAAAAATTTGGGATTATTTGAATCCTGCCGATAAAAGACATTCCATTTTATCAAGTAAACAATTAGATTATAAATATACAAACATTGATAAGTACAAAGGTAAAATTGACGGATTTATCGAATTTATTGAAAAATCAGGCGGTAATATCAAAAAAGCACTTGCAAATGATTCAAATATCAAAGCTGCTGTTGATGAAATATTAAAAGATGCGGGAACAACATTTGAAAATGCCTCAAAAGAACAAATCAAAGAAATTTTACACGATGCAAATGTAAATAAATCGAAAAAACTTGAAGATTTGTATAAATTATTCAGAAAACCAAACAAATTACTCAACAGAGCTAAGACATGTAACAGCTTCTTTGGGGCGTTATCAACATTAGTACTTGTTCCGGGCTTAATCATTGCACTTACGGATATTTGTAAAGCAATGACTGAAAAGAAAAAAGCTGAAGAAGACAGAATCAAAAACAGAACCCAAGCACAACAAGCACCTTTGATTCCGTCAAGCAAACCGACAATGGCAGGTTTTTTGAATAAAACAATTGCGTAACCTGAATAATATAAATAATAAAAAAGGGAGTTTCATAATGAAACTCCCTTTTATATTTTCTGATTTTTGTAATTAGTCTTCAGTTTCATTTGCTTCGATTGCAGCATTGATATCATTAACCATAGCATCAACATCAAAACCGTGAACTTTTGCACCGGCTTCAAGATTTTCAAATCTTGCAGCTGCACAACCCAAACATCCTAAACCATATTTATGGAAAATTTCAATACTTTCAGGGTGTTTTTGAGCAATTTCAATAATGTTCATATCTTTTGTTACTAATTCTGTCATTTTTATTCTCCTTTTTTGACTTTTATTCGGACTTCATTAAATACATTATACACGCTAAAAAATTTTAGGAGGATGTGTATATGGAATTGTTAAGTTTTATCTTTAAAGAAGATGTTGATGCAGTTGGCTTAAGCAAATATAAAGACGATAAAGACGATATTTCATCTTTTATAGAACAGAACTTTAATATACATAAAAAATATTTTGAGCCGGATTACAGCAATAATTTCTTCCTGCTCTAAGCTGACAGCGTAAAGATTTCGTAAATTTCTTCGTCTGTAAGTTCTGTGATAATCTTTTCACCTTCGTAAACCGCCATATCTGCAAGTTCTTTTTTGGATTTTAGCATTTCATCGATTTTTTCTTCAAAAGTACCTAACGTAATCATTCTGTGAACCATTACGTTTTTATCTTGCCCGATACGGTAGGTTCTGTCTGTTGCCTGATCTTCAACCGCAGGATTCCACCACAAATCATAATGAATTACATTTGTTGCACTTGTTAAGTTCAAGCCGGTTCCGCCGGCTTTTAAAGAAAGTATCATCACCTTTGTATCAGAATCATTCTGGAACTTGTCAATTAATTCTTCTCTTTGCGGAACAGTTAAGCTGCCATGAAAAAATAGCGGCTCGGTATTGCATTCCTGAGCAAGTACTTTACTTAAAATATCGCCCATTTCTTTGTATTGAGTAAATATAAGAGTTTTTTCTCCTCTATCAAGAATACTTTGAACCAAATCAAGACACTTTGCCATTTTACCCGACAATTCAACTCCCATTTCCCCTGATTTCAGGAATTGATAAGGATGGTTGCAAATTTGTTTAAGCGCCGTAATAAGTTTGAAAATATTGCCTCTTCTGTTAACCCCTGTGAATCCGCTGATTTTTTCCATCATTTCATTAAGAGTTTTTTCATAAAGAATCGCCTGTGGCTTGGACAGATAACAATATTCGTTAAGAACCATTTTTTCAGGCAAGTCTGAAATAACATTTTTGTCAGTTTTTAATCGTCTTAATACAAACGGAGAAATAGACATCTTCAGTTTTCCGGCTCTTGAATGTTCTTTAAACCTTTCTATAGGAATTGCATAGCTCTTTTGGAATTCACGCAGCGACCCCAAGTAACCTTTATTGATAAAGTCAAATATACTCCACAATTCGGTTAATCTGTTTTCGACAGGAGTACCCGTCATTGCAATTTTTACATCGGATTTTAGCATTTTTATTGCTAATGTTTGAGCGGTATCAGGGTTTTTAATATTTTGAGCTTCATCTACAATAATAACACTCCATGCCTGTTTTTTGAGTTCTTCAACATCAATTCTCATAATTGCATAAGTAGTCAAAATTACATCATGATTTACGTCTAACTGTCTGTCTGTGCCGTGATAAATAACAGCATCAAGAGACGGCGCAAACATTTGCAATTCTTTCATCCAATTACCCATAAGAGTTGTCGGACAGATAACAAGAACCGGCTTTTTGAGTTTCTTTTCTTCCTTCATTTTGAGTAAAAGACTGATGACCTGAATGGTTTTGCCTAAGCCCATATCATCTGCCATACAAGCACCAAAGCCCTTTGCAATATTTGTCCAAAGCCATTTTAAACCAATCTGCTGATAAGGTCTTAATTCCCCGTTCAAATCTTTTGGCAAAGTAATATCGACAGGTTTTGTAAAATCAGCCAATACTCTGGCAAAAGCAGCATCATAATCAAAATCATACTGATCAAACTGCTTTGATAACGAGGCATGAATAAGTTCCATTCTCGACATTGATTTAAGGTTCGTTTTTGCAATTTGTTCAAAGATTTTTTTCGACTCGTCTTTATCAACAAGAACATATTTATTCTTAAACTTAATTAAACCATTATTTTCTTCCGTAAGTTTCTTAAATTCCTCAAGTGATAATTTTTCATCCCCGATAGAAATTTCATAAGAAAATTCCAAAATATCGTCCAAAGATAACTTCCCTGCTGAATTACTGTTGAAAATATCAGATAAATCGCCGGCTCTTGCGGATTTCACTTTTGCATTAATTGAGGCCCTCGGGATTACAATATTTGTGAGTTCTTCAGGCAATACAACTTCAATCTGCGCCTTCTGAAGATAATATGCGGTTTTTGTGATTATCTGGTAAACCTCATTCAGATTGAAATCAAGATATAGTTTGTCCTCGTCTTCAAATAACTGTTCCAATTCAGGCATATAACGCAGAGCATAATTCAGTTGTTTTTCAACAATTCTTGCTATATCACTTGCTTTTGCATCAAAAACTTCTTCATCGGTATAAAGTTTGTCAATTAGAACTTCTTCATTAGTTTTTCGATTTTTAATATAAACTTTTAGACGGAAAATTTCATCGGTTTGTTTTTCAATTTTCAACAGAGGAATTACATCATATTTACCTAAATAAAGCTCATCAAACCAATTTGTAAAACTTTCGGCTAAATCTCTGCCTTTAAACATAGATTTCCGCTCTAAATCTTTTAGCAAATAAGTTCCTGACTGAACATCTTTGAAGCGGAACATTTTTATACCTAAAAATTTATAAATAACGTAATTCAGGTATGTATAAATAAACTCGTATACAAAATTCTTTGGTTTCTCACCGATAATAAACAAATCATCAGGCATACATTCTTCAAACTGATTGATAATTCTTGCCATTTGAGTGTTGTTAACTACCGGCTCGTAAATAATCCGAAACATTGTACCGTTACGTTTTACCGTAGGAATAAAGTACAATTTTTCAATTAATTTCATTACAAAATAAGTCAATTTATTAAAATAGATAAATGTAGGAGTAAGTGCTTCAAAATCTACAATATTACCAAATCCCCCGAAATAATCCATGACTAAATCCCACGCGAGAAAATATCCCCTTGTTCCGTCGGGTAATTGTTCAGGACGCATTCTGAATAACGATCCCTTTGATTTCAAATAATATTCAAAATTATTTGTAGGAGTCACCACAAATGAATACTGACCGTTTTTATTTACCAGATAAAAATTAGTATTTCTTGTGGGAGTATTCGGGCTCAAGAAAACACCTGCAAATTCATCCTCAATAATTTGATAAATCATACTCAGGGTATAGCGGAAATCTTTATTTTTAAATCCGTCAGGACTCTCGCCAAGATTAAAGAATAATTCATCAACATCATTCTTTTTAAACGAAAAATCAATATTCAGATCATCATTGTTAGTGTTCATAATATTCCTTTAAAAGATACTAAGTTACTAAGGCACTATGACAATAAGAAATTAAAATATTAAATACTTAGTACCTTGCTGCCTTAGCATCTTACTGCCTTTTAATAAGCGATTCCCCTGTCATTTCTTTTGGCTGTTCAATACCTAGTAATTGCAATACCGTCGGAGCAACATCACAAAGTTTACCGGTTTGTTTCAATTCAAGTTCCTTTGGAGCATTTATTAAAACAAACGGAACAGGATTTGTTGTGTGCGCAGTGTGCGGCTTACCTGTTTGTTCGTTTACCATTGTTTCGGAGTTACCGTGATCTGCGGTTAACAGCATAACAACACCATTTTGTTTGCATGCATCTGCGATTTTACCCACACATTCATCGACAACTTTACAAGCTTTTGTTGCCGCCTCAACTACACCTGTATGACCAACCATATCAGGATTGGCAAAATTTACCAAAATAAACTGATATTTCGGGTCATTCACTGCTTTCAAAACATTTTCACAAACTTCAGGGGCACTCATTTCAGGTTGCAAATCATAAGTCGGAACTTTTGGGGACGGAACAAGAACTCTTGTTTCGTGCGGTTGCGGCTCATCTATACCACCATTAAAGAAAAATGTAACATGAGCATATTTTTCTGTTTCTGCAGTACGGAACTGATTTATTCCGTTTGCTTCCAAAACATCACCCAATATATTCACAAGTTTTTCTTTCGGGAAAGCAACAGGAAAATCAAATGTTGCTTCATAACTTGTCATTGTCGTGTAAAGAACATTATTTAAGACTTTCTTTCTGTCAAATCCGGTAAAATCAGCAAAGTTAATTGCCTTGGTGATTTCTCTTGCTCTGTCAGGACGGAAGTTAAAGAATATGATTGCATCGTTATCGTGTATTCTTGATTCTTCGCCTCCTGCAACGACAGGAAGAACGAATTCGTCTGTGATTCCTTCTTCATAAGATTTCTTAACTCCTTCTATTACGTTTGATGCGTGGTTACCTTCGCCCAACAATAATGCATTATAACCTTTTTCAACTCTTTCCCAACGATTATCACGATCCATAATGTAATACCGCCCGATTGCAGTTGCTACCGGAGGAAGGTTATATTTCTTCAACTCGTCTTCTACAATTTGCAAATATTCACAAGCACTTGCAGGAGGAGTATCACGGCCATCCAAAAATGCATGTACATAGAATTTTTCTATTCCGTTTTTAGCGGCAAGCTGAATTAACGCCAACACATGATTTAATGACGAATGAACACCGCCTGTTGAAACCAGTCCGTATATATGCAGCGCAGAATTGTATTTTTTTACATGTTCTATTGCATTTAAAAATCTTTCGTTTTTAAAGAATGAACCGTCTTTAATAGCATTATTAATTTTTGACAAATCCTGATAAACAATTCTGCCTGCCCCGAGATTCAAGTGGCCGACTTCACTGTTACCCATTTGACCTTCAGGTAAGCCGACATTTTCTCCGTCTGCATGAATTTGTATAAATTTTTCTTCTTTTTCCAATTTTGGCACATTGACAGGATGAGCCAATTTGGTTGCATCATATTTATCAGAACCCGATGAGATACCCCATCCGTCCATTATACAAAGTAGTACTCTTTTATCCATTTTCTATCCCTTCTTTCAATATAAATATGAATAAGGGTATCAAAAACATAAAATAATTTCAAGAAAAAAATCACCCCAATCAGACAAAAATTTAACACTCACAAATAATTTAAATTCATTTTTTCTATTTTTTTTGTGATATTATAAATTTAAACATTAGTTTAAGAAGGGGATAAAAATGGGAAAAAGAATCGGAATAGACGTTGGCGGAACAAATGTTAAGATTGCTCTTGTAGATGAAAAAGGCAAAATTATTTATTCAAACAGTGTACCTACTTACGCAAAAATGGGTTTTGAATATACCGTTAATAATATTAAGCAATCAATCCGTGATTTGATGAAAGAAACAAAGACAGATGAAAAATCAATAGAAGCAATAGGATTCGATTTCCCCGGACAAATTGACTGCAAAAACGGGATAGTAAAACTCGCTCCAAATATTCCGGGGTGGGTAAATGTTCCGATTGCAAAAATGATTGAAGAGGAATTTCACATTCCGACCAAAATTGATAATGATGTAAGATGCGCAGCCCTTGGGGAATTAAAATTTGGAGCAGGCAGGGGCTGTGAAAATTTTGTATGCATCACAGTCGGGACAGGTATTGGTTCAGGGCTTGTGATAAACGGAAAACTTGTTCGGGGGGCTTCAAATGCAGCAGGCGAAATCGGGCATATCAAACTTGTAGCAAAAGACGGCGCAATTTGCGGCTGCGGAGATACAGGATGTTTGGAAGCTTATGCATCAGGGCCATCCATTGTTGCTATGGCTCAGGATTATTTAAAAGGCGGGAAATCAGCTAAATTTGCAGAATTAGCAAGTGACGGAGAAATAACTCCGTATATAGTTGCAAAAGCTGCAGAAGCAGGAGACCCCGTTGCTAAAAGAATTTTTGAAATAATGGGTGAATATATCGGACTTGGTTTGACAAGTGTTATTAATTTACTTAATCCTGAAAAAGTTATTGTAGGCGGAGGCGTCGCAGAATGCGGCGATTTACTTCTTGAACCGATCCGTCGCACAATAAAACAAAGAGCAATGGTTGTAGCCGGTTCAGCAGTAGAAATAGTTCCTGCTCAGCTTGGCAACAGCGCAGGTGTAATAGGCGCAAGTATGCTCATTGATGAATAAAAATATTAGAGAGAAGGATATAATGTATAACGTAAAATCACCCCACGCAACAGAATTTATTGATAATGAAGAAGTTTTATCAACACTTGAATATGCAGAAGAAAATAAAAATAATGTGGCGTTAATTGATAAGATTTTAGAAAAAGCAAAACTCGGCAACGGCTTGACTCACAAAGAAGCATCCGTTTTGCTTGCCTGCGAGATTGAAGAAAAAAATAATGAAATTTATTCACTTGCAAAAAAAATTAAGCAGGAATATTACGGAAACAGAATTGTCCTTTTTGCCCCGTTATATTTATCGAATTATTGCGTAAACGGATGTGTTTATTGTCCTTACCATGCAAAAAATACTCATATCCCGCGCAAAAAAATGACTCAGGAAGAAATAAAAGAAGAAGTAATTGCCTTACAGGATATGGGGCACAAACGTCTTGCACTTGAAACAGGTGAAGACCCCGTTAACAATCCCATTGAATACGTTTTAGAGTCTATTAAAACAATATATTCAATTAACCATAAAAACGGTGCAATCCGCAGAGTCAATGTTAATATTGCCGCAACTACCGTTGAAAATTACAAAAAACTAAAAGAAGCAGGTATTGGCACATATATATTGTTCCAGGAAACTTATGATAAAGAACGCTACGAACGGCTTCACCCGACAGGTCCTAAGCACAATTATGATTATCATACAGAAGCAATGGACAGAGCAATGGAAGGCGGAATAGATGATGTCGGAATGGGAGTTTTGTTTGGACTTTCGACTTACAAATATGAATTCACAGCACTTTTAATGCATGCAGAGCATTTGGAAGCAGTTTTTGGAGTCGGACCGCATACGATTTCCGTTCCTCGTATCAGAAAAGCCGATGATATTGACCCGAGTACGTTTGAAAACGGAATTGATGATGATACATTTGCAAAAATTGTTGCCTGTATAAGAATAGCCGTACCATATACGGGTATGATAATATCTACAAGAGAAAGCGCAAAAACAAGGAAACGTGTATTGGATTTGGGGATTTCTCAAATATCAGGCGGTTCAAAAACAAGTGTCGGCGGATATGCACACCCGCAGGACATATCTGAAGAAGAAACCGCACAATTTGATGTCGAAGACAGAAGAACCCTTGATGAAGTTATTAAATGGCTTATGGAAATCGGCTATGTCCCAAGCTTTTGTACTGCATGTTACAGAGCAGGAAGAGTCGGCGATAAATTTATGGAAATCTGCAAAGATAAACAAATTCATAATTTCTGCCATCCTAATGCACTCATAACATTAAAAGAATATCTTGAAGATTACGCATCCGATGAAACAAAAAAAATCGGGTATGAACTTATAAAAAAAGAATTATCCAAACTTGAAACAACTGAAGTGGTAAAAGATAAAACAGCAGAATATCTTGAAAAAATTGAACACGGTGAACGCGATTTCAGATTCTAAAAAACTCTCCGAACGGAGAGTTTTTTTGTTAATCTGTATCTACATTTTTGATTTCTTTTTTTATAGGCATTAATTCGGGATGCTCCTGACGGAATTGTTTGATTTTAATATATAGCTCACCTTTATTCATTCTCTGAAATTTTTCTATGACTTTTCTAAATTTATCCTTATGAGTTAACGGAACTTTATATTCACCATTTCCCGCATACAAAGAATGCATTCTTTTACCGTCAATATCTTCTTTTTTGTAGGAAATTTTGAATTCGTCATATCCGAATTCATTGAACATTTGAGCTACTTTTTTATCAAAAATTTCGGCTCTCCAAGGTCTGTATTCAACTCCGTTAAAGTAATTATGAGCCGCTTTTACGAAGTTATCGGATACCCTTATACCAAAAGCCGGCTGAACATTGTTTACACTTAAATTTGTCTGCATATTTATACTCCTTTTACCTTTATAAAACACAAAAAAATTTTTTTTGCTATATAATATTTCTGTACTTGTTTGAGGGATCCACCTCAGGGTAAATAAATGTTGTCCAATGTTAGGATGCAAAATTATAAAGTAGCGTGTTTGTTACATTATAATTATATTTACTCCAAAAGGATAGAAAGGTAAAACTGAATATGGAAAAGAACAACGAAACTTTGTCGATTTTAAGACACTCGACATCTCACATTATGGCTCAAGCTGTTCAAAGTTTATTCCCGTCTGCAAAATTAGCAATCGGGCCATCAACTGCTGACGGATTTTATTACGACTTTGATTTGACAGATGGTCATGCTTTTACACAGGAAGATTTGGACAAAATCGAAGAAAAAATGAAAGAAATTGTTAAACAAAATCTTACATTTGAAAGATATGAAATTCCTGATGTTCAGGCACAAATTGATGAATTTAAATCTCAGGGTGAAATCTACAAAGCAGAACTATTGGAAGAACACCGCAACGATAACCCGACTTTATATATTACAAAAGATAAAGACGGAAATGCGTTATTTAATGACCTTTGCGCAGGCCCGCACTTACCAAACACATCATATATAAAAGCAAATGCGTTCAAATTATTAAAAGTTGCAGGCGCATATTGGCGCGGAAACGAAAAAAATAAAATGCTTCAAAGAATTTATGCGACCGCATACTGGAATAAAGATGATTTGCAGACATATTTGACATTTCTGGAAGAAGCAGAAAAACGTGACCACAGAAAACTCGGCAAACAATTAGACCTGTTCTCAACCCGTGAAGAAATGGGCGGGGGACTTGTATTGTGGCATCCGAATTTAGCTTGCGTTCGTGAGCAGATTGAAAATTACTGGAGAGAAGAACACCGCAAAAGAGGTTATGTAATCGTTAACACTCCTCAAATTGCAAAATCTACTCTTTGGGAAATTTCAGGTCACATGGATCACTACAAGGAAAATATGTTTTTTGTACAAAAAGATGAGGATTCGGACGACCAATACGTTGTGAAACCAATGAATTGCCCGTTCCATATTTTGATTTATCAGGCAAACAGATATTCTTATCGTTCATTACCACTAAGAATGGCAGAATTAGGCACTGTTTATCGTAAAGAAAAATCAGGTGCATTATCCGGTTTGACTCGTGTTCAGGGCTTTACGCAAGACGATGCTCACATCTTCTGCACTCCTGAACAGTTGGTTGATGAAATCAATGCAATTATTGATTTTGTAGCGGATACAATGGCTATATTCAATATGGAATTTGAAGTTGAACTTTCAACACGTCCTGAAAGCTTTGTCGGGGAAATAGAAAATTGGGACAAAGCAGAAGCCGGCTTGAAAGAAGCAATGGAACGCCGAGGGATGAAATATGACATCAACGAAGGAGACGGGGCATTCTACGGGCCGAAAATTGACTTCAAGGTGAAAGATGCTATCGGCAGAACTTGGCAATGTGCTACAATTCAGTTAGACTTCAATTTGCCTGCAAGATTTGACATTAAATATCAGGATAAAGACGGACAGTTAAAGACTCCATTGATGCTTCACAGAGTAATCTTCGGTTCAATGGAAAGATTCCATGGAATCTTAATTGAACATTATGCAGGAGCATTCCCGACATGGCTTGCACCTACGCAGGTAAATGTTGTTCCGATTTCTAATGATAAACACACTGATTATGCTGAAATTGTATACAAAAAAATGCGCGAAGCAGGCATAAGAGCGCAATTAGATGACCGCTCCGAATCAATGAACTACAAAATAAGAGAATCTTTGCAAGACAAGAAAATTCCTTATGTTTGTGTAGTCGGCGACAGAGAGGCACAAGAAGGAACAGTTGCAGTTCGTGCAAGAGGCATCGGTCAAATAGGCACATTCAGCGTTGACGAATTTATTTCTAAAATAAAAGAAGAAATATCTTCAAGAGCAAATCAGTCATTTGCCAAAAAAGATGCTGAATAATTGATAATATATTAAGTAAAAAACAGGATTCCGGACTTTTTTCAGAATCCTGTTTTTACATATTGTCATTTAATTCAAAACAATAAAATTTGTAAAATATGTTTGTTTTTAGCAAGAATTTTGTTTATAATCTTATCAAAGGGATTTTATGGGCAAAAATAAATCAGAAAATTTTAATAATTATGAAGAGAAAAAAAATAAAAAAACCGGATTTTATTATTCGTTTTTTACTATTGTTCTGGTTTTTTGTCTTATTCAGATGGGATACAGTGCAATTTTAAATATCGGGAAAATTGTATCCTACAAAACAAAAGTTATTACACTTGAAAGAGTATTGAAACAAACAAAACTGCATAATCAGGACTTAAAAGCAGAGAAGAAAATGGTTACATCCGATAACAGTCTTGAAGGTATCGCAAGAAATAATCTAAAAATGGCAAAACCGGATGAAGTTTTGATTATTATAAACAAAAAAGTTGAAAAACCCGTAAAA
>CADCNV010000013.1:25182-29363 GCA_902802825.1 uncultured bacterium | reverse complement strand
CGACTTTGAAAATATTTTCAAATTTAAGAAAAATTCGCAGGATGATGAATTAAATTCAATTCCTTATATCCCGCAAACAATGGATGAAGAATAGGATTACCGCAATGGAAAATACTGAAACAATAAATTATATCAAGCAAGCATTTGAATTAAAAGAACAAAAATATTACAAGCCGGCAATAGAAATGCTTTATAAAGCACTGGAAACAGAAAACGACAATATAGAAATTCTGTATCAGATAGGGGAATTGTATTTCCTTATGAATAACTATGAAAGAACCCAACAATACATAGATAAAGTTCTTTCTTTAAATCCTGAGCATGAAGCATCATTAAGAATTTCCTGTAATACAAATATCAGAAGCGGCGACTTGGATTCAGCCCTTGCAACAGCAGGGAAGCTTTATCAAATAAAACCGGGCACAAATAACCTCAAAGAATTAGTTAATATTTTAATCAGCATGAAACGGTTTTCAGAAATTGAAAAATATAAAACATCAGAATTTTTTACTGATGAAATTAAAATCAAATTAGCAAATGCCCTATATATGAATAATCAAACCGAAGAAGCTAAAAAGCAGCTTGATGATTGTGATGAAAATGATGAAAATGTCCTACTTTTAAAAGGTAAAATAAAATTTGATGAAGGAGATTTTGACACTTCAAAAGAAATATTTAACAGAATTTCAATAAACAGTCAAAACCCTGAAACGCTTAATTTTTTAGGTATTTTCGATTTGGAAAATATGAATTTTGTTGAAGCAATCAAGCATTTTGCAAAAGCATCCGAATTAGATAAAAATAATCCGAAATATTTTTATAATTTGGGGAATGCGTATTTCTATAACGGTTGGATTAAAGAGGCAACGCAGGCATATTCAAAAGCAATATATCTTGCCCCTGATAATGCGGATTACAGATATTCGCTTGCATATCTGTATTATGAAAATAAAGAATACTCAAAAGCAGAGAATGAAATTAACGCAATTTTGGGTATAAATCCTGAGCATTATGGGGCTGATGTTTTAAACGCGCTTTTACTTTCTCATAATAAAAATTATGTTGAAAGTGTGGAGCTTCTTAAAAAATGCATTGGGGAAAATCCGCAGGATGACTTTGCAAAAACTTCTCTGAGTCATATATATGTTCAGCTTGGCAATTATGATAAAGCGCAGCAAATACTTGAACAAACAAAAGCTATTGAGCAAAAAAATCCTTCAAAACTCTGTGATTTGGGTGAAATTTATATTTTACAAAAACAATACGATAAGGCACTTGAAATTGCAGACGAAATTATTAAAGATAATGAGAATTATATAAGCGCATACATTTTAGGAGCAAAGAGCTCTTATTATCTTCAGGATTACGAGAAGACAAAAGAATACGCACAAAGGGCCCTCTCACTTGATATAAACTGTGCGGCAGGATATTATTACCTTGCACTTTCAAGACAAAATACAAACGACCCCGAAGAAGCCATAGAATGTATGAAACGTGCAATCCTTTACGATTTGAATAATCCTAAATATTATGCAAAAATGAGCGAATTTTACCAGGCGAAAGAAGATTACAAATCCGCACTTGAATACATCTCAGAAGCTCAGAATTTAGATGATACAAACGAGTATAAATTCAGATATTCTGAACTTGTCAAATTAAGCAGAAAAAAATAAAATTTGCCTTTTGAAAAAACATAAATATAATATTTATATCTGAGATTTATGAGGGATATAATAAAATATGAAATTAGATTTAAGGAAGTTAACAGCAAAATTACTTGTCGGAATATTATTATCCGTGAATATTTCCGTCTGTGTGCTTGCAGAAAATGATGATATAACAAGTCAGGTTGTACCCAAACAATACCCCGCAAAATATACCCCGGTTTATATAAAACAAATTGAACCAAGCTACAAGTCTGTCGGAAAAGACGAGATATTTTATGTTGCACTTGATATGCTGAAAGAAACAACAGGAATGTTTTCAAGAAATGCAATTTTAGGGAATAATTTATCCCAAAAACCCGTTAAAATCGAATTCAGAGATTTGAGCCAGATTAGCGCTGATTATGCAACATTTGATGCTTTGGGTTGGAAAAAAGGTAAAAAATTATACATTTATATTAATCAAAAACACAGAAATGCTCCTGCCGGTGCTTTAGCTGCGCTCTTATCCCACGAAGCGCTTCATCAGGATGAATTTAATTCTCTGGCGGAAGAAACTTATGCCTGGACTATGGAAGCTGTCGTTTGGGATGAGATTTTAAAATTGTATCCTGAAAGTAACGATGAAAGTTCTTCACTTGTAAGACGTGAAAACACACTTAAAAAATTACTTGAAAAAGGCAATCACACAAATAAATATATCAAAAAATCAGTGATGCAAAATTCCGGTTACAAAAATTTACCTTCATATTCTCCCGGCTTTGAGGATTTATAATATTTTTTGAATAAATATCTGTTTTACGCAGAAAGTATATTGATTAAAAAATATCATTGATGTTAAATTACAAATATGAGGCGAAGAGTAACAGCTTTGATATTAATTGCAGGGACAATGATTGTTTTGTACGGCGGTCATTCATTTTATATTGCAAATAAAAATCCTTTGCTGAGTGACAATTCACAAATTATAAATACACATAAATTATCCCCGCAAAAACATTTTGAAAAAAATTGGGAAACGATTAAAAATGAATATTATGATTCCGGTTTTAATCATCAGCGATGGAGCAGGTGGAGAAATCATTATCAGAATAAAATCAAAACCGCAGATGATGTAAAAGTTGCAACAGAAACAATGCTCGAAAGTTTGAATGATCCTTATTCCCGCTACCTTACAAAAGATGAATTTTTAAAACAAAGGACAAGTATTACATCAAAAATATACGGTATAGGAGTCAGTATAGTAAACGATGCGGGGAAAATAAAAATAATTAATATAATAGACCAAACTCCTGCGCAATTTGCAGATTTACATAGCGGCGATATAATTCTTGCGGTTAACGGTAATGATGTAAACGGTCTTTCTATTTCCGAAGTTTCAAATTTAGTAAAAGGCCCTGAAAATACCCTTGTAACCCTTGATATTTTGCGCGGTCAGTCAAAAATCACCAAACAGATAATCAGAAAAGAAATTGCGATAAAAAGCATAAAAAGTCAGGTTGAAGATAAAATCGGATACATTCAGATTTCAAGTTTTATAAGCAGCACTGTTCCGAACGAATTTTTGGAAGCACTTGAAAACACGGCTGACACAAAAGGGCTAATCATAGATTTACGCGGGAATACCGGAGGACTGCTTTCAAATGCAGTATTTCTTGCAAATTTGTTTATAGACCAAGGGCGTCTTGTCAGTATTGTCGGAAGAAACGGCTATCGTTATGATGTAACCGCAAAAAACACAAATTTAAATATTCACAAACCTGTTGTACTGTTGGTTGACCAGACAAGTGCGAGCGCTACAGAAATTTTTGCAGGAGCAATGAAAGATTATCACAGAGCAAAACTCGTAGGTACAAAGACTTACGGCAAAGGAATGGTTCAAAAAATTATTCCGATGCCAAATGAAACCGGTCTGAATTTGACAATAGCAAAATATCTGACTCCGCACGGCGCAGATATAAATAAAATGGGGATTGCACCTGATATAAAAGTTCATTTTACAAAAAATGACGTTGAAACAGGAACAGATGCACAATTAGAAAGCGCCAAAGATATGCTAAACAAAATAATTTTGAGCAAGGTACAATAATAATTCTTGACATAGTATTATGTCTTTCGTATATTAAGTATACGAATTAGGAGACATGGCCAAGTGGTAAGGCAGAAGCCTGCAAAGCTTTTATCCCCGGTTCAAATCCGGGTGTCTCCTTTTTTTTACTAAAGGAGTATAGTTATGGGTTCTATATTTGGGATTTCGGATTTACCGGTTTCAACAATAACTACAGCCGTACAAATAGGCGGAGGAATGGATGTTCCTGAACCGGCGGACACAACATCTAAATCAAAACTTGAAAGAATTCCTGACACTGACAAATTTATATCAAAACAAAACAAATCACATATTTCAAATCCGGTAATAAAAATGCGCAATGGATTTGGGAAATTACTAAAGCATTTTAGTAAAGTACAAATTAAATAATTCGTGGGCGATTGGCACTCTGCCGAACAAAAATGATT